>DATLMR010000369.1:0-54394 GCA_035537555.1 Blastocatellia bacterium
CGGGCGCGTGGCGTACAGGCCCCGGCCTCGAATCGCAGCTTCTGGTCTTCACCTCGCCGAGCCTGCCGGTTAAAGGGGAAGACCTCTCTATCACGATCTCGCCCCATCGCCTTCCTTCGCACGGGCCTCTGGCCGGAATCAAGCGGACGTCTATGCTCGAGAACCTCCTGGCCTTCGAGGAAGCGCGCTCGCGCGGTTTCAAGGAGGCGGTCATGCTGAATGAGCGAGGCGAGATTGTCTCCGCGACCGCGGGAAATATCTTCTGGATCGAAAGAGACGAAATATTCACGCCTTCAGTCTCGACCGGTTGCATCGCGGGCATAACGCGCGGGCTCGTCTACGACATAGCGAAGCGCCTGCGCATGCACCTGATCGAAGGAGGCTTCCCGATCCAACGACTGCTCGACGCGCGAGAACTATTTCTGACCTCGACCGTGCGCGGGATCGACCCCGTCGCCAGTTTCGATATCAAGCAATACAAGAAGACCGAGTTGAGAATGACTCGATCCATCGCGCGCGAATTTCAAAAAATAATCTCGGATGTTAGAATCTCTCCGTGAAACGGCCCGGTAGCAACTGGAGGTGGCGACTTGGAGATAAACAGCCCGGAAGGAATAAGGCAAATCCTGGATGATTCGCGGACGATAGCTGTGATCGGTCTGTCTTCCGATCCTTCCCGCGCCAGCCATAGCGTCTCGGCCTACATGAAGTCGCAAGGCTACAGGATAATCCCGGTGAATCCGAACGAAGAGAGCGTGCTGGGTGAGAGGGCGTATGCCAGCCTGGAAGACGTGCCGGAGAAGGTCGATATCGTAGACATATTTCGCCGCAGCGAAGAGGCGGGGCCGCACGTCGATGAAGCGATTCGCATCGGCGCGCGCGCGGCCTGGTTGCAGGAAGGTGTCATAGACCGCGAGGCGGCCGCGCGCGCCCAGAAGGCCGGCCTGACGGTCGTTATGGACCGGTGCATCTTGAAAGACCACGTGCGGTTGAGGCGATAAGCGGCGACCGCCGTCTGCCCGATCGAATATCTTGTTCTCAGGAGGGACGATGAAGACCTGCCCGAAATGCGGCGCCGAAAACCTTCAAACAGCATCTTCTTGCCGTTTATGCGCGGTCCCGCTTGAGGCGCCCGACAGCCTGCTGGGAATTCGCGCCGACGTGCCCGAGCTTGACGGCCTGCCTCCTACTACTGCGACTTCCGGCCCCGCACCCGAAGAAGACCTCAAGAGATCGGCCTACACGACGCACACCATATGCCCGGCGTGCCAGACGATAAATGAACAGGACTGGCTATTTTGCCAGCAATGCGGGCAGGAGCTTCTGCCCAAAAAGAGGGAGCGGCCCGCGCGCTCCGGAAACGTGGAATCTCGCGAAACGATCGAAGGCCTCGACACGACGGGCGAAGCGCAATCGATCTCCACCTGCAATTCATGCGGGACGGCGCAGCCCTCCGGCTCGCTATATTGCACGATGTGTGGAGAAGCGATCAGCGGCCTGGCTCCCATCCCCGAAGAGGCCGGGGCCGCGCGGGCCTCGGGCGTATTCCTCGAACTGATAACGGATGGCCGCGAGGATAGCGAGGTGTATCCCCTTGAAGATACTGAACTGATCCTCGGCCGCGTCGAAGGCAACGTGACCTTTTCGCACGACGGCTACATGTCGGGCCGCCACGCCCGCGTGTACGAGAGGGACGGCCGTTATTATCTTTCGGATGAGAACAGCCGCAACGGGACCTTCATTAGAATCGACCGCGAAATCGAGCTGAAGCCGGGAGACACTTTTCTGATAGGGAAACAGTTGTTGAGGTTCGGTAAGAAATAGGCCTCTCTGGCAGCGCGGGCGTCACTTCGATCCCGGCGAGAAGCCCCTGATCGTTATTCCAGGCGAGAGACTCTGACCGTGAAGGAGACGGTGGTGAGCTTGTCGCCGCGCAGGAACTGGGACCATATCCTGTACATCCCCGGGCGCGGAAAGAGCGCGTCGAAAGTGACTGTCGGGCCGCCCCTCACCTTTGCGCGGTCCGACGTTTCGGGCACGACCTCCTCCGGATGCGAGTGAACGTAGTCTATTTGATCCTCGCTGAGTATCAGGGTATGACCCCACGCGGCCAGGTACGGAGCGAGATCGGTCACCGGTTGCCCCGTCCTCGCGTCGGCAAGGCGGTACCTGAGAGTTGTGGGCCTGCCGGCCGTGATCTTCTCAGGCTCGATCTTTAGGTCGATCTTCATTCCGCCCTCGACCCTGGTCAGGCTTGTATCGGGGGTCAGGCGCGCGCTTGAGCCAAGGAGGTCGCGCGCCGGGCCAGAGGTGGAGAGGTTCTGCTGCAAGACCTGGGGGGTCCCTTCGACAGGAAAGAAATCGGAATAGACCTTGTACCTTCCGGGCCTCGGAAGGACCGTATCGATCGCGAAAGTCCCGTCGGGGTCGAACCGGGGATGTATGTGCTGAAAGCTCTCCATGTCCTGGCTTACTATGAAGAGATGGAAAAGCTCGTCGTGGAGCGGGGCGAACTGCTTCACGCGCTCGCCGGTCCTGGGGTTATGAATGGAGAACCGGAGATGGACCTTTTCGTTCGGAGCCGGGCGGGCCGGAACCGCGTCCATTCTCAACTCGAAATCCTCGCCTACGGGAGGCGTCGCGGGAATCAATGTCATCCCGCACCTGGGACACTTGGAAGGCTCCTCGGCCCGAACGTCGAGGTGCATGGGGCAGACATAGCTTGCCGCCTCCTGCGTCGCCGTTTCATAGCTGAAGACCGGCGCGGTCGCGAAGCAGAGAGCTATGATCCAGAAAAAAATTGCTCGCATCCCTAAGACCTCAACGAGGATTGTACCCGCGAATAGCTCGCCCTGTCTCGCCTGAAATGTCCCGCCCGAAAGACATCAAAGCCGAAGGGCGAAAGCGGTTGAGGCGAGGCCGTCCGCTCCGATGACAATGACGGAATTATCTCCCGGCCTGAGACCGAGCGCGCTTATCTTCCCCTTCATCTTGATGGAAGAGTCGGAGAACGACGTGATTCGCGACGACACGTCCGCTCCATTTATCAGCACGCGAGGATCGTTTCCGAATCTGGCGCCGGAAATCGTAACCTTCTTCGCCCCGTTGAAGATCGCGGAATTGATCGTCGGCCTCGTGACGTTTACGGTCAGCTCGAAAACGCCTCGGCCATAGGTGGCTGCCTGAATCACCCCTGTCGGGTGAGAGGCGAAGGCGGATACCACGACCGGAGGGAGCCCGCTGTTGAACAGGGACCAGACCCCTCCGCCCGCGGTCGAGCGGAAAATGCCGATGTCGGTCCCAATATAGATCGTGTTCGGAGCGATGGGGTGAAACACGAGGGCGTTAACGGGCACGTCCGGGAGGTTGCCCGTTATATTGGTCCACGTGGCTCCGGCGTCGGATGTCCTGAAGACGTGAGGCGCTCCGTAACCCGAAAATGTCGCGAAGGCGGAAGACTCGTCGTCAGGATCGACCGTTATGCTTGTAATCGAACGGTCGGGCAGACCCGGCGTGATGTCCGTCCAGGAGACGCCTCCGTCGAGACTTACCATCGCGCGTCCCTGGACCGAGCCGGTGTAGATGACCCGAGTATTCGAGCGCGCGACGCCGATCGCGCTCAGCACGTCCGCCCCCTGGCTGTTGACGCCTTTGGTCAGGTCCGTGTCGTCGGCCGGCGCGGACCATGTCTCCCCAAGGTCCGTGCTCGTGAAGAGCCTGTAAGAGCCGAAATAGAGAGTCGGGTCTACCCCGTTGCCTGTGAACGGGGGGTAGAAAGCTATCCGCGCGCCGGTCACGGGCTCGCCGAATGTGCTGTTGAAAGAGACCTGTTTATCGAAGAAATCACCGTTTTGCAGGAACCTGAAGACGCTCCCTCGCACGAAGGACGGGAACAGGACGGTGGGATCGAATGGGTTGATTACCGTGCGCCCGCCGTCTCCGGAAAAATACTCTTCCCACGTGTTCGAATTCCCGAAGCGGCGCTGGTTCCCGTTGTCCTGCGTGCCTCCGTACGTCATGTTCGCCTCTGTCGGATGCATCGTTATGCTCACGAACTGGCTGAGGGTGAGCGAAGAGTTCAACGATTGATAAGTATTACCTCCGTCGTTCGACTTCGATATCCCTCCGTCATTGCTCACGAACAGAACGTTCGAGTTCGATGGCGCGAAGGTCAAGCTTTGCTGGTCGGGGTGCGTCTTCGAGACCTCCGGGTTATAGATGAAGAGGTCTTGCGCGTTCCGAAGGAAGTTGGAAGTCAGGTTAGTCCAGCTCTCCCCGCCGTTCGTGCTCTTGTAGATGTCGCGCGAGCCGAGGTAGAGCTTGTTTGAATCCGAAGGGTCCGAGTGCAGGTAGGTATTGTATCCGAACTGGCTCGCGTCCACGCCCGGCGCCGCGAGGTTCGTCCACGAGTTCCCGTTATTCGTGCTGACTTCGACTCGAATCTCGAAATTGCCGCCTCTGAACCCGCCCGTGTAAACATAGACCTTCTGAGGGCTGGACGAGCTGACGCTCACGCGCACGTCTCGCGTCATTCGGGAGTCGAAGGGGGTCGTGTAAACAGGCGACCATGTCGCGCCCGAGTCCGTGGACTTGTAGAGTCCCGCGGACATGCCTTCGGGCTGATCGATGCGCGCCATACCGACGAAGATCGTTTGCGGGTTGTTCGGGCTGATCTGGATGTCGCGGGCGAGCCCTTGCAGCGTGCGCGTCCAGTTTATGCCCCCGTCCGTCGAGTAATAGAATCCGCTCGCGAAGAGACGCCCGTCCGAGAGCCTGGAAAACTGAGCCACGTAAACCTTGTTAGGGTTGGACGGGTCGATCTCGATATCGGCGATGGCCCCCGGCGAGGGGAGGCTAGAGTTGCTCACGCGGGTCCACGTCCTGCCCGCGTCGATGGATTTCAGGACCCCGCTGCCGATGTAGACCGACCGTGTATCTCCCATCCCCGCGTATACGACTGAGGGGGAGCTTTTAGAGAAGGCGATGGACCCCACGGCCAGATCGACGTGGTTGTCAGAGACGGGAATGAAGCTCGCCCCTCCGTTCGTCGACCGCCATATGCCGCCCGTGGAGCTGCCGATGAGGACTACTTGACCCGAGGCGGGAGAGACGGCCACCGTGTTGATGCGCCCGCTCGTCTGACCCCAGTTGCTCATAAACGCGGATTGAGTCGGGCTGGGGCCGATCTGCCTCCAGTTGTCGGTGGCCGCGAGACGGGCCTGAAGCTGCTCCTTTCCTTTCCTGGCGCGCGCTCTTTCAGCTTTATCCGTCAGAGCCCGCTCCCACGCCAGGCGGCGGCCGTCGGCCGGGAGCGAATCGTAAGGATAAGTGCGCTGAAAGATGAACCACTCGCTCCGCCCGTTAGGGTCGTCTTCGGATTCACCCTCCTCGCCTTCATAAATATCGGCGGGGAGCAGGACCGGAGGCGCTTTCTTTCGCGGGGACCGGGCCGATTGCCTTTGCGGCTCGGGGATCTTCGCTTTCTGCTTCAGAGCCGGCGATGGGCGCGGCCGCCGCTTCTGATGCGCGGCCACGCCGTCCGGCCCTGTACCCAGGACCCACAGGAAAACGACCAGGGCTGAGCACGCTACCCAGCACGCCGCGCGCAGGCGATTTACTACGCTCCCGGAGCCTCCGCTCAATTTGATTACATCCCTCATGAAGACCCCTTGAAGATTTATAGGGTTTATTAAGAGGGCCGGGCTCGCGATCTATTTCGCGGCTTCGGCCTTTACGGAACCTGGCTCGGTGGACGGCGAAGACGACTCTCGCATCCAGCGCTGCAATTTCTCCATGTCTTTTGTAACGGTCCTCGATCCTGCGAACAGGACTAACGTAAGCAGGGCTCCAAGGATGGGGATCGCATACATCGCGGAGTGTAATCCCTCGGCGCGAAACGGCTCGAGTGCCGCGCGCGAGAGATCGGCCGCGCCCGCGGCGATAGCGGCTTGCTGCGTAAAGTAGTCGCTCGCGAGGCCGGTCCCCACAGGCCCGAGCGACGCGCCCAGCACGTACATGGCGAAGAAGTAGAGGGCCATCGCCGTGCCGCGCAGAGAGGGCTCGATCACGTCCTGAATAGTCGAATATACGGTCGAATAGTAGGCATACATCACGGCGACTCCGAGGCCCATGAGAATGCCGAAGGCAAGGATATCTCCTTTCGCCTGATTGAGTGCGAAGTAGTTCAAGGGGACCGATATGAGGATCGCAATCGCGCCCACGAGCAGGCGGCCGTTCTTCCTCCTCTTCATCACCGCGTCGCCGAGGAGGCCTCCTATAATCAGCCCGGGTATGCCGGAGAGCCCGTTGACGAACATGGCCGCGTTTCCGGCCTCCTGTATGGTCGCGCCATGGTAGCGCATGAGAAACGGCGAGAGGAAAGAACCGATGGCATACATGTTGAAATTATGGAGGGCGCCCGAAGCGATCAGCCACCACATCGTCGGGATGGAGAGGACGAGCTTGTAGGGCGAGCCCGCGCGCTTGAGGTTGCCGATGTCGTGCACCTCGGTCCCGCCTCGCTTCGGCTCACGGATAGCGAGCGCGGCGAGGGCACAGATCAGGCCCGGGATGCCCGCGACGTAGAAGGCCGAGCGCCAACCGTACGAGGCCGCGATCGCGCCGCTCACGTAGTAGCTGAGGGCGATTCCGATGGGGAGCCCCATCATAAAGATCGATAGGGCCTTGGCCCGCTTCGAAGCGGGGAAGAGGTCTCCGATCAGAGAAGTGGCCGCGGGCGCGCATGCGGCCTCTCCGACTCCGACGCCGAGCCTGAGGGCAAAGAGCTGGAAGAAGTTTCTTGCGAGACCCGAAGCGGCCGTGAAGAGGCTCCATACGAAGACTCCGGCGGAGAGTATGCTCGTGCGCGTCGTCTTATCGGTCAGCCGCCCGAGGGGAACTCCGACGGCGGCATAAAGGAGCGTGAAGGCGGTCCCGAGAGCGCCCATGCTCCCGTCACTCAAGCCCCACTCTTTGCGAATCGGCTCGGCAATCGCTCCGAGGATCTGGCGGTCAAAAAAATTCATCGTGTTTATCGCGAACAGGACAGCCAGCGCATAGTAAATCTTCGATTTGCTTTCCATCGGTCCACCTTTTCAGTTTTGAACGGTTCCCCTGGTCGGAAGGGCCGCGATGCAAAGGGACGGGAGTTCAGGGAGCGCCCCGGTCCCTGATCGATCAATCGAGCTCGAAAACTCTTCCGCGCTTTTCACCGTCCGCGTTCCGGTGGCAGGTCGAGCATTTCTCACTTTGCGTGGTCACGACCAGAGATCTTATGTGCCTGACCAGGGCATCGATCTCGTCGTCCGTGAGCGCCCCCGCGTAAAAGGGCATCGGCTCTTTGCCCCACTTGATCCTGTCGAAAAGCCGCCGGCTCTTGACGGACTTATGCCAGTCGAGGCTCGTGAAGTCCGGCTGCTTTATCATGCGGCCCCGGCCGTCGGCTCCGTGACAGTCGGCGCACTCGCGCTGAAAAATCTTGCCCCCGTCGATCCCGGCGCTCTTGTCCTGCGGAGAGCCGCCTGAAGCGAGACCGCCCGAGCAGGCCGCCAGACTTGCTATGAATAGAACCGTCGCCAATCCCTTGAATCTTCCCATGACCGCCGCTCGATTACTTGCCGGTGAAGGTCGGCTTGCGCTTTTCGAGGAATGCCTTGACGCCTTCGATGAAATCGTCCGAGTGAAAGCACGCGCCCTGATTGACCGCCTCGAAATCGAGGGAGGAAGCGAGGTCGGTCTTCTGCCCGTAATTCAGCCCCTCCTTGATCTTCGCGAGCGCGATGGGAGCGGCGGCCGCGAGTCGCTCGGCCATCTGATTCACGTTCCCGTCCAGCTCCTCGACCTGCACGACTCGATTGATGATGCCGAGCGAGAGCGCCTCCCGCGCGCTGATGAGGTCTCCGGTCGCCATGAGCTCGAACGCTCGGGCGTATCCGACGAGGCGAGGCAGAAAGAAGGTCGAGCCCCCGTCCGGCATCAATCCGATCTTCACGAAGACCTGCCCGAACTTCGCCTGGTCCGAAGCTATTATGATGTCGCTTGCGAGCGCGTAATTGCACCCCACGCCCACGGCGGGGCCGTGGACGCGGGCGATGATCGGCTTCGCCAGCGCTCGCATCGCGAGTATCGTCGGGTTGGTCTGCGCCCTTAGTGACGCAGTAACGTGGAAGCTGCGAATGTCGCTCTCGTTGGTGGACTGGAGATCGGCCCCCGCGCAAAATGCGTCGCCCGCGCCGGACAGTATGACCACCTTGCTCTCGTCTTCGGCCGATCGCTGGATCGCTTCATACAGCAGCGCGATGGTATCGTGATCGACCGAATTGCGCCGCTCCGGTCGATTGAAGGTGATTCGCTTGATGCCGTCCTCCAGCGTGACGAGAAGCTTCTCGCTCGATCCCATCGTGTATTCCTTTCAGAGTTGATTGAGAGAATGCAGGCGGCGCTATTTTCTCTTAAAGCTTTCCGTTTTGCAACAAGGAGACAGGAGCGCGCGCGCGGGGCATGGACAAACTTGAAAACATTTCTTAATATCGCAACGCTCACCCGTGGATGGAAACGAGGACACTCAACGGAGCGACGGCCCGCGCTCGCTCGCACGCGCCGACCGTCGATCTACCAAAGGAGCTGAACCGTGAAAAGAGCCTTGCTCGTTATTTTGGCCGTCTCCTGTCTGATGCCCTCTGCTCCGATGGCTCGGAGCAGGCAACCGAAGAACGATGTCACGATATACCGGGATGAGTTCGGCATTCCGCACGTCTTCGCCTCGTCGCTCGAAAACGCCGCGTTCGGGGTCGGGTATGCCCAGGCGGAGGACCGGCTCGAAGAGCTCCTCAAGAATTATCGCCGCGCGGCGGGCACCATGTCCGAGGTCTTCGGACCGGAGGCCTACAGGGGCGACCTCATCCAGAGGATGTGGAGGCACAGAGAGATCAGCCGCGAAAAATACGATCAGGTGAGCCCGCGCATGCGCGCCGTCATCGAGTCATTCCAGGACGGGATCAAGCAGTTCATGAAGGAGCACCCGGAGCAGGTGCCGTCCTGGGCGCAGGAGATTCAGCCCTGGGATGTCGTCGCCCTCTCGCGATACATAATCTTCGGGTGGCCGCTCGGAGAGGCGGGGGCCGATTTGCAGCGTGGCGGGATTCAGCCGGACCCCGCGGCTTATAAAGGCTCGAATCAGATGTTGATCGCGCCGAGCCGCACGAAGGACCGGGTCCCGATCGCTGTGATCGACCCGCATCTGAGCTGGTATGGCGAGTTCAGGTTCTACCAGGTCCGCATCTACGCGGGCGATTTCAACGTCTCGGGCGTGTCGATACTCGGCCTTCCCATCCCTCTGCTCGCTCATAGCAGGTATTGCTCGGTTGCGATGACTACGGGCGGTCCGGACACGTCGGATGTCTACGAGGAAGAGCTGAACCCCTCCAATCCGAGGCAGTACAAATATGACGGCAAATGGCGGGACATGCTGGTAAGGAAAGAGAAGATCGGCGTCAAGACCGCCTCGGGCGTCGATGCGCGCGAGGTCGAGATAGAGTACACGCATCACGGTCCCGTAGTCGCCCACAAGGGAGACCGCGCCTACTCGATGGCCATACCTTACGCGGGCGAAGTCGGATTAAGCGACCAGGGGTATCAGATGATGACCGCGCGGAACCTCGAAGAGATGAAGCGGGCGTTATCCGGCCTCCAATTGATGGCCCAGAACGTCATGGTTGGGACCGTGCAGGGGGACATCTACTACCAGAGAACGGGCCGCGTGCCCATAAGAGCGAAGGGCGTCGATCCTTCGAAGCCCATTCCGGGGAATACCTCCGCGACCGAATGGCAGGGGATTCACCCGATGTCGGATCTCGTGCAGATCACAAATCCGCCGTCCGGGTACATGCACAACAACAACGTGACCCCCTTCGCGATGATGAAGAACAGCCCCCTGACCCCCGAGAAGTATAAGGCTTATCCCTATATCTATAACGCGTCGGAAACGGCCCCGCGCCATCAAAGGGCCGAGATGATGACCGACCTGCTCGACCCCATAAAAGACCTCTCTACTGAGCAGGCCATCGACCTGGCTTTCAATACGCAGGTGTGGAAAGCGGAACAGTGGCAGGCGAGGCTCAAGGCGGCGTGGGAGAAGGCTCCCGCCGCGAGCAGGTCTGCGGATATGTCTACCGTGTACGACCTGATTCAGAGATGGGACCGGCATAGCAACCCCGAGTCCGAAGGCGCGCTCGCCTACTACGCTTTCAAAAAGGGCCTGAAGCCCGACCTGGCGAAACAATACAACCTGCCTGCCGAGATAACGGATGAAGACCTCCTGGGCGCGGTGGCGAAGGCCGCGGAATGGCTCAAGACCAACTTCAACGCTCTCAACGTGCCCTTCGGGACCTATTTTCGTGTCGGGCGCGAAGGCGGCGCAAAGACGTGGCCCGCGGGAGGCGGCTCTCTTAATGGAGGCGAAAACAACGTCGGGATGGCGACTACTCGCGCAACCAGCTTCAGGCGCGTGGGGAAGGAGATGGTCGGGGCCGGAGGGCAGACATCGACCCAGATCGTTATCTTATCCAATCCGCCCGAGTCGTACTCGATAGTCCCTCTCGGCCACAGCGATCATAAAGAGAGCGGCCACTGGGACGATCAGGCCGAAAAGCTCTACAGCAAGGGAAAGGCCCTGCGAACATACTTCATGAACCGCAAGGAGCTGATGAAACACATCACCTCGACGAAGGTCTTGAAGCGCGGCGTTGCGGCACAGGCTCGGCCTTAGAGGCGGCCGGGGGTCAGGAATAGGTTTCGCGTGGCAGAGCGAGTCCGGAGTAACCTTCGAAGCTCGCTTCAAATGACCCCCACTTCTTCCCTGACCCGCCTCGTTCCTTAGCTGTTATAATGACCGTCGGAAATAATCGATGGCCGACGTAACGATTCTAGAGCCCATGTCGACCGGGGATGTGATAGACCGCGCCGTGCGCCTGTACCGTCGCAACTTCACGCCCCTGGTCTCGATCTCCGCTGTCCCTTCGGTCCTGGGCTATATAGTCTCGCTACTCTTCTGGTCCGGACTCGGTGAGCTTGAGAGAGGGAGAGGGATGACCCCGGGCGCGGTCGTCTTCATGGCTCTGGGCGCTATCGGGTACCCGATCTGGCTCTTCGTCTTGCTTATGACGATCGCGGGTCTTTCAAGAGTCGTCGGCGACCACGTGATGCTCGAAGAGTCCATAACCTTCCGCAAGTGCGCCTCGGCTATCCGTCGCAGGTTTAAAGACATACTCCTAATGGCGCTTCTGTCGCTCGTCGCGGTAGTCGCGATATATATGGCCGTCTCGGCGATCATTTTCGTTCTTATTCTGATCGTCGGAATAGTCGCGGGAGTCTTCGCCGCGGCCGGCATGCCTCCAACGGTAATAGGACTGCTGGTGGGATTCGTGGCGATCGTGGCAATCGCGGCGGCTATCTTTCTTATCCTCGTCATTCTCGTGCGTATCACGTTCCTGCCTCAGGTGGTCATGCTCGAAGGCCAGTCGGCGGGAAATGCTTTGACGAGGGCGATAAATCTGGGAAAGGGAAACTGGCACCGGTTCGGCGCGATTGTCCTGTTCGGCTACTTCGTTTCTCTCTCGATGCTCGCGGCCCTGCTGCTGCCGGTCCTGGCGCTCCTTCAATTATCGGGGCAGGCGACCTCGGAGTTCTTTTCCGGCCAGGGTTGGAACGCAATCTACGGGGCCTGCAATCAGATTGCGAGCCTGCTGGTCCTACCGATCTGGATAATATCGATCACCCTTCTTTACTTCGATAGCCGCGTGCGAAAGGAAGCCTACGACCTTGAGCTTCTCGCGCGTGAAATCGCCCCGGGCTTCTACTGGCAGCCCCCCGTCCAGACATCGGCTTTCGGGTACCAGATGGCGGCTCCGGCAGGCGACGGGCGCGCGTTCACTCAAACCAGCCCTCTGGGCCTCGCCGGGTACGGGCGGCAGACCGGCTTTGCCGGGCACGCCCCGCCAGGCGAGCATCCAGAAGCTTCCGAAGCGGCGAGTAGAGTGGATGAGCCGGTAGAATCGCGTAGAGCGAACGGGATTGAAAGCTCACAAGAAGCGGTCGGATCGAGTGGAGCCCTCGCCCCGCAGGCCTGGGCTCCCGGCGACGCTGAGGGGTCGGAGACTCCCCGGGAGGCAGGCGGAGCCGCATCCCCGACCTGCTGGAAGTGCGGCGCCGGCCTGGACGCGGCCGGTCGATTTTGCGGTAATTGCGGAGCGGCATTTTCGCCCTCGCCTTTATGAAGCGCTGGGAGCGGCCCGCTTCCCGGACTCGTGAGAACCATGAAAATCGGATTCGGTTTCAACATTGTCAGACAGAGAGCTCGCGGCTCTGGACATATCAAAGCGCGGGCCATAGCCGGCGTCTGGCGCTTCGGCATCGCGGCCGCTCTGGTCGTTTTGTTCACTGCCCCTTTCGCGAATGGCGCGTCAACCCTGCTCGATTATGAAAAGCGAGTCTTTAGGGCGGCCGAACAGGTCGAGAGAATAAAGACCGACCGGGCCTATGAAGAGGAAGGCCTCGCGCATATTCGTAATCTCGTGCCGGCGGTGGAGTCCGTCTCTTTCGACGGGGAATCCGTCTCGGTGGACAATTCATGGCTCCACACACTCCTCGATAAGTATTCGGGTGAGGCCGACACGGCGATACGGCTGACGCTTTTGAGCGAAGCGGGCGGGCGGCTGCATGCGCTGGACGAGCATTTGCGGGAAGCGGCGGCAATCGCGCATGAGGCGGTCGGAACGGATGACTCGCGGGAAAAAATCGAGGAGATACTGTCCAGATCGGAGTACCGCGAAAAAAGGGAGGATCGATTTACCGCCTACGTCAAAGAGATCCGCAACAGGATATTGAAATTCATATCGGATTTTTTCACTCGCCTGTTCCAGATCATCTTCGGGTCGGCGGGCGCCTCGAACGTAATCTCGAAGTTCATAATAATCGCTATGATCTCGGGCGCAGCGTATGGAGTGTACCGTCTGGCGAAGCAGTTTCCGCGAGGCAAGAAAGCTTCAAGGAAGCGGGTCGTGATGGGAGAAGAGATCGAGGCGAATATGACGGCGGGTGAGCTTGCCGACGCGGCGCTTGCCGCGGCGTCGAAGGGGGATTACCGGACCGGCGTCCGCAATCTCTACATATCCCTGCTCTACGAACTCGCGGAGCGGGAGATTATCGAGCTCGAGCCGAACACGACCAATCACGAGTACCTTGCGAAGGTCTCTGAGCGCACCCGGCTCGCGGCGCCCATGGCGTACCTGACCGACCGGTTCGACTACTTCTGGTATGGGATGTTCGATTCAACGGAGCAGGATTTCTCCCTCTATTTCGAACGGTATAAGGAGGCGATCGCGCAGGCGCAAGTGCCTTCCCAGCCTGCCGCGGTAGCGACCGCGGGCCAGGGGCAATGAAGGCCCGGCATTATATTTCTGCCTTATTTTCCAGTAAATTGGCGGGGGTCCGCCTCCTTGACACCCGGGAAAACGAGATGTTAAACTCCTTCCTGTCTGGGGGTGCCAGGTTTCGACGGGGGACTCCGAGACGATGGATGCATAACCGCGGACCACGCCCCGCGTTATCAAGCTTGGAAAACAGAATCGCGAATAGCGAACTTGCTTTAGCAGCTTAATGCTGCTACGTCTCCCCTGAGATCGCCTGTGTTTCTGGAGCGAGACGTCATTTAACGGGCTGCTCTTTCGGATCCGCGCCCGGGGGTCCGAAAGTTAAGACAATCCGGGCTAGCTTGTCGGGATGCTTAGTTGTTTCCACTGTTCCGGCGAGCGAAATAAAAGGAAGCAACTATGTTATGTAGAGTCTATCGTTGACGACTTCCGGACGAGAGTTCAATTCTCTCCACCTCCATTGTTTAATGTCCGATGTGAAGAATAACTCGGTTTGGGCGGACATCTTGCTCGACTATCAGGGCAGAATGTCCGCCCATCGTCTTTTTGAGACTGAATTCGGGATAATAGAGAGTAAAGATGCCAAACTTCGGATTGAATGAGGCCGCGGCGGTCAAACTGGCGGAGATCTCGCGCGAAGTCGAAGAGCTGGAACAGGGTCGCAATTCGCTATTGAAAAGGGTGGACCGCCTGCGGGCCTCGCTTCAACGGGCCGGGCAGCGCACCGGCGCGATGCGGGCCTCGATCGATCTCCTGTGCGATCACGTCAGCTCGGTGGCCGCCGCTCTGTCCGAGCTGCGCGAACTCGAAGAAGAGATCAAGGACCTGGAGCGCGGGCTGGCCGGATCGGAAACGGAGACGTCCGGTCTTTCCTTCGAATCCGATGGGCTGCTCGATACTATCGAAGATACCGAAAACGATCTTGAGCGAGTCTCCGCGCTTATTCTGGAGGGAAGGGTGCAGGAGAAGAAGGGGCATTAATTGACCCGCGCCTCCGTTTCGTATTCTTTTCTCATTTGCTTGAATTCCTCTCCGTTTACCCTGTATCTTTTTACCCTCGATCAAGGCTGGCTCAGACAAAACTGAAGAATCGACTTCTTAATGGCGGATAGAAAAAATCTCAGTGACGCGCCTATTGGCATATTTGATTCTGGGGTCGGAGGTCTCACGGTTTTCCGCGCCATCGAGCAGAGGCTGCCCGGTGAAAGCCTGATCTATCTCGGCGATACCGCGCGAATACCTTACGGGACTCGGTCGAATTCAACCGTCGAGCGCTATGCCCTCGAAGACGCCGCCTTCATCCTGGCGAAGAATGTCAAAGCAATCGTCATCGCCTGCAATACCGCTTCCGCCCTGGCCGCCGACCGCCTCTCTCGCGAATGCAGCGTTCCCGTGCTCGGAGTCATAAAGCCGGGCGCGCGGCGGGCGGTCGGCGTCTCTAAGAGCGGTTACATCGGAGTAATCGCAACCGAGGCGACGGTCGCAAGCCGCGCCTACGAGCGCGAGATGCTCCTCCTCTCCGGCACCGTCGAAATCGTCTCTCGCGCTTGCCCTCTCTTCGTCCCTCTTGCCGAAGAAGGATGGGTCAGCCACAAGGTCACGCTCGGAGTGGCCGAAGAGTACCTGTCGGACCTCCGAGAGAGCCGCGTTGACACCCTGGTACTGGGTTGCACTCACTACCCGATACTTCGCCCGATAATCGAGCAGGTAATGGGTGATCACATAAACTATATCGACTCCGGCGAGGCCGTGGCGGAAGAAGTCGCGAGCCTTCTGGAAGCACGGGGCCTCTTGCGAACAGGGGACGGCCCGCGCGAAGAGCGCTTCTATGTCACAGACGCCGCGACTCGCTTCAGGCGGGTCGCGGAGCTTTTTCTGGGCCGCCCTCTGGAGTCCGTTGAAACCATAGAATTGGGAACATTATGAGCCAAAAAAGAGCTGGTGGCCGCGCTTACAATCAGATGAGAACGGTCAGGATAACTCCGGGATTTACCAAGTACGCGGAAGGATCGGTCTTGATCGAGATCGGAGAGACGCGCGTCATCTGCACGGCCTCCGTGGACGACCGGGTGCCGATGTTTTTGAGAGGGCAGGGGAAAGGGTGGGTCACCGCCGAATACTCCATGCTTCCGAGAGCGACCGAATCACGGACGCACCGTGAAAGCGGCCGCAATCAGGTCTCGGGCCGGACCCAGGAGATTCAGAGACTGATCGGCCGTTCTCTTCGAGCCGTGGTGGAAGGGAACCGTATCGGGGAGCGGACAATCTATCTCGACTGCGACGTCATACAGGCCGACGGCGGGACCCGCACCGCCTCGATCACGGGCGCTTTCGTGGCGCTGGTCCTCGCCCTCAGGAAGCTCTATAACGAGGGGAAGATAGCCAAGCCGCTCCCCGTTACGAACTACCTTGCCGCCGTATCCGTGGGCATCATCGCGGGCCAGCCTCTCCTCGACCTCGACTATGCGGAAGACTCGCGCGCCGATGTGGACATGAACATCGTCCGCACGGGCTCCGGGCAGTTCATCGAAATCCAGGGGACGGCCGAATCCCGCCCCTTCACCGAATCGCAGATGAACGAGATGACCGCCCTCGCGGGCCAGGGCATCGAGCTTCTCATCGAGCAACAGAAGGCCGTGCTGGGCGAGCTGCGCTGACGGGCTGGCCGCGTAGTGACACCCGGCGGAGAACGCGCCTCCAAGTGACCGTGAGCAAAGGTACCGGGCCCGGCCCCACCGGGCCCCTTGCGGGCGATGGTAAAATTTTACCGTTACACGTGCCAGGTTCGCGCGTTCTTAAGCAGGAGGTGGTTATGAGGTCAAGCACTTTACTTTTGGTTGCGCTCCTCTTGGGCTCGGTCCAACCGGGGGCCGCTTTCGCCCAGTCCGGCGAAGAGTTCGCCGACCCCGAGGGGAGATTCAAGATCACGCTTCACGGCGACTGGAAGGCGATAACCTACAGCGACGCCGTCGGCAGGCAGAAGACCGAGTTCGTCTACCGGGACCGCCGCGTGGGGCTGCTCAAAATATCGAGCACGAGCCTGAGCGGCGGAAGCCTGAGCAATATAGTGCGGGAGGACGAAGAGAACCAGAGGACGTACCGCGCGGGCTACGTGGCCGGGTCGAATGAGGATTTCGGCGGCGGGGGCCTCCCCGGGGTCAGGCTCGCCTTCTACACGACGGAGAGTTATAAGCAGGTCGCCAACACGACGTATTACCTGCGAGACGGGAACCGCGTCTGGGTGCTCAAGTTCACTGGCCCGAAGGGCACTCTCGACACCATGCGGAACGTCACCGACCAGATGGCGCGCAGTTTCCGCCCTATGTAGACCTCCGGATCAAACCTATTGCGCGCTGGCGCAAGCGATGGATACTCGAAGTACGGGCGCGCTAGCGCCCGGCAATCCGATCAGACCTGCCGTGTTGCCGCCATTATTTGTCGCGGGCTTTAGCCCGGGGGCGCGCAGCATCTCGACGCGCGCTTTAGCGCAAAATACCAGCCCGCCATTCGATCCCGGCGCGGCGATCCCAGCGGCCGGTCCTTGGGCTTGCGCGTGAGGCGGCCTCGGTATTAATCTCAATTCGTGTGAGGGATCGAACTTTTGCCACATACCCCTCATTAAACAGGTTTATACGAATGGAAAAGCCCCGGGCAGGCTTTCGAGAGCCGCGCACCTCTTTCCGGGTCTCTCGGAAGACGCTCGCAGGCTTCTGAGAGCAGGCCAGGCTTCATACAATAAATTCGCCCTGAAAGGAGACCGCACCGATGAAGGTCTACGACACCAAGGAGATTAGAAACGTTGGCATTGTAGGTCACGGCCACGTTGGGAAGACTTCGTTAGTATCGGCAATGCTTTTTGATACAGGTGCGACTAACAGGCTGGGTCGCGTGGACGAAGGCTCAACTGTGACCGATTACGATGAAGAAGAGATCGCAAGAAAGACTACCATCCACAGCTCGCTGGCCCATTGCGATTGGAAGGGGACCAAGATCAACCTGATCGACACTCCGGGTTTTGCGGCCTTCATCCTGGACGCGAAGGCCGCCCTTCGAGCCTGCGACGCCGCGATCGTCCTCGTGGATGCGGTCAACGGGGTCGAGGTTCAAACGGAGAAGGCCTGGAGCTTTGCGAGCGAATACGAAATCCCCCGCATGATCGTGATCAACAAGCTGGACCGCGAGCGGGCCGATTTCACTCGCACCGTAGCCAATGTCAACGAGGTATTCGGTCGTGAAGCGGTGCCGCTCCAGCTCCCGATCGGCAGCGAGCTGAATTTCAAGGGCGTGATAGACCTCATCCATATGAAAGCCTATACGTATGAAAACGACGGTAACGGCACTCCCACCGAGGGCGAGATTCCGGGCGATTTGAGAGAGGCCGCCGAGGCGGCGCGCGAAAAGATCATCGATATAGTGGCCGAGAGCGCCGAAGATTTGATGGAGAAGTATTTTGCCGAAGGCACTCTGAGCGACGAGGACCTGATCCCCGGCCTCAAGGCCGCCGTTCGCGAGGGGCGGCTCTACCCGATATTCGCCGCCTCGGCTTCTCTCAATATAGGCATCCAGCCGCTCTTGACCGAGATAGTCGAGCTCGGCCCCGCGCCCGACGAGCTTGGCCCCGTCAAGGGGCACCCTTCAGCCGACAGCGACGAGGTCATCGAGCGAGAAGTGAACAACCTTGCTCCCGTCTCGGGCTACGTCTTCAAGACCATCGCGGACCCCTTCGCCGGCAGGATCACCGTGATGAAGCTCATCTCGGGTACGCTCAAGTCCGACGTTACGTGCTATAACGCCGTCAAGAACACGCAAGAGAGGCTCGGGCCGCTTCACGTCCTCCTGGGCAAGAGTCTGGAGAAGATCCCCGAGGCGAAGGCGGGCGACATAATCGCCGTGACCAAACTGAGGGAGACGACTACCGGAGACACGTTCGCCGACAAGGCCATGCCGATCGTTTACGACTCGGTGAGCTTTCCGACGCCCGCCATTTCATTCGCGATCGCGCCGAAATCGCGCAACGACGAAGACAAGCTCTCGCAATCGATTCACAAGATGCTTGAGGAAGACCTCACGCTCAAATTCGACCGCGACCCGCTCACAAAGGAGTTCCTGCTTGCCGGCTCGGGCCAGACCCACATCGAGGTGGCCGTGAATAAGCTGAAGAAGCGATACGGGGTCGAGGTCGAGCTGCATCCTCCGAAGGTCGCGTACTTCGAAACCTTCAGAGGGCGCGCGGAGATCGTGGGCCGCCACAAGAAGCAGACCGGCGGGCGCGGCCAGTTCGCGGAAGCCACGTGCGTCTTCGAAGGCCTGCCGCGCGGGGGGGGATTCGAGTTCGTGGATAAGATATTCGGAGGCGCGATCCCGCAGCAATGGAGACCGGCCGTCGAAAAGGGCGTCAAGGATGCCGCCGCGAAGGGCGCGATAGCCGGTTACCCGATGGTCGATTTCAAAGTCGAGCTGACCGACGGGAAGTTCCACGCCGTCGACTCCGACGATCTCTCCTTCCAGATGGCTGGGAGAAAAGCCTTCCGCATGGCGGTAGAGAAAGTAAAGCCCGTGCTGCTGGAGCCTGTGATGAATGTCGAGATCACCGCCCCGCAGGAGGCCTCGGGCGACATACTCGGAGACATCAACTCGAGGCGCGGCAGGGTCCAGGGCATGGACACCCGGGGAACCCAGTCGGTCGTCAAGGCGCAGGTTCCGCTTTCAGAGATGCTCTCATATCAATCGACGCTCAACTCGATCACGGGCGCGCGCGGCTCCTACACCATGGAGCTGGATCACTACGATGAGGTGCCGGCCCAGATCGCGCAGAAGATAATTCAGAAGGCGGTCGATGAAGGCCGCGTCAGGACCCACGAAGAAGAATGATCGAGAGGGGTGCCGGAGCGATCGTGCCCGGCACCCTCATAATCACATGTCCATTCTCCTGATTTTCATCGACGGTATAGGCATCGGCACCCGCGGAGAACAGAATCCTCTCGATGGAATGGCCGGAAACCTCCTGGGAGTATTTCAAGGAGAGGACCCGCACCTTCCCTTCGACGGGAAGAGCGTCCCGACCGACGCCGCCCTCGGCGTGGAAGGCTTGCCGCAGAGCGCGACCGGACAGACGGCCATCCTAACGGGAGTCAACGCGCCGAAGTTGATAGGCCGTCATTTGAGCGGCTACCCCTCGCCGCGCCTGAAGAAAGCCCTCGCGGACCACTCGATCTACAAACAACTGGCAGCCATTGGGCGCACTTCGACCTTCGCCAATGCCTATACAAGAACCTATTTCGAGAACAGGCCCCGGTTCGTCTCCGCGACCACCGTGGCGGCCGAGTCGGCGGGGCTACGCCTGCGCATGCTGGAGGACCTTGAAGCGGGCGAGGCCGTCTTTCACGATTTCACGAACCGGCACCTTATCGAGATGGGATATGAAGTCCCTCTCTGCGAGCCTCGTGAAGCGGGCGAACGGCTTGCCCGCCTGTCGGCAAAGCACGACTTTACCCTTTACGAGCACTTCATAACGGACCGCATAGGTCATCTACAGGACAGAGGCCTAGCGCGCGCGCACCTGCCGAGGCTCGCCGCCTTCATCGAAGCGACTCTGAAGGCCACGGACCTGAGCCGCCAGACCGTCATCATCACGAGCGACCATGGGAACATCGAAGACCTTAAGACTCGCAGCCACACGATGAACCCGGTCGCGACGATGGCCTTCGGCCTTGCGCGCGATAGGATAATCGCACGCGTCCGCGCCCTCACGGACATCGCGCCGGCGATCATCGATCTTCTCGCCCCGGCCTGGTAGGTCTCCGGGAGGTCAAGGGGCTCCCACCGGAGGCGGGTGGCCCTGGTTCGGCAGAAAGTAGCTTTCCTTCGGGTCCAGGTCGAGCGCCTTCGCGTAGAACATCTCGGCTGTACGGTCCTCCGCAAGAATCTCTATGTCGACCCTTCTCTTGGCCCGAGCCGTGCGAGAGCTGTACAAGTCGAGCCCGCCCCCGTCTTTCAGGGACAATACGCCGTCATCGCCCAGGTCGAATTCGATGACGATGTCGTGAGCAATCGGCCCGAACTTCTTGCTCCCGATCTTCTGGCCCCCAAGCATCTCGTAGAAGTTACGCTCTTTCACCCCCGAGCACCTGAAATGGCCCGAGTCGAAGCTGATTATAGTCTCGAAGGAGCCCGGGAGCAGTTTCGGGGGCGTTTTTCCGTCGTAGAGCTGCGATAGTCTGAGCAGCTTGCTGCCCATGCAATTCGAGAAAGGGACGATCTGCTTTCGGGTGATGCCCCCTTCCAGGCGCACATCAAGAATCTTGCCGATCTGGGCCGGCTCATAGCTTGAGGCCTCTTCCCCGTCCACATAAATAACTATCCGGGGCTGAAAGTACCCGACTTTTATCGATGTATAGGGCTCTTTCAGCCCTTCGAGCAAGAGGACCCCGCTGTCGAGAACGACCGTCGCTTGTATCGCCATACATACTCCTTTGCTTCTCCAATCGTAGTCAGCCTGGAACAACGACTGAGTTAGAGGAATCAAGCAGGTTGTTTCCGCCTGCTTTATGGTATTTGGACGGAAAGCAGAACGAGTCTGATTTGCTGATTGGTGAAAAGTTATCCGGCCGTTTTTCAGGGACCTCCGGCTGATTCCGGCTGGAGTACTGATCTCGGCGAGATTAGCGCTCCAATGTGTTCAATATTATTGACCGGGCTCGCGTTCCAACAAGAACGGTTAAAGGGATCCGGTAGATCGCCCTTTCATTAACCCCGTTCGTGAAGAGGAGAAACTAATTGTTCCCCCCGACGACAATAAATGGAGCCCAATAATATGGATGGTTATACGGCTCCGGTCCATGCGCCATTGAGATCTGGGCATTACGCAACGCATCGCCAGCCCCGAGGTGGCCCTTCTTGCGCTCGCTATGAAAGTCTATCATCAGAGTGGATGTCACCCGCGAATTGACTGCCCAAAGGCTCGCAAGGACAGTAGGGACGTTCGAGGCTAAGAAAGGCCGGACTAGACTCACCATTCCCTCACCTTTGTAGTACTGCCCCAGGCCGCTCTGGCAGCCAGATAATACCACCAAACGCGTGTGAGTCAAACCAAAATTGTAGATCTCCGACAGATAGAGCAGGCCGTCTTCGGAGTCGGATGATGTCTCTCTCGGAATGGCGCGAATGTGGCTCGCGGAGCCCGAATTATCCCCGGTTTCTTCCGAATTCGGCCCGCCGCGCGGCGGCTCCCCGGACGTCGCGGCGAGCACGATGGCGGCGAGCCACGGGGATCGCTCCTCGACGAGCACGTGAAGCGCGAAGTGGGCAACGTCACAGTCTCTGATCGCCGTCTGTACGCGCTGTTCGGTGGCGTTGCTTTTCGAGAGCATTATCGAATCGAGAGAATAGAGTTCTTTGATCTTGTTTGCTTCTCCCTCGGTATCGTAAATGTCTTGAAGCTGTGGAAACTTCTCGCGAGAGAAAGTGGCATTGGCTACGATGAGCAGCCGCTCGGCGTCAGTCGCCGGCATCTCGTCGGCTTTTTTCAATGACTCGAGGAGCACGGATGCCGACGGGGCATTCGTGAGGGTGAACGACTCCATCAGGTAGCGGCCGTTCTCGTCTACAAGGGCGGCCATCGGAACCAGGTTCAGAGACTTGTCCGGTACGATGCATAGGTTGGTCTTGTCAGGTATCCATTCTCTTACGGGTCCGACGAGGTCACGGTAGAGCTTCAGGGCCCTCCTGTTCACTTCATTCAAATCACTCTTGTTATCGATCTCGGCGAGATAATCTTTCACGTCTCTTTCGATGTCGGCGGACTTGAGTCGAAGGCTCTTCCAATTGAGGTTCTTCCTGTCCACCACGAAGGCGAAGGTGTCTTCGGGTGTGACCGTGTACATAAGCAGCACGAGACCGGGCGGCATGCGGCTTTGAATCTCTCGCAGCTTGAGCGGCTGCACGGTGGGCCTCGAAGGCGGAGGGTTCGTCAGGTGGGTGCTGGTTTTTCTGACGGCTGAAGCCGGTTGCTTTCGCTCCTTCGCGAATATATCGTCGAGGAGGCTCCGCGCGCGCGAAACCTCTGCGAAGTCGAATGCCGTCGCGGCATTTCCGAAATCCTGAATCTCAAGCGAGACTCTCTGATCGAAAACGCTTTGAACCGCGTCGAGGTAGCTCGTCCGGTTCCCGCTTTCCCGGATGCCGGCCCTGTATCCTTCGATCAAAGCGCCGGCGGTATCCAGACTGGCGCGCGCCTTCCGGGACTCGCCCATCCTGGCGGAGGCTTCCGAGAGCCCGCGCAGGGCCCTGATCCGGAGTGTTACATCGCCTTTTTCTTTCGCCGCCTTGTCCGCCGCCGATGAGAAATAATCGAGGGCGCGCTTGAGATCGTTCCTTTGCAAGGCGATCTCTCCGGCTCTGATCAGGACCAGCTTCTCTGAATTTCTCCTCGACTTTTCGTCCAGCGTCGGCAAAACGTTTACGGCCCGTGCGAGGGATTCTTCGGACGCGTCAAACATGCCGAGGTTGGCCTCTTCCGTCGCCTTTAGGGCAAGGGCTTCCGTTACGTAATGGCGTCCGTCTCCCAGCTCGAAGAATCTGAGCGCCTGGTCCGCGTTCTGGTATGCCAGGGAGTGGTTCTTATACCCGAAGTAAATGTCCGCGATGGTCAGGTAATTGTACCCGATATCAACGTAGAGCGAGTACATCGTATCGGCGTCGAAAGCGCCCGCCATGAACGTATCGGTGGATCGGCGAAGGTAGTTTAGCGCCCTGCCGAAGTTTCCCAGCTTCCAATAGGCTGTGCCGATGGACTGGAGCGCCTTCCCCTGCATCGTGGGCCTCTCTTTGAAGGTCTCCATCGCCTCGTCGCACAGGCTGATGACGAGGGACAGCTTCCCGACATCCAAATACGCATTTCCGAGCTGTACGAGAATGCTGGAGCGCAGGAGCGGCCACTCGTGTTGGTCGAGCGTCACGACCATGGGTTGAAGCAGCTCTATTACCTCGTGGTACTGGTTCCGGACGCTAAGCGGGATAGAGCGAGAGAATTCGGCCAGTATCATCAAATTGAGATTGCCTCGCCTCCGGCACTCGTTGGAGATGCGATCCAGAGCAGGAAGACTGAACGGGTCCAGAGCGCGGGCCCTCCGGGTAGCTTCCCAGTAATCTCTTGCTAGATTCTTCTCGTTCTCGACCTCGTTTTCCGGGACACTTTGTAAGTATGCGTAGAGCTCCTTGAGGAAGGAGTCGTTCTTCCTCTCCAAGAACAGAGGGCCCAATATATTCATCCGGCTCAGCAGCGCGGAGGCCCGGTCGGAATCGCTATTCAGTCTCGCCTCCAGATACTGTTTGGGCAGCTCCTTCAGGGCATAAACCCATATGCTCTCGAATGACCTGTCGAGAATCTGATTTCGACCGTCGAAATCTCCCGCGGCGGCTGCCTTCTCGAGGATCAAGACGGGGTCTTCATCCGGTTTCCGAGGCTGGAGGAGGCTCGCCACTTCTTCCATTCTCGTATCGATTTCCGAGAGCCATCCCGGGTCCCTTTCGATCTCCTTCAGGCGGTAGAAGTCCCTCATGGCGGCGGCGAGCAGATACATTTTTTGATAACAGACCGCCCTGTTGAAGAGGGGTTCGGGCATGTCATCCGCGAGCTTTATCGCATTCTCGAACTTTTCAACCGCCCCTGCCAGATCGCCATGCTCGAACAGGTACACGCCTGTTTCGTTCTGGACTTCGGCGTTTTCCGGAAACCTGACGAGCAGCTCGTCCAGATGCTCCTTCGCCTTGTCGCTCGATCTTTCGCAGACCGCGAGGCGAGCATAGCCGAGCCTCGATTCAACGTCATTGCCCCTCGTCGCCTGCTCCAATATCAATCTGCGCGCGTGCTCAAGGTCGGCGAGGTTCACAAGGCCGCGTTCCTTCCCGTCGGGCACAAACGGCCCCGGGCGAAATCCTCCCGAAAGGCGCAGCTCTACCGGCCGCGACTTGCTGTAAGCGCTGACGAGGAGCGGCATCGCCTTCGCGACCGCGAAATCGGTCTTGAAGGGCAGGTATCTAATGCCGAGCGTGACGAGCGCGACGGTTGCGAGAAAGACGCCGGCCAGCTGCCAGGTTACAAAGATTCTCGGAGACTTCGCGGCGGACGGCATTCTTCTAGATGCGCTCATAGTATGGAGGCTCCTTGTTAGTTGTGGCTTCTGTATAACACAGGTTTGAGGATTAAAAAAACAAAAAACCTCCTTCGACGTTCTGATTTGTTAGCCCGCCATCGCTCCCCGCGGGAGAGTCTCTGCAAGGGCAGGTTGACATCGACCATTAGGGTGAATTACGGTCTTTCTTTGTCAAACAGGAGCGGACTTCTCTGATTATGATCGATAAGAAAATAAGGCAGGCTGCCTCTTTCATACTGTCGCTCGCGATTCTACTCGTCCCGGCCCCGTCGAGGGGGCAGGCTCGAAAAGCGCCCGAGCGAGCCGGGAACGGAAGCTCGAAGCCGAGGCTCGCGGTCGTCATCGTCATCGACCAGTTTCGCTATGACTATCTCGAGAGGTTCCTCCCCTATTTCGGCAAGAACGGGTTTCGCAGGCTGATCTCGCAGGGCGCTCTGTTTGCTAATGCCAATTATAATTATGTGCCTACGTACACCGCTCCCGGACACGCCTCCATCTTTACGGGCTCGGTACCCGCGCAGAATGGGATCGTAGGAAATAGCTGGTTCGACAGGGGAACCGGAGCCATGCGGGTGATGGTATCGGATTCGTCGGCCCGGCTGGTCAACGATTCCGGAGTGACCGGCGACCCGGGGGCCGCGAGCCCTCGCGCGCTGATCGGGACGACCATAGGCGATCAGCTGCGACTTTCGAACAACCTGCTCTCGAAGGTCGTCGCGGTGTCTCTGAAAGACCGCAGCGCCGTATTGCCCGGCGGGCAGAGGCCCAACGGGGCGTTCTGGTATAGCGATGTCACCGGCACCTTCGTGTCGAGCGACTATTACTCCAGGGAGCTGCCGGAGTGGGTAAGGCGGTTCAATGCGGCCCGGCGGCCAGATAAGTATTTCAATGCGAAATGGGATCGCCTCTTGCCCGCCGACGCTTACAAAGCGTCGCAGTCCTCGACCCTACCGGTCCAGCGCTCGCCGCTCGGCAAGGGCTTCCCTTATGTCGTAAACGGGGGGCTGGGGGCTCCGGGGCAGAAATTCTATGACGCCTTCGAGTTCACTCCTTTCGCGTCGGAATATCTCGCCGATTTTTCTAAAGCGGCGGTAGAGGCTGAGGCTCTGGGCGCGGATGACCACACTGACCTGCTGTCGGTCAGCTTCTCATCTCCTGATCTTGTGGGCCATTCTTTCGGCCCGGACAGCCCCGAGATTCTCGACATATACGCGCGCCTCGATCTGGTGATCGCCGACCTCGTCGATTACTTCGATAAGCGAGTCGGCCTTGCGAATATGGTCATCGCGGTCACGGGCGACCATGGAGTGTCGCCGGTCCCCGAGTACGCGGCCTCGGTCGGTATGGATGCCAATCGCATCAGCAGCAGGGTTGTGCTCGACGCCGTCAACAAGGCGCTCGCGGATCGTTTCGGCGAAGGGAAGTGGGTGCTTGGTTTCGTCAACGACCAGATCTACCTGAACCTCGACCTGATCGCGGAGAAGAAGCTCTCCCCGGCCTCATTCGAAGCTGCGGCCGGAGAGGCGGCATTGAAGGTTACAGGGATAGTGAACTTCTTTACGCGGTCGCAGATAGTCGAAGGGCGCATGCCGCAGAGCAGGCTCGCAAGGCTTGTCGCGAACGGTTTCAATCGAGAGCGCTCGGGCGACATCTGGATCGTGACACGGCCTTTCTATTTCATAAGCGAAGGGCTCCTCGCAACAACGCACGGCTCGCCATATAATTATGATACGCACGTTCCGGTGCTCTTTTTCGGACGCGGAGTGAGGGCGGGCAAGTTCTTCGTCGAGGCCTCGCCTTCAGACATTGCCCCCACTCTCGCGGCGCTTCTGGGCGTCGAGCCTCCCTCGAATGTCGTGGGGCGGGCTCTAGTCGACGCGCTGGCCGAGCGGGAATAGTCTCAGTGGTACTTATGCGAAAGATAATCTGCTTACTGGTCGCTGTGGGATTGGCGGGCGCGCTGCCCCCGGTCTTCGCCCGGACTTATAAGACGCCCGCCTACGAATCGAAGCCCGTCTTCTCGCTCCAACAGCCGCGACCGGCCAGGCGGGACCAGAAGAAGGGTACGAAGAAGGCGGGCACGGCTATCGAGCCCCTTGTGCCCGCGTCGCCACGAGAGACACTCGACCAGGCCCTCAACTCTCCTTCACAAAAAGAGAAGATCGAAAAGCTCGAGGCCTTTCTCGCTACCCAGCCGGAGGCCGCGCTCGACAAGGAAGCGCGCGACCGTCTCATCCGCGAGTACGCACTCAGAGGCGAGCAGAACCTTAGAGAGGGCAGTCCGCAGCTTGCGCTTCAGGACTTCAAGGCCCTCTTCAAGGCCATGCCCGCCGAGATTACAGAGAGGACCTTTTCCCAGTTCATCTTCCCCTTGCCCATCGCGATGACTGCCTTCGGATACCGCGCCGAGTCGGCGGAGCTGATGCGCTATTTCGAGCCGCGATTCGAAAGCGACTTGAACAGGATGGTCCAGATCGGCTTCTTCTACGTTCAGATCGAAGCGCCCCTTGAGGCCGTCAGGGTCCTTGAGAAAGCCGTGCAGCTCGGGCCGCAGGACCACAGGGCGCACAACAGCCTGGGAACGGCTTACCTCATAAGCCTCCGGCTCGACGAGGCGCAGGCGGAGTTCGAGAAGGCCCTCGCATTGAATCCGCGCGACGAGTACGCGAACCTGAACCTCGCGAACGTGGCGAGAGCCAGCGGCGATCACGAGCGCGCGGCGAGTTTCTATCGAAAACAGATAGCGATCAAGGCCGATGACGCGGAGGCCCACGGAGGGCTGGCCATCTCTCTTATCGCGCTCGGCCGCGATGAAGAGGCGGATAGAGAGATCAAACAGGCCGTCACGCTCGCGCCCGAGGACTACAGGTTTCTCACGCAGCTCGCGTACTTCTACACGACGAGAAAGAAAGCGGCGCTCGCCCGCCCTATTATCGAGCGCGCTGCCAAGATAGACCCGCGCTATACCTGGGCGCACATAACGAAAGCGAACATAGACCTTGCCGAGATGAGGTACGGCGACGCGCTCTCGACTATCTTGAACGCCCAAACACTCGGTAATTTCCCCACGCTCAGCTTCGAAGTGGTCAAGATGCTTATGTCGCTCGACGGGTACGACCAGGCCATCGAAGTCTTGAACCAGGCCTTCCGGATAACGGAGACCGGAGAGTACGAAGCCATGCTGGGCGGAGTCGTGAAGGCAAGGTCTCCCAGGCTGGACCTTCTGCTCGAGCGCGAGCGGCAGGCCGCGTTGATGCTGTACGAGCAGCCTACTACCGCCTCGCAGTACCGCCTCGCGGAAGCTCTCGGCCGCATAGACCGCTTCTCGAAGATGATGGAGTCGGCCCGCAAGCCTTCCGAACCCGCACCGGGCCGCCGCCGCGCGCCACAAAACCAGAGAGCGCAGAGCACCCCCGAAGAAGAGTTGAAGACCGCTTCAAGGCCGCGCAGGGCGAGCGGCGCGGAGGTGGCCGCCCCCATCGAATTATCCGCGGGGAAGGACGCGAGCCTGCCAGGAGCCTCGGAGCTTATAAAGGCGGTTACGGCCTTTATCTCACTCGATGACGGCAGGCAGGCCTTCCGGATGGTATGGGTGGCGCGTAGATTGACCGACAGCGGTATCGCCCTCGAAGCGGCGGAGCAGCTTGCGAGGAGGGCCATTGCTATGGCCGATGCCGCCACCGAGCCCGCGGGGGCCATGCGCGACACGCCGCTCCTCGACCGCGAGGGCAGGCGAAACGTCTTTCTTGGCAGGGCCTTCGACGCGCTCGGCTGGAACCTCTTCAAGAAGGGTAGGGTCCGCGAGGCCATAGACAATCTGCAAAAGTCGGTGGAGTTCTATCCTCCCAGCCCCGAGCGCAATAACGCCGTCTGGCACCTCGCCGTGGCGGTCGAAGATTCCGGAGACCAGAAGCGGGCGCTCGATCTCTACATCGCGAGCTATGAGCGGGACGCCCCGACATCTAGCGCCCGCAAGAGCCGGATCGAATCTCTCTACAAGAAGGTGAACGGGTCGCTTGCCGGACTCGACCAGAAGCTAAAGGATAAGTGATGTCGAACCGGCAGACCGACCTGGCCTGGAAGTACCACGACCGGACCAAACACTCTTATTGGAGCGTCAGGAGTTCTCCTCATTATTTGGATTGGGACAACAGGCCTTCGCCGTTCAAGGTGTACCCCGACGCGCCTTCCGTCGCGCTGCCGAGAGACCTGGCTCCTTCAGGTTACCCGTTGCTTGAGGCGATTGCCTTTGACGGTCGTGGAGGGGCGGGCGAATGCACGCCGGACCTGGAACAACTGGCGAGCCTCCTCTTCTACTCAGCCGGAGTCATCAGGACGAAGACCTATCCGGCGGGCGTCATCTATTTCCGCGCGGCCGCGTGCGCGGGCGCTCTATACCCGGTGGAGATATATGTCGTATGCAAGGATCTCGAAGGACTCGCAGCCGGGGTATATCACTTCAGCCCGGGCGATTTCTCTCTGAGATGCTTGAGAAAGGGAGACCATCGCTCGATTCTGGTCGGTGCCTGCGGGGATGAGCCGCGCGTCGCCCGCGCTCCGGTCACTCTGGTATTTTCAGCCATTACCTGGCGCAGCTCGTGGAAGTATCGGGACCGGGCCTATCGCTACCACTACTGGGATAACGGAACGATCGTGGCAAACGCCTTCGCCGTAGCGCGGGGGCTCGACGTGCCTGCCTCTCTCGTGATGGGCTTCGTCGAGCGAGATGTAAGCCGCCTCGTCGGAATCGACGGAGAAAGGGAGCTCGCCACCGGGCTCTTTGCATTCGGGGTCGATTCGCAAGGCCCGCCGCCGGCTCCCGAGCCGGCCGAATTGAATTTGAACACGATCCCGCTATCCGCCCGTGAGGTCGATTACCCTCCGATTCGCGAGATGCATGCCGCTTCCTCGCTTGCCGCTAAAGAAGAGGTTGCGTCGTGGCGCGAGGGCAGGTACGAAAAGACTCAGCCGCCTGCCGCCGGTCCTCCGGTCCCTCTCTCAACACCGGGTAACGACGCGCTGCCGGGCGATTCACTGGAAGAGGTGATCGCAAGAAGGGCCTCGACCAGGAGGTTTGCCCGCAAGGCGATCTCTTTTCAAGACCTGTCGATAATACTCGACCGCTCGACACGAGGCTTCGCGTCGGACTTCGGCAAAAGTCCCGGCGATCGATTGAACGATCTTTACGTGATCGTGAATCGCGTCGACGGCCTCGAGCCCGGCGCGTACTTCTTCAGGCAGGCGGAAGGGGCTCTGGAGTTACTGAAGGCCGGGAACTTTTCGGACAAGGCGGCATACCTGACCCTGGATCAGGCTCTGGGAGGCGATTCCGCGTTCACCCTCTTTTTCATGGCGGACCTGAAAGGGATACTCGCGTCGTACGGGAACAGGGGATACAGGGCAGCCCAGATGGAAGCGGCCGTGATCGGCGGGAAAGGCTATCTCGCGTCCTACGCCCTGAAAAGGGGGGCAACCGGCCTGACATTCTATGATGACGACGTGACGGAATTCTTCTCGCCCCACGCGGCCGGTAAGAGCTGCATCTTTGTGGTGGCAGTCGGCGTCCCAGGAAAGAGGCCGATCTATTGATGCGAGACCCGTTCCCCGCGCTCCCTTGCCTCATAAACCCGAGATGACGAAGAGCGATTATGGATGGAGCATTCATCATCGATAAGCCCGAAGGCATTACGTCGCATGATGTCGTGCACAAGGTTCGGAGGGCGGCCCGGATGAAGCGGGTCGGCCACTCCGGCACGCTCGACCCGTTCGCCACAGGAGTGTTGCTCGTCTGTGTGGGCCGCGCGACCCGCCTGTCGAGATTTCTTGTCGGCCTCGATAAAACGTACGAGGCCAGGGTGAGACTCGGCTACGCCACTGATACTCAAGATCTCACGGGCGAACGGATAACGCCCCTCGCGACATCGAATGGATTGGGCTGGGAAGAGGTCCGGAGGGCGCTTGCCGAGTTTTCGGGGCCGCAGATGCAAACGCCTCCTATGTTCTCGGCCAAGAAGGTAGCGGGCGAGCGCCTCTACAAGGCTGCGCGCGAGGGCCGAGAGGTCGAACGAGAGCCGGCGGCCATTACGGTCTATTCGATAGAGGCTCTCGAGCCGGAGGGGTTGCTCCCGGACTACAATGAAGACGGAACCCGTGATTTTAAGATACGGGTCCGGTGCTCTTCCGGCACATATATCAGGACCCTGGCGCACGACATCGGCGCGCGCCTCGGAGTCGGGGCTCATCTTGCCGCGCTCAGGCGAACGGCGGTCGGCCGGTTCGATCTATCGAGCGCGGTCACGCTGGACGACCTGGAGGCCGCCGGGAAGCAGGGAACGATCGAGCGGCTTTTGATCGGTATGGCCGAAGTCCCGGCGCACCTTCCGCGACTGGTCTTGAGTTCGCGGGAGATGGATGATGCGCTGCACGGAAGGGCCATCCATCTGTCCGCCGGGGCCTTCGAGCAGGCAAGAGCCGGGTTTGCCGGGGTAATCAATGACGTAAGGCTCTGCGACAAGAGCGGACGGCTCCTGGGTATGGGCGAATACGACGAGGCCGTAGGGACCGTCAAGCCCCGAGTCGTACTGTCTGGTGAGAAACAGGGGATGTAAGTCTCTTGTCCGAGCGGTTTTTCAGAGAGGATTTTGACGCTTGCACCCTGTGCTATAATGCTCCAAGACAAAAGGCGACTGTTTGAAAATCGAATTTGAGCTAGTTTGACAAGATGCTTCGCTTTCAAATTCTCGAGCTTTAGCGTGCATCCAGTCGAGCCAAGAGCAGCCGGGCCCGAACCTCCGACTGTCCGCCCGCAAGGGCGTAGACTGAGTGTCTTCCTAACTCTCGCAGTGATAGAGCGGCAACGACTTGAAGCGAACAGCTCCCCGCAGGAAGGGGTTATTCAACACCCGCAGGACGCTTCGCTGAGACGTGGAACGCCGGGAAACAGGAGTTCTCATCCGTCGTTCAAACTGTTCTGTGGGAATCGGAGGTAACAGATGGGCGAAAACAAAATGAACATAAGCGACCTTCTGGAGACGCATCGCCGCGACCGCGAGCGATTGGCGTGGGAGGGTACTTTCCGCGATTATTTTGAGCTCCTGCTTCAGAACCCGAATATTTCGAAATTATCACACGCGCGCGTTTGCGACATGGTCCTCGCCAACGGGATGGAGAAGATCAACGAGGGGTCGCGCGACGAGGTCGTCCGGTATAATTTCTTCAGCGACGAGCTCTTCGGCATCGAAGGGCCGATATCCAAGATCGTCGAGTACTTCAAGTCGGCGGGCCAGCGCCTCGAAGTCCGCAAGCGCATCCTCCTGTTGATGGGGCCGGTAGGGGGAGGCAAATCGACCATCGTGACGCTGCTCAAGCGCGGCCTCGAGCGGTGGTCCCGCACCGAAAACGGCGCGGTATATGCCATCAAAGACTGCCCGATGCACGAAGAGCCTCTGCACCTCATCCCGCTCGAGCTACGGCCTGAAATCGAGCGGCATTACGGCATCTATATAGAGGGCGAGCTCTGCCCTCAGTGCCGTTACAACCTCGAACACGTATATCGCGGAAGGCACGAGGATGTCCTGGTCCATCGAATAATCTTTTCGGAGAAGGACCGGATCGGCATCGGCACCTTCGCCCCTTCCGACCCGAAATCGCAGGACATCACGGAGCTCACGGGCTCCATCGATCTATCGACCATCGGCGAAGTGGGTGTCGAGTCCGACCCCCGGGCATACAGGTTCGACGGGGAGCTCAACATCGCTAACCGCGGGCTCATGGAATTCGTCGAGATGTTGAAGGTCGATGAGAAATTTCTATACAGCCTCCTGACCCTCAGCCAGGAGCAGAACATCAAGACGGGGCGGTTCGCCCTGATCTATGCGGACGAGGCGATCCTCTCTCACACGAACGAGAACGAGTACAGCGCATTCGTGTCGAACAGGAAGAGCGAGGCCCTCCAGGACCGCATCATCATGATCAAGGTGCCTTACAACCTGAAGGCGTCGCAGGAGGAGCGAATCTACGACAAGCTGTTGAAGCAGTCGGAGGCGCTTCGAAATATCCATATCGCTCCGAATACCCTGAAGACCGCGGCGATGTTCGCCGTGATGACGCGGCTGGAAGAGCCCAAGAAAGCCAACATCGACATCGTGAAGAAGATGAAGCTGTATGACGGCGAAGATGTCGAGGGCTTCAAGTCGAAGGACGTGCGGGAGCTTCAGGAGGACACCGTTCGCGAAGGCATGGACGGCATCAGTCCGCGCTATATCATCAACAGGCTCTCGGGCGCCCTGGTCCGCGACAATATCACGTGCATAAATCCGATCGACGCCCTGAGGGCGATCAAGGACGGGTTCGAGCAGCATACGGGGATCTCTCTGGACCAGCGCGAAAGGTATCTGAACCTGATCGCGGTGGCCAGGCGCGAATATGACGACATCGCGAAGAACGAGGTTCAGAGGGCGTTCGTCTACTCCTTCGAAGAGATGGCCAAGGGGCTCTGCGACAACTACCTGGACAATGTCGAGGCCTACTGCAACAAGGAGAAGCTCAAGGATCCGATCACGGAAGAAGAGCTCGAAGCCGACGAAAAGCTCATGCGCTCGATAGAGGAGCAGATCGGCATAAGCGAGAACGCCAAGAACACCTTCCGGCAGGAGATACTCATCCGAATCTCCAGCTACGCGCGCAAGGGCAAGCCCTTCGAATACCGGTCCCACGAGCGGTTGAAAGAGGCCATCGAGAAAAAGATCTTCTCTGACCTCAAAGATGTCGTGAAGATAACCACCTCGGCCAAGACCCCTGACGCCGACCAGTTGAGGCGGACGAACGAAGTTATCGACAGGCTCGTCACGCAGCACGGCTACTGCACGGTCTGCGCGAACGAGTTGCTGACGTACGTGGGCACTCTGCTCTCTCGCTGAGAGCGGGATGGCTCCAACAGGCCGGTTCAGGTAAAGCCTGCGCTTCCCCGGAGGGGAGTGCGGGCATAATTTTAGGATGAAGCTATGTCTGTTGAACGCAACGATTGGTCTTTGCAGCGCAAGGGCCAGATAGATCAGGAGCGGCATAAAGAGCGGGTCCGCGAAGCGATCAAGAAGAACCTCGGCTCGATCGTGTCGAACGAATCGATCATCCTCTCCGACGGGAAGCGCGTGGTCAAGGTGCCCATCCGGTCGCTCGACGAGTACAAATTCCGCTACGATTATCGAAAGAAGAAGCACGTGGGCACGGGCGACGGCGAGACGAAGGTCGGGGACGTGATAGGCCGCGAAGGCCAGCCGGGCGACGCGGCCGGTAAGGGGCCGGGCGCGGGCGATAAGCCGGGGCAGGAGTATTTCGAAGCCGACGTCGATATAGACGAGATCGCCAAGCTCATCTTCGAAGACCTTCACCTGCCCTACCTCGAAGAGAAGGCCAAGCAGGCCGTACAATCGAAGACGACCAGGTTCACTGAGATTCGAAGGTCGGGAATTCTGGCCAACCTCGATAAGCGGCGCAGCCTCGTCGAAAATATAAAGCGCCAGGCCAGGGAGACGGGCAATGCCCGCCTCGGCCCCTTCAAGAAAGAAGACCTGCGGTACAAGACCTGGGAAGAGCAGATGACTTACGAATCGAACGCCGTGGTCATCGCCATGATGGACGTATCCGGCAGCATGGGCGAGTTCAAGAAGTACATCGCGAGGTCGTTTTATTTCTGGATGGTCCGCTTCCTGAAGACGAAATACGATCAGGTTAAGATCGTCTTCATCAGCCATCACACGGAGGCCCGGGAGGTCACGGAAGAACAGTTCTTCACCCAGGGCGAGTCGGGCGGCACGGTCGTATCTTCCGCCTACAGGCTCGCCCTCGAAACCATCGCCGAGCGGTTTCCCCCCGGAGACTGGAATGTATACCCGTTCCATTTCTCCGACGGCGACAATTACTACTCCGACAACGACGAAGCGGTCAAGCTGGCCGACGATCTGATCTCGACCTGCAATCTGTTCGGTTACGGAGAGATCGGCGAAGAAGGCGCGTCGAGCTACCGCCGCTCTTCCGGCGCGCTGCTATCCATCTTCAAGGACAGGCTCAAGAACCAGGAGCGCTTCGTCGGGGTCCGGATCGACGATAAGGAAGATGTCTATCCCGCCCTGAAGGAGTTTTTCGGCAAGCGCGGAGAGAAGGCTTAGATCCGTTAAACGGAGAAAACGTGGACAGGGAAGTCAAAGAACTAAACGAGGCCATCGAACAGATCTGGGAGATCGCGACCGCGAGGTTCGGGCTCGATCCGTTCCCCGTTCGCTTCGAGATCGTACCGGCGACCGTGATGTACGAGGTCGGCTCTTACGCCCTGCCGGGCCGCTACTCTCACTGGACGTTCGGGAAGGCCTACCACCGCATGAAGATGATGTACGACTTCGGACTGTCGAAGATATACGAAGTCGTGATCAACTCGAACCCTTCCTACGCCTTCCTCCTCGAGACCAATTCTCCCATCCAGAATAAAATGGTGATCGCGCACGTCCTCGGCCACGTCGATTTCTTCAAGAACAACGCCTATTTTTCAAGGACGAACAGGCGCATGCTGGATGAGGCGGCCATGCACGCCCGCAGGATGTCGGAGTACGAGTTCAAGTTCGGCCGCAAGGTGGTCGAAGAGTTTCTCGACGCCGTGCTCTCGATCGAAGAGCACATCGACCCCAATTTCTTCATCAAGAAAGGGGCGCGCGACACCCTTAGAGACAAGGGCGAAAAGAAGCCCCCTCGCGTCGAAGGCCGTTACGACGACCTTCTCAGCGAAGATGAGCTGAGCTTCAAAGATGGCAAGGGCATTGATTCCGACGAAGAGTCGCGGCAGAAGGGCAGGCTCGAGATTCCCGAAAAAGACCTGGTCTACTTCATTATGAAGAACTCTCCGATCCTCGAGGATTGGCAGCGCGACACGATGGCGATGCTCCACGAAGAGATGGAGTATTTCGTCCCTCAGATGCAGACCAAGATCATGAACGAGGGATGGGCGTCGATCTGGCATTCGCGAATCATGCGAGAGATGGACCTGCCCACGCACGAACACCTGGAGTTCGCGGACCTGCATTCGGGGGTCGTCTCGCCGCATAAAGGGCAGCTCAACCCCTATTACCTCGGCTACAAGATCTTCGAAGACATCGAGAAGCGCTGGAATCATCCGTCGGCGGAAGAGAGGGAGAAGCTGGGCCGCGCGGGGGGCGAGGGGCGGGACAAGATGTTCGAGGTTCGCGAGATCGATAACGACATCTCGTTTCTCCGCAACTATCTGACCGAGGAACTCTGCGAAGAGCTGGACCTGTTCGTTTACGAGCTGGTGGACGAAGAAGAGTGGACCATCACGGAGAAGCGATGGGAGAGGGTCCGCGACCAGCTCGTCGCCAATATGACCAATTTCGGCCATCCCTATATCGAGGTCATGGATGGAGACTATGACGGGAATCGCGAGCTTTACCTCATCCACAAGTATGAGAAGGTCGAGCTCGACATGAAGTACGCTCGCAAGACTCTCGAATATGTCTACAAGCTCTGGGGCAGAGACGTGCACCTCGAGACCGTCGTAGATGACGAGCCGATGGTGATGCATTACGACGGCAAAGAGCACGACGAGGAGTAGGCCGGACTCAATCGGGGACCGCTCGAATCGGAGAGCGACGCCGCCCTTTTTGCGCGGCCGGGCCGAACGATGCGGATCTTGCGACAGAAAGCTCGGGCCGTTACAAATCTTTTACAAAAAAAATCGGCAAAAACTATTTGACTCCACATTCAATAGATTGGCGGGGGTACTCAAGCCAGAGCACGGGCTGGAGCGTTAGCGATTTACTCTTGGGTAGCCTCCGCCGTATAAATCCGGGACCAAGAGAATGAAGTCAAGATTCTTAGGGATTCTCCTGCTCTTTTGCTTTTTTTCAGTCGCGGGCCACGCACAGGGAATTATAGTTCCGTCCGAGTGTCACAGGTGCCCTCCCATCCATCCGGTACCGCCTCCACGCCAGCTTCCTCGGGTACTCAACGTAAAGTCGATCAAGATAACCACCCGGGTCGAGGCGCAGGTGGCGACCACGAAGGTCGAGCAGGTTTTCGAGAACACGACCCCTTACAGACTTGAGGGCTCTTACTTTTTCCCGATCCCCGAGAGCGCGTCGGTCTCCGACTTCGCCATCTACGACGGGGAGAAGCGCATGGTCGGGGAAGTGATCGAGCGCGATAAGGCGAGGCAGATTTACAATGAGATCGTCAGGAAGATGATCGACCCCGGCTTGCTCGAATACGTAGGAAAGGACCTGTTTCAGGCGAACGTGTTCCCCATAGAGCCCCGCAGCACCCGCAAGATCGATCTTACCTATACTCAGATACTGAAGAATGAGGGCGGCACGATCTTCTATCGCTACGAGCTCGGCTCGGGCAGGAGAATCCTGAGCCAGCCGGCAGGCGAGATTTCCGCAAGCGTCGAAATCTCTTCGCCCGTCGATCTCAAGAATATCTACTCTCCCTCGCACCGTATTTCTCTGAAGAGGGACGGAGAGCGGCGGGCCAGGCTCGGCTTCGAAGGCAAGGGGCAGGAAGCGCAAAAAGATTTCCTGCTCTATTATTCGCTCTCGGAGAAGGAGTTCGGCCTCTCGCTCCTTACCTATAAAGAGCCCGGCAAGGACGGCTATTTTCTTATGCTCCTGTCGCCCAAAGTGGAGATCGGCGATCAGGACCGGCTGGCTAAGGATGTGGTCTTCGTCTTCGATACCTCCGGGTCGATGAGCGGGGAAAAGCTGGAGAAGGCTAAGGCCGCGCTCCGGTTCGGGGTCGAATCGCTGTCTCCGCGCGACAGGTTCAACATAATCGCGTTTTCAGGCGAAGAGCACCTGATGAAGGACGCTCTGACGGAAGTGAGCCGCGAGTCCAGGCAAGAAAGCTCGGCCTTTATCGAGCGATTGAGAGCCGAGGGAGGCACGAACATCAACGACGCGCTCGTGGCCGCGCTCAAGCAGTTTCAGAAGCCGGAGCGCTCGGGGATGATTGTCTTTCTGACCGACGGACTTCCGACCGTCGGCACGGCCGATGCCGGACAGATCATCAGGAATGTCGCGGAGGCCAATCGCGCCGGGGCGCGCCTCTTCTCTTTCGGGGTCGGCTATGACGTGAATACGAGCCTTCTCGATAAGCTCTCCGCCGACAATCGAGGCGCGAGCGATTACATCGAGCCCCAGGAAGACCTCGAGGTCAAGGTCTCCAACTTTTTCACGCGGGTCAACTATCCGGTGCTCTCGGAGCTGAAGCTGGAATTCGGAGAGGTCGATGCCGAGCTGATATACCCGAAAACGATGCCCGACCTGTTCAAGGGCTCTCAGCTCAGTCTGGTCGGCAGGTACAGGAAACCTCTCAACGCCGTTAGCCTGAAACTATCCGGTAAATTCGGCGCGCGGTCGGAGACGCTCACGTTCCCCGGACAGTCCTTCTCATCCGGAGGGGAGGGCAATGAGTTCCTGCCCCGGCTCTGGGCGACGCGGCGAGTGGGATACCTGATGGAGCAGATCCGTTTGAATAGAGAGAGTCGCGAACTGGTCGATGAGATCGTCTCGCTCGGGACTAAATTCGGGATAGTTACCCCTTACACCTCGTTCCTCGTGACGGAAGAGATGAAGGAGATGGCGCGGCAGGGAGGAGGGGCGAATCAAGCGGCTACCCGATTCCTCAACACCATGACGTCGGCAGACGGGGCGGCCGCCCCGAGCGGCGAGGCCGCCGTCCGCCGAAGCCGCGCCGAAGCCGCGATGAAAGACGCGGAAGCGGGCTCTGATATCGATGGGTACCTGACAACCGTCCGAACGATCGAGGAGAAGACCTTCCTCTTAAAAGACGGCGCGTGGCTGGATTCGGGCATAACCGACGACCTGCGATTGCCGAAGGTTCAGGTCAAGTTCGGCAGCGAGGAGTTCTTCAAGCTGATCTCGAAAGAGCCGGAATTGTCGAAGTTCTTCGCGCTCGGGCTTAAGGTCTCGGTAGTCTTCAAGGGCAAGGTCTACGAAGTCGATTAGAGTTTCTCGAAATAGCGGGCGGGGGCGGCCGCGCCGCCGAAGCGGGCTCCCTTGCGAGTCTCCCCTCGCGGTTCAACACTCCCCCGATAGATAACAGATCATATTACAAATCGGCTCCTCGCCTTGACCTGCGAGGCGCGTTTCTTTATCGTGCTCTGGAATTATCCGCCTTCAAGGGAGCCGAATTAATGCGACCAGCGATTGCACTCCTTTTATTGCTTGCGATGGCTTCGACCTCGTCGGGACTGGCTCCCGGCCCGAATCGCGAGGCCGCGATGCGCGCGGCTAAGTGGATACGGGCGAGCGCGATCGAATCCGGCGGGGGGAGGGCCTGGCCTTCGGACCCGAAGGACCCGAAATCCGTTGCGCCTAATCTCTACGGAGGCGTTGCGGGAGTCGTCGTTTTTTTCCTTCAGGCTTTTTACTCCACCGGCGACCAGTCTTTCCTTCAGGATGCGAAGGCCGGGGCCGATTATCTTCTGGGCGAGCTTGACCGGGAACAGGAGCCGGGGCTCTATTCGGGCCTTGCGGGCATAGGATTCACTCTGCTTGAAACCTACAAGGCGACGAAGATTTCCACGTATCGAGAGGGCGCCGCCCGGTGCGCTCAAAGGCTCGCGGAAAGAGCGACGAAGACACCTCGGGGCGTTCACTGGAACGACACCAACGACATCATAGGCGGGAGTGCCGGCGTAGGACTCTTCCTTTTATACGCCGAGCGCGAGCTTGGGCAGCCCCGGTACCTGGAGCTCGCCGTACTCGCGGGCAAGGAGTTGCTCGCCCGGGGGCAAGCGCAGAGGGTTGGGATGAAGTGGGCCATGAGTCCCCAATTCCCTCGCCTGATGCCGAATTTTTCCCACGGCACGGCGGGGATCGCCTACTTCCTGGCCTCGCTCTATTCGAGGACCAAAGACCGCCCTTTCCTTGAAGGGGCAATCGCGGGCGCCGAGTACCTCAAATCGGTTGCCAGGACGGAGGGCGACGTTTGCCTGGTGTTCCACAATGAGCCGGATGGCAAAGAGCTCTATTACATGAGCTGGTGCCACGGGCCGGCAGGCACGGCGCGCCTCTTTTATCGCCTCTACCGGATCACGGGCGAGAAAGAATGGATGGCGTGGGTGAATAGATCGGCCCGCGCCGTAATCGAAAGCGGGGTCCCTGAAAAGCAGACTCCGGGCTTTTGGAATAACGTGAGCCAGTGTTGCGGGTCGGCCGGGGTCGCGGAGTTCTTTCTCGATCTCTATCACGTTACGCATGACCGGGCATACCTGGAGCGAGCCCGGCGCGTGGCGGCGCACTTGCTCGGCAAGGCAACCTCCGAGGGCGAGGGCCTCAAGTGGATTCAGGCCGAACACCGGGTAAAGCCGGATCTCCTCGTGGCGCAGACGGGCTTTATGCAGGGGGCGGCGGGAGTGGGAATGCTGTTGCTTCGCCTGGACGATATCGAGCGCGGTAAGCACACGCGCGTAATCTTCCCCGACTCGCCGTTCCAATAAAGTCGCCCTTGCCTCACACCCTGGTCCGTCGATAGACTTCAGGCTGTATGGCTGAGAACTCCGCGGAATTTGCAATCGTGGGAGCCGGGCCCGCGGGCGCGCACCTTGCCTCGCGGCTGGCCGCCGCGGGCCGGGAGACCCTGTTGTTCGACCCCAAAGGCGCGTGGGAAAAACCCTGCGGCGGCGGCGTACCCGCGCGCGCGATCCGCGAATTTTCCTTCCTGCTGGAGAACTCCAGCTATCCACACAAGCTCGTGCGGCGTTTAACCATGATCTCTCCCGAAGACCGCCGCCTGACCCTCTCCTTGCAACAGCCCTTCGCCATCTACTCGAGAAAAGTCCTGAACGGGCTGGTGCTCGACAGGGCGCTCGCGGCGGGCGCCCGATTCGTGCGGGCCTCGGTGGGCGATTTCCGCAGGCAGGACGGCGCGTGGCAGATCACGACGAATGAGGGAGAGCAGTGGCGGGCAAAATTTCTCGTGGGCGCGGACGGCGCCGCCAGCTTCCTGCGCCGCCGCCTGGTTGGCATCTTTCCCGTAAGAGACCTCGCCCTGGCCTTCGGGTACAACGTCGAGATGCCGGACCCTCCGCCAGGCGGGGGCAAAGTATCCGGCACAGGGACCGGGCCGTCCGGGGAGGAGGCGGTAGTCCGGTTCCCGAAGAATTTTACCGGGTACCTGTGGGCCTTCCCGAGACCCGGCGTCATGAATTTCGGGGTCGCGTCGAAACTGGGCGAGAAGACATCCGGCGAGCTTCGCGAGCTGCTGGTGAATTTCGTTAAGGATTATTTTGGAGGCGAGCTGCCGGTTCCGGAACGGATGAAGTTTTTTGGGGCGAAGATTCCCACGCTCGACCCCCCGAGCTGGAGCGGGCTTCAAACAACGGGCGAAGGATGGGCCTTGATAGGTGACGCGGCAGGGTTCGCCGATCCCATCACTGGAGAAGGGATCTACTATGCGTTCAAATCCTCTGACCTGCTGGCAAACGCTTTAGTAGGGAAGCCGGGAAGGGCGCTCGCTCCAGGCTATGAAGAGGCCGGGGACCTTTACGAAAGCTCGTGGCGCAGGGACTTCGGCCGGGACCTCGAACAGGCCTCGTCCCGGCTTCAACAGTTTTACCACGGCCATTTTTTCGGCCACGTCTTCAGCGACGCGGTGGTCCGACTCGCGCGGTTTCACAAAGGAGTGAGGATCGTTTTGGAGCGCGCTTTGATGGGCGAGCAGAGCTACGTGACCCTTAAACGCGACTTGCTTCGACGCGTGTTCCAGGTGTTTTAACTCGGGCGTGTGAGGGCCGGATCGCCGCGCTTACCTTCCGTCCATTCCATCTTCGAGCGCGCTTGCTTACGACGCTCAAGCTGGTAAACTCGATGCTTCGCGCCGGTACGGAGCTTCGATAGAGAACGAGCATCTTGAAAGGAACTTTTCATTGCCGATGGCAAAGAGCCGCTCCCCTCTGGTAATCATCTTCGTTACAGTCTTCATCGATCTCGTGGGATTCGGCATAGTGATACCGATTCTGCCCCTCTATGCCAGGCGTTTCGATGCCTCGGAGACGGTCATCGGCTTGCTGCTCGGAATCTTCTCGGCGATGCAGTTCATTTTTTCGCCCATACTCGGCCGGCTCTCGGACAAAGTGGGCCGAAGACCCGTCCTCCTGCTCAGCCTGATCGGGACCTCCGTCGGCTTTCTGATAATGGGGATGGCCGGCACCCTGTGGATGCTCTTTCTCGCCAGAATCATCGATGGAATCAGCGGAGGAAATATCTCGACGGCTCAAGCCTACATCGCGGACGTTACGCCCCCGGACCAGAGAGCCCGAGGAATGGGATTGATCGGCGCGGCATTCGGGCTCGGCTTCATCGTCGGCCCCGCGCTCGGCGGCGTCCTGAGCCGCATCTCCCTCTCCGCCCCTTTCTTTTTTGCCGCGGGCCTCGCCGCCCTAAACGCAGTCGCCCTCTATTTCCTCCTGCCGGAAAGTCTCAAGCCCGAGCATAGGGACGGGGCCGGCCGCCGCGCGTCGATCACGGGGGTAATCAAAGAATCGGGGAGCTGGCGTCTGGGAGCGATAATGGCCACGTGGTTTTTTTCGACCCTCTCTTTCAGCATCGTTACGGCGATATACGCTCTCTTCACGCTCAGCCGGTTTAATTATGACGCGGCGCACGTGGGTTATATCTTTGCCTTCGTCGGCCTCATCGGCGCGGTCATTCAAGGAGGGCTGATTGGAAGGCTCGTGAAGGTTTTCGGCGACAAGGCCCTGGTCATCGCGGGCACCGCCCTGGTCGCTATCAGCCTGTTCTGGCTGCCCCTGAGCGATTCCCTGAGCAAGCTGCTGCTCGCTACGACCGTCTTCGCTGTCGGTAATAGCCTGGCCACGCCGACTCTTAACGCGATGGCTTCGAAGTCCGTTAGCGCCTTGTTGCAGGGACGAGTTCTGGGAGTCTTTCAGTCGGTAGCGAGTCTCGCAAGGATCATCGGCCCTATTATAGGAGGGTTTTTGCTCAGCCGGGACGTTCAAACCGCCTCTTCCAACTACGGCAAGACTCCTTTCTGGACCGGCGGCGCATTCATGCTCCTGGCGCTGGGCATCTCCTTATCGCTCCAGTCATCCACCGCGCAAGAAGAGGTTGCGCTTGAATCGACCGGAGGAAAAAGGCTCAAATAACGAGGGATTCACATACCTCAAACGAGAAAAAATATGTACCAGCTCAGCGTTTGGATTCACGTATTGATGGCGGCGGTCTGGGTAGGCGGCTTGATCTACACGGCGGCCGTCGCGGTCCCGTTCGCGCTCGGCCACGAGCCGCGAGAGAGGCAGCGCATACTCCGGGGGCTCGCCAGGAGATTCAGGTGGATCGGCTGGGGCTCCATCATAGTCGCGGCGGTGACGGGCCTGGGAAATTTGACCTTCAGGCTGTCGCCGATAAGCCCCCTCCAGCTATTCAACGGAGAGGCCTTCGACCCCGCGAAGGTCGATGGGTTCATCGCGGCCTGGCTGCCGTGGAAGCTTTCCCTTGTGGCTTTGATGGTCGCTTTAATGCTTTATCACGATGTTACAAGCCTGAGGGCGGCCAGAAGGTCCGAAGCCTCTGCCGACGAAGCGCCCGGGAGCCGGAGCGGCTCGCGGGCGGCGGCCCTTGCGACGCTGGTCGCGATCGCCGTCCTTTACGTGTCGGTCAGACTGGTTCGCGGTTGAGGCGATCGGGGGAAGGGAAGGGACCGGCCTCGCCGGGCTCAGACCTCGTCTGCCGACTTCATGCGTCTCTGCCGCACAGCCTCGAACAGGACCACTCCCACGGCGACAGAGACGTTGAGCGAAGTGATTCGCCCGCGCATCGGGATAGAGACCAGCACATCGCACCGCTCGCGGACAAGCCTGTGCAGGCCCTGCCCCTCGCCTCCGAAGACGAGCGCCGTCGGCCCCGAGTAATCGTAAGCCTCATAGCTCATTTTCGATGACGCCTCGACGCCGACGACCCACACATTCTTCTTCTTCAGCTCCTCGATCAAGGTGGCCAGATTCGTAACCCGCGCGACGGGGACGTACTCTATCGCGCCCGCCGAGGTCTTCGCCACCACGTCGGTCAGGTGAGCCGCGCGCCGCTCGGGAATGAAGATGGCGTTTGCCCCGGCACACTCCGCCGTGCGGACAACCGCTCCGAGGTTATGAGGATCTTCTACTCCATCGAGCAAAATGAAGAGAGTATCGGGAGAGAGGCTGGAGAGAAGGCGGTCCGGCTCCGCGTATTTTGCGGCTGCGGCGATGGCTATCACGCCCTGATGGTTCGCCCGCTCGCTCAGCCTGTCGAGCGCCACTCTGGGCTCGCGGCGGACAGGGATTCCGGCCTGTCGCGCTGCCTCGATCACATCCCGCAGGCGCTCGTGCCGCGCCCCTTCCGCTATCACGAGCCTCTCTATGCGGCGGCCCCCGGCCCGAAGCGCCTCAAGCACCGGCAATACTCCATACACGTTTGGCATGAGTTCTCTTTTAGTCGATTGTCTTCGTTATATCAAGCTGAGCCGGACGGGCTGTCGGGCGGGGCCGCCCCTGGTAGAGCGGGTCAATGGCTTGTACGGGGGAAGGGCCTACGCCGCGAAATCGAGCCCGCCTCGCGAGCCGCCGCTCTTTTCATTATCAACTTCAAGTAGCCTTCGCAGAGCCTCCACGGCACCGAGCGCCGCCTCCCGGGCGGTGTGATCGCCCCGGCTGGAATACATCGCCGCAAGCGCTTCCAGGTACTCGATCTCATTCGTTATTCTCTTCTTTATCGTGTTCATTGCACATGGTTAGAGGCCACTTAAGTCCAAATGGATGCTTGCCCGAAAAGCCTCTAACTTAGCTCTCTACAACGTTTCTTTCCCCAGCCGGTCCTTTCCTTGCCTGCTCCCTCCGCAAATTTCAGGGTACCTTTAGATTTTACTTGCAACGTTGTTTCGTACGTGATACAGTGCGTTTATCAGGTAGAAAGCAGGAAGGGAGAAATTGGAATGGCAAGCTTCAACAAGGTTATGATCGTCGGGTATCTGGGGCGGGACCCGGAGCTGAAGTACACGCCGCAGGGAACGCCGGTTTGCGATTTTTCAATCGCGACGACCGAGCGCCGCAAAGACAAGGCGGGTGAGATGCAGGAGCTGACGACCTGGTTTCGGGTCAGCCTTTTCGGCCGCCAGGCCGAGGTTGCGAGCCAGTACCTGACCAAGGGGCGGCAGGTCTACGTCGAGGGCCAGCTCTCGCAGCGCGAGTGGACGGACAAGGACGGGGCGACGAGGACGAGTCTCGACGTGCGCGGCAGCGACATACAGTTCCTCTCGCCAGCCTCCGAGGGTGATCAGCCACAGGTGCCTGTGGCCAAGGCGAGCGCGGCAAAGGCAAGCGCCACCCCGGCCGCTCGCAAGCAGGCGAACGGGAAGCAGAAGGCCCAGGTCATCGAAGAGGAAGATATACCCTTTTGAATTCGAGCGCTTTGAGTATGGCTTCGTGACCGTCTCTGATTGGACCACACTAGCCAGTTTATACATTCACGGACCGGTCACGAAGCCAGATTGACCCGAAGGTAATAGAGTTCGATTGTCAGACTACATTGGACTCGCCCGCGATTGGACCTTTCCCGAACCTCTCAAACGCGAATGGAGCGAGATTCAAATCTCCCGGACCTTCCCCCGCGATCATATCGGCGAGCACCCTTCCCGCGGCCGGCGAGTGCTGGAACCCGTGACCGCTGAAGCCGTTTAGCTGAAAGAATCCTTCGAGGCTCCCGACGGGACCGATGATCGGCATCGCGTCGGGAGTCATCTCGTACAGCCCGGCCCAGGCGTGGGCAATTCCGAGGTCCATCAACATGGGCAATCGCCTCCTTGCCACCTCCGTCACGCTTTCAAGAAACTCCCAGCTCACGCTTGTGTTATAGCTCGAAGGCTCATGCGGATCCGACATCCCGAACAGTATTCCGGCCCCCTCGCGATGAAAATAGAAAGTGGTCTCAAAGTCGATCACCATGAGGCGGGATGTGATACCGAATTCGGAGACCGCGACGGGATCTAGACTCTTCTTTCCCGCGCGCGATGCGGCGCTCGTCGAAGAGTCGGGGATCGGCTCGGTAATAAAGATATGGCGGCGGTAAGGTAGGACCGGTAGATCGACTCCGGCCATGAGCGCGACGTTGCGGGCATAAGGGCCGGCGGCATTGACGACGATTCCGGTCGAGATGTCCCCTCTGGTTGTGGCGACGCCTTCGATGCGCCCGCGCTCTGAGTAGATGCCGGTCGCTTCCGTCTCCCTCCGAATCCGCACACCCATTGAGGCCGCCGCCCGGCCGAATCCCTGCGTCACGCCGTTCGGGTCGGCTATGCCATCTTTCGAGCAATATGTTCCGGCGATCAGTCCATCCGTCTCGACGCCCGGAGCCAGCATTCTTATCGCCTCAGGCATCAGAAGCTCTACCGGAATGCCGAAGCTCCTCTGAAGCTCCACGTTCTTCTTGAAGTCCTCAAAGGCCGAAACGCTTGAGAGGAGGAAGAGGTAGCCGTCCTGGTGGAAGTCTATCTCGTATCCGACCCTCTCTTCGAATTCTTCCATGAATTTTATCGATTCGATTGAAAGCCTGATATTGGCCTCAGAGGAGAACTGGTGCCGGAATCCGCCCGCGTTCCGGCCCGTCGAGCCGGTCCCGAGAAACTGCTCCCTTTCAAGGAGCACGACATCGGTAATCCCTTTGCGGGCGAGATGAAAAGCGGCGCTCGTTCCCATGCATCCGCCTCCGATGATTACCACGTCAGCCGTCCTTTTCAATCTCACCCCACTATCGCGCCCGTCGGTTTCAGGCTCAGGACTGATTGGCCGCCGTCGCGAAGATTTCTTCCGAGGTTACGACGAGCCCTTCTTTGGTCAGGGCTGCTCTCAGGTCGTCTTCAACCTTCAGGCGGGAACAGTGGATGCGAGCCAGGCGGCCTGCCGGGTCTCTCTCCTGAAGCTGGCGGACGCTCTCAGGAATCGATTGCGGAGCCCTCGGACTGATCTGGCCGGTCAGGGCCTTTTCGACGCCGAGCCCCATAGCTTCGAGGACCTTGAATGTGCCTCGCGAAAGCCTCTCAAGTGGAGTGCCCTTAGCCTCGGCGAGAGCGATCATCTCTTTGATGGCTTCGCGCTCGGCCATCAGAAGGCTGTCGCGGTCGTTCTTCAGCGCGACCACTCGCTCTGACGTTTGGCCGTCGTGCCGTATCCTGATTCGGGCGCACGTCTCGTCCACGAGGTCGATCGACCTGTCCGGCTGTTTTCTGTCGGAGAGGTAATCGATCGAACGATCCGTTGCGGTTTCAAGGGCCTCGTCCGATATCGTTATGAGATGGTGCATCTCCAGACGGGGGCGGCGCGCACGCAATACTTCGAGCGTCTCGCCCCGGCCCATCTCTTCGATATGGACCGGCTGGAATCTTCGCTCAAGCGCGCTATCGGACCGAATGTAGCGCGCGTATTCGATTTCGGTCGTCGCGCCGATGACTCGCAACCTGCCGCCCGCAAGCGCCGGCTTCAGCATGTTTGCCGCGTCCATCGGCGCTCCGATGGCCGAGCCCGCGCCTATCAGGTTATGCAGCTCGTCGATGAAGAGGATCACGCTCGGGTCGCCGGTCGCGTCGTTGATCACCGCCTGGAGCCGCTTTTCGAACTGCCCGCGAAAGTTCGTCCCCGCTATCAGGTCGATATGGCTGAGCGAGAGAATCCGGCATTCCCTGAGCGCGCGCGGGACCGCGCCTGAGACGATTCGGTGGGCGAGCCCTTCTACGACGGCGGTCTTTCCCACGCCCGCTTCTCCAACGAGCACGGGATTGTTCTTCGATTGTCTGATGAGGATCGTGATGACCCGATCGATCTCCTTGTCACGACACCGCACGGGCTCAAGCTCATCCTGAAGGGCAGCGCCCGTCAGGTCGCGAGTGAAACTCTCAAGCGATCCTTTGAATGAGAACGGTAAATCCAGGTCTTTCAATTTCGGTCCGCCTCCCTTGGCTTATAGAATTCTACTATACAAACTCTCCATTAGTTTAATCGCTTCACGTCTCCCTATAATCTCCGGGCGCGAGACGCCGGGTCCGGGCCGTCCGAAAGGGAAGGGCAGCGGAAGGAAAGTACGCAAGCACGTTGCAAAAGGCCGCGTGACAAACTAATCTTGGCGAACATCACGAATTCATAAATCAGGCCCTGGGAGCGTACCGGATTGATCAGTGGAGATTGCATCGATGACCTACATTGAAGATTCTATCTGCACGGCCGACAGGTTGCGACTCTACACGACAAGGCACGAAGCGGCGAATGCTCGCGCCGACGTGGTCGTTGTTCACGGGCTGGGCGAGCACAGCGGCCGTTACTTGCCCCTGATCAACTACCTCGTTCAGAGAAACTATTCGGTGACGGCATACGACCATCGAGGCCATGGAAAGTCCGAAGGCTTGCGCGGGCACGTCGAGAGATTCACGGATTACGAAGACGACCTCGACCGGGTCCTCACTTCTGTCCAGCGGCACGGGAGCAGCCGGGGCACGTTCATAATCGGCCACAGCATGGGCGGGCTCGTCACGCTGCGCTACGCCGCGAAGAACGGCTCGCGGTTGGCAGGCGCGGTCGTTTCAGCTCCGGCAATAAAGATCGCGACGAGAGTGCCTTCGGGGAAGCTGATGGTCGCCCGCATCAGCGCGATGATTGCGCCGAGATCGAGGGTCGACAACGGGATCGATCCGTCTATCTTGAGCAAGGACCCTGAAGTCGGGAAGGCGTACGCGGCGGACCCCCTGGTCAACCGGCTCGTGAGCGCGCGATGGTTCGCCGAGATCACGGAAGCGATGCGGGAAGCCCGGGGGATCGGCTCGTCTTTGACTCTCCCTTTGCTCGTTTTGCAGGGAACCGGCGACAGGCTGATCAGCGAGGAGGGCACGAAGCGTCTGTTTGAAGCTGTAGAGTCGAAGGACAAGGAGTTGAAGCTCTATGCGGGCTACTACCACGAGCTGTTCAACGAGCCTGAAAAATGGGAAATATATGAGCTTGTAGCCGACTGGCTGGATGCGAGAGCGGAGGCGTGATCCGGCTTTTTACTAGGCGCGCGAGCCGAGTAGCCTTCAGTGGTTATCAAATGCCGTCCAGGTATTTCACGAAGATCAGCTCGTTATGTTTTTCGTTATATAGAAGCTCGTCGATAACCTGCGAAGCGACGAGGATGCCGAATCCCCCCGGCCTCAGCCCTTTCTCCTGTCTCACCTGCATATGTCGAACGGGGTTATCTTCGGGGTTCAGCACGGCCGCGTGCTGGATGTCTTCGATCTTGAACCCGTCGCCCGGGTCTTTTATCGAATAGATTATGGCTCGTTTAAGCCGCATGTATTTGACTTCGACTCGCTTGGTTATGTCACACTTGCCGCCGTGCTCGATCGCGTTATTCAACATCTCACGGAATACCGAGCCGATCGCCTCCCTGGTGTCTCGCGGCAGCGTCCCTTCGAGTTCCGTGAGGAATTTTTGAATCGGCTCGACGGCATCGAGGTCGCATGGAACCCGGATTTCTATCCAGTCGGGTTTGGCTGAGATGATCTCGATCTGGCATTTTACGTTGCGCTCGAGCGCCGACCGCACGGCCGTTCGAAGCTCGTCGACTCCAAACGGCTTGGAGAGGAAATCACAGGCTTGATTACGAAACGCGCCGATCACCGCTTCGGGAGTACTGTTGCCGCTCATTATAATGGCCCGGAAGTTCGGTTGGACCAGCCGCGCCCGTTCGAGCAATTCGATTCCGTTCATACCCGGCATGACGACATCGGTCAGGAGCACGTCTATGTGCTCGCGCTCAATTATGTCGAGGGCGGCGGTCCCGTCTCCCACGTCCAGGATTCGGTAGCCGTCTTTTGCGAGCGCCTCGCATAATATCCTGCGGCTCGTGGAATCATCTTCGGCGATGAGCAGAGTATTTTCCATGATGTCCTCGCTGCCAGTTACGACCGTCATGCGGAATTTGGTTTCTCCCCGATATTCGATTCCCCGGATTAAGGTCCAGACCTGATGGCCGTCGTCTTCGGAGCTGACTGCTCTTTCGTTCGCGTATCACCTGAAAGTGCCGTCCGGCGCGGGCCGTGCGCCCCACCCGTTTTGCTCGCTTCGGCCTGACTCGCTGCGAGAGCGGCGGGAAGGCGAGCCGAAGGTGTATCCATACTGTCTGCTCGCATCTTCTATCACGTCGCCACCGGGCAAAATGTTCCCCTGGATAAGCGGGCCAATGCTTGAGCCGGTTCATTGCGGGGCAGGCGATCTATTCTTTCCAGTCTGTGCTCTATGAGTATCCCGCACTAGAGCCTTTTAAAGCAACTTCCCCGAACTCCGATCGGGGTCCGTGCCTCGCGCTGTCTATGCGGGTTTATTCCCCTCTCATTGCAATCGGGCGAAGATACCATGCCGGAGAATCAGGTTTCAACCGGCCGCGGGAGCTTAACGGACCGGCGGACCTCGCGTACTTGAATTAAGCGGCCGATCCGAATAATATCCCCACCTGGCGAAACGGACCCGGCTTAGACGCGTTATTGAGCAGCGCGAAATCCCGGTGAAATCGAATGGATCGAAGAGCGGGCTCGGGTGAACGCGGGCGTGCTCGCCTGTCCCCAATAATTATGGGCTCGAAAAGCAATGCCTATTTGAACGACACCGCGCCGATACGCTCGGGCGAGGAGCTCGATCTCGCGTCGCTTGAGCGATACCTGCGACTCCACCTTCCGGACCTGATGCCCGGGCAAGACCTCGATGATGCCCCGATTGAGCTTGAGCAGTTTCCCGGAGGCCATTCGAATCTGACCTACCTCGTGCGCCTGGGCGGGCATGATTTCGTCTTGCGGCGCCCTCCTTTCGGTCCGGTCGCTCCGACCGCGCACGACATGCCGCGCGAGTTCAAGTTATTGCGAGAGATCAACCCGGTCTTCGCCCTTGCCCCGCGCCCGTACCTGCTTTGCGATGACGCGGACGTGATCGGAGCGCCGTTCTACCTGATGGAGCGCAGGCGCGGGCTGGTAATTCGCAGAGACGTTCCCCCCGAGATCGGGGAAGACGTGTCCGTGCGAAAGAGAGTAAGCGAAGCGATGGTCGATACCCTCGCTTCGCTGCATCGCGTCGATATTTACTCCGGGGGGCTCGCCAATATCGGAAAGCCCGTGGGCTTCGTATCGAGACAGGTGCGCGGGTGGACCGAGCGGTGGCACAGGTCAAAGACGAGCGAGCTCCCGGAGATCGAAGGGGTGATTTCCTGGCTCGGCGACCGGATACCCGCCGAGCCCGACGCGGAAGCGGGAAGGCCCGCGACGCTCGTTCACAACGACTTCAAGCTGGACAACGTGATGCTCGACCCGTCCGACCCGGCGCGCGTGGTCGCCGTCCTCGACTGGGAGATGTGCACCGTGGGCGACCCTCTTATCGACCTCGGCATCTTTCTCTGTTACTGGGCGATGAAGGACGACCCGGAGGCGCGAAGAGAGTCGATCAGCCCCGTCACGACTCAGCCGGGCTGGCTGAAACGGTCTGAGATTGCCGAGAGGTACTCCGAACAGACCGGCCGCGACGTTTCGGGGATTGCCTTCTATGAGACCTTCGCACTATTCAAGGTGGCGGTCGTCCTTCAGCAAATCTATTTTCGGTACGTTCGCGGCCAGACGCACGACGAGCGATTCAAAGACTTCGGCCGCCGGGTGGAAGGTCTCGCCAGGGCCGCCCACGATCTGGCGATGAATTCCGGGATCTGAATTTCGATAGGGGAGACTGTGAGCCTGATATATCTGGTCCGCCACGCGCAGGCGGGCACGCGCGACAACTACGACGTTTTGTCGGACCTCGGGCGTGAGCAAGCCCGCCTGCTGGGCGACAATCTCGTCTCTCAGGGCATAAGCCTGGGCGCTGTCTATTCAGGAAGCTTGCAAAGGCAGCGGCTCACGGCAGAGATCGCGTGCTCGGCTTTTTCCAGGGCGGGCCTCTCTCATCCCGACGTCGTGACCGATCATCGCTGGGACGAGTTCAACCTGCGCTCGATATACGTGGCGATCTCGAAGCGCCTGTGCGAAGAGAGCTCCGAGTTCGCGCGAGATTTCGAGGAGATGGACGAAGCGCTCAGAAAAGACCCGCACACGACGCGGGGAGCGACGGGGCGATGCGACGCTGCCGTTATTCGCGCGTGGATGGATAATCGCTACCCTGATTATCAGGGGGAGTCCTGGGCAGGATTTCGCGACCGTATCAAGTCCTGCCTCGCCGATTTCGAAAGCGGGGCCGAAAGCGCCGTCGCGGTTTTCACCTCGGCGACTCCGATCGCCATCCTCGCCGCTGCCTCTCTTGAGCTCACGGATGAGAAGTTCCTGAGCATCCTCGGCGTGATCTACAATTCGAGCGTTACGGTCATCGGTTCCCGCGAGGGAGAGATGCGCCTGTTCAGCTTCAACTCGACTTCGCACCTGCCTCATTCGATAAGGACTCTGAGATAAAAAGTAGGGGCGGCCGTAAAGGCCGCCCTGCCTTTCTCCGTCAGGCCGCTTTTTTCATCGCCTTTTTCTCACCCGGCCGATACGATCGCGTGCTCTTCTCTTTCACTTCCTGAAGCGTGAAAAGGGCAGGCTTGAACTGCTGCTTCGAGTAGAGCTTCGCCTGATCGAAGTAGTGGGGAGACTTCGGGTCCGCGCTCTGTCCGAACGCAAGGACGGACATGGCCTTCACGCTCGGGGCGAATTCGATTACGCTGACGAACGAATGCCCTACAAATCCGTACCGGCGCTTCTGCCCTTTTTCAGGCTTAGTATAAAAGTTGAAGACGATGCCGACAGGCCCCGGCGCGCCCGCGACGGGCAGGCTCTCCCGAGAATCGCTGAACGGCTCTTCGCCGCCCGTGTGAACTCTCTGAAGGCGATTGATCTCGCCCCAGGCCACGGCCCACGTGCCGAAATCCTTTTGCAGGTCGGCCATGGTCTGCTCGAGCGCCCGCATGCGAAGCCAGGGCTGGTTATCCTTGGCTGCGAGCATTCTCTGGCCTTTCTCGAACCAGAGGGCGAAAAGGGTCATACCTTTCGAGTCGATGGTGCTCACCCTGTTCCAGGACTTCAGCTCCGCGATCGCCGGGGCCAGCTTCTCGGCCCGCGCCGAATCGGACTCCTTGAGCTTCTCCCACTCGGAGGCGATCTGCGGGATATACGTGTCGGCCTCGATAACGGTCGTATCGAACGCCGCCCGCGACCAGTCTTCGAACGTGAACTTCTCCCTGCTCCCGAGGATCTTTCGAGATATGCGGGCGCGCGCGTTGTCGTTCTCGCGAATCATATAATCGGGAAACGAGGCCTTTTCGGGGTTCCCTTCGGAGGTCGTGGTCAAAGGGGTCTGATTGCAATTCTGCATCCACCCCGTCTTAGGATTGATGAGCTGGGGCAGTTCTTCGAACTTGTGAAATCCCTGCCATTCGGTATCGGGGTTGCTGCCGTCGACGGGCTTCTTCCAATCGAACTTCGTGGACCTGCGCGGGACCGCGCCGTTGTAAACGTAAAAAATATTTCCTTCACGATCCGCGTACATCGTGTTGAACATCGGGATGGCGAGCCTGGAAATAGCGGCCTTGAACTCGGAGATGTTGCGCGCCTTGCTCATCGCGTACCATTCGTCGAGGAGGCCGCCTTCTTCCAGTCGCGCGAACTTCACGGCCATTCGCTTGCCCTCGCGCACGGCGACGATCGGCCCGTGGTGCGTCTTCACGAACTTGTAAGTCTTCGACACCGCCGAATCGCCCGCCTTGATCTTGATGACGTCCGTCCACTCCGTGGCCTTGCGGTGCTCGCTTCCGTACTTGTACGAGAGAGGATCCTGCGGATTGTCGAAATTCTCCGTGTAAACGTCCGCGATGTCGGGGTCGTTTACCGTGTGACTCCATCCGAGGTTCTCATTGTGCCCGAGAGTGGGAAAGGGAGAACCGAAGAATGAAGCGCCCGACATGTTCCACCCTTCACCGCTTATCAGGTGGCCTTCGTACCACTGGCCGGGGCCGAAGAGAGGCTGGTGCGGGTTCACGAAAAGCATGGCGTGACCGGTCGCGCTCTTAGAAGGGCTGATGGCCCACATGTTAGAGCCGACCACGCTTCCGAGCGGGTCGGCTTCGCCCGAATCATCCTGAGAGACTTTCGTGGACGACGAGTTGGGGCTTGCCGGAGCGTCGGTATCCGCCTCGCGGACGGCCGCGCGAACCTCTTCTTTACGCAACCCGGTCTTCCCGTAAATGAACTGCTGGTAGAGCGAGAAGCGGCCCACGGCGTTGCCGAACCATGGCTCGAACCTGGAGATGAGTCGCGGCTTCACCTGCGGGTTCTGGGCCAGGTAGTAGTTCAAGGCGTCGGCGACAGCCGCGCCGAATTCCTTCATTCGCGGGCTGGATCGTTCATATTCCGCCTTCGCCAAGCGCGGGATCTCAAGCGCGCGGTTCACCAGATCGTTGGAAAGAGGGCTCCCTCCGTAAATGTAATTGGTGGCATCCTCGACCTTCCCGCCGTCCCCGTACACCTCGGCAGCGCGCCCGAGCGCCCGAATGACAGTGTCTTCGATCTGCCAGAAGTTGTCCTCGGCCTGGGCGTAGACATACCCGAAGATGCAGCTCGCATCGGTCGGCCCGTACACGTGCGGGACGCCATAACTATCGCGATAGATGGTCACCGAGCTCGCGAGCTTCTCCGCTTTCCTGCTCGTGGCCGCGGCCTGCGAGGAAGGGATGCCTCCCGCGATGATCGCGAGCGCCAGGAGCGCCG
>DATLMR010000370.1:0-5782 GCA_035537555.1 Blastocatellia bacterium
TCCCCACGGGGTTTCGCAGACCGCCCGCGAAGATTCGATGGCCCGAGCCGTCGGGGTTATATTCGCTGATCGCGGCGCGGCGCGGGTCCGGCTCTACATCCGCGTTCGTCTTCGAGCCGACGCTCACGTACATCTTCGAGCCGTCGGGGCTGAAGGCTATGTTGCGGGTCCAGTGCTGGTTGTACCCCTGGCCCGGCAGCTCGACGATCTTTTCCGGCTCGCCTTCGGCTTTCGTCTGCCCCGGAGCGTATTTGAATCGCACGACGCCGCTGGTATTCGCGACGTAAAGGTAGTCGCGCCAGAAGGCCATGCCGAAAGGCTGCGCAAGGCCGGAGGCGAAAGCGAACCGCTGCTCGGGCTTGCCGTCGCCGTCGCCGTCGCGCAGGATCGTCACGCGGCCCGCGCGCGATTCGGAGAGAAAGACATCGCCGTTAGGCGCGAGAGCCAGCCAGCGCGGCTCCTGAAAATCGCCTTCCGCGAAAGTCGCGATCCGAAAACCTTCCGGCAGAATGAACTTCGCGTCAGCCGGTCGCGGGGCCATCTTCGGGAAGTTCATTTTCGAGGCGGATGCGCCGGGCGGCGGCAGGCTGGCCGGAGAGATCTCGTAATGGCCCAGAGCTTTCTCCGCGGAAGCCGGGCCGGATGATTGCCGAACGTCCTGCTTCCGGTCCGTCTGCGCGCAGACGAGCGCAACCAGAAGGTGCGCGGCGGCGGCCAGGGCGAGCGCGCTCCGTGCCCGGCGCGTGGTCACATCGCTTATTTTAATATCCATGGATTTCCCTCGACTATAAATAACCAGGAGAGCATTTCCGGGGGGCGCATGCTTATGATGAGGCGCTCTCGTCGCCCCGAAGCTTGAAGAAGACCTCGAGCGTCACCTGATACTCTATCGCCCCGTCCCTGATTCCCCCGCTCTGTTCGATTACTTTGAACCATCTGAGTTCTCTCAAGGTTTGGGCCGCGCGCTCGATGGCGACTTCTATGGCGTGGCTGAAGCTCTGATTCGACGTGCCGACAATCGTGATACCTTTGAAAACATCGTTTGCCATGGTTTCTCCTTCGATCAATCTATTTCATGCAATCTATTTCATAGCGGGTCAGGCTACGAGGTCCACCATCGATAGCCTTAGACTGTTACACATATCAAATATATCAACCGGCGGGTGAAGGCAAGCAAGAGCGCGATTTCGTAAACCGGCGCGGGCTCGATCAATTCTTGAGGGCGACGCCGCGGTACATCTCTCCGAAGCCTTTCGGCAGCTCCGGCATACGGTAACGTTCGAGCTTGATGACGTTCAGGCCCCCGGACCGGATGAGGCGGTCTATGGGGCGATTCAGGCTGCACCCGCCCGCGAGCAGTTTATGGACGGGGTTGAAGAGGTCCTGGCGGCGGGCGACGCTCGCCTCTTCGCTGCGGCCATGCTCGAAGAAGAGGTACCGGCCTTCCGGCTTAAGGACGCGGCGGATTTCCGAGAGGGCCGGGGCGACATCTTCTATCGAGCAGAGGGTCCACGTGGTGACGACCGTATCGAAGGTGTCATCGTCGAACGGGAGGCGGCCCGTCGCGTCGAGCCGCCTCAGCTCGACCGGCATGCGCGCATGCGCGATTCTTTTGGCCACGCGGCCTTCGAGCATGCGCTCGGGCTCGATGGCCGTGAGCCTGTAGACCGGGGGAGGGTAATGCGGCAGGTTGAGGCCGGTGCCGAAGCCGATCTCGAGCGCGTGGCCGCGCGCGGAGGCGAGCGCCTCCCTGCGCTCTCTTTGATGCGCTCCGGTTCCCAGGCTCCGGTCGAGCAGGCGGGGAAAGATGTACTTAGAGTAGAGTCCCATTCGAGTCGCTCCCGTACCAGGATAATAAATGGCGATCATCCGCGCTTCTGGGAGAGGAGCCACGAGAAGAAGTCGGGCTCCCTGTAGGCCCACTCCCACGAATTATGGCCCACGCCCCTGTATTCGGTATAGCGGACGTTTCCGCCCGCGGCCCGGATAGCGGCAACCATCTTGCGCGATTCTGCGACCGGGACGATAGGGTCGAGCTCTCCGTGGAAGGCCCACACGGGGGTCTTCCCGACGCGCTCTGCCACGAGGCGGTAGAGGTCGAGCCCGGCCGGCGGCTTCGGCAGCGCGAAGAGGGCCGCCGCGAAGGGCGGAGGGTTGATGCCCCCGCATACGGGGGCGAGCGCGGCGAATTTTTCGGGCCGGGCGGCGGCGATTGCCCATGTGCCGTAGCCGCCCATCGACATCCCGGTCAGGTAGACGCGGGCCGGATCGCCGTCGAATTCGGAGATCGTCTGGTCCAGGGCCTTGAGCGCGTGGGCCTGCATCTCCGGCTCGGGCCACCACCGATTTCTCGGGCACTGGGGCAGGACGAGCACGCAGGAAAAGTCGGCGTGCTGCTGCCGGATGGCGCGGCTGATCCCGAGGCGGGTCTGGGCTATGTTGTCGTCGCCCCGCTCTCCGGCGCCGTGCAGGAAGAGGGCGACCGGCCATTGCCTGCCGGGCGTCCGGTTCGGGGGCGCGTAGACGAGATAGCGGTATGATGCGGCCCCCAGCGCCAACTCGCGCGTCTGAAATTGCATCTCATTTTCTTGCATAAATACCGATAAAGCCGCTCGCAACGGATTATAAAGAGGGTCCGGACTCGCACGGCAGCCACGACATCAGTATAGCGGGCCGGGCCGGGCGGGTTAAAATTGATTATCGCTTGATAGAGGTAGTCATATCCGTTAGGATTTCGTTACCAGTTCTATTCGATACATATACTTGATTAGCCTACGGGGGGAAACTTATGAAGCAACTTAAAAGAGTGGCGAGCCCTGTTCTGGCCTTGCTGCTTCTCGTATCGTTATCCGCGGGCGCGCGGGCGCAGAGCTTCGACGTAAAGACGCACACGCTCAACAACGGGATGAAGATCATGGTGCAGGAAGACCACTCGATCCCGAGCGTGGCCCTCTACGTTTTCTATCGAATCGGCTCGCGCAACGAGCGGCCCGGGACGACCGGGATCTCTCACTTCTTCGAGCATATGATGTTCAACGGCGCGAAGAAGTACGGGCCGGGCGAGTTCGACCGCGTGATGGAGGCCGCCGGGGGCCGAAACAACGCCTATACCAACAACGACGTGACCGTATACCAGGACTGGTTCACGCCTTCGGCCCTGGAGCTGATATTCGACCTCGAAGCCGACCGCATTCGGGACCTGAGCTTCGACCCCAAGGTGATAGAGTCGGAGCGCGGCGTCGTCTACAGCGAGCGGCGCACGAGCACCGATTCGGAAAACAGCGGCCTGTTGAGCGAGCAGCTTTACGCGGCGGCTTTCACGGCCCACCCTTACCAGTGGCCCGTCGTCGGATGGGCTGTAGACATCGAGAACTGGAAGATGGAAGACCTGAAGAATCACTTCAAGATGGGTTACTCGCCGTCGAACGCGACCATGGTCGTGGTCGGAGACGTAAGCTCCGACGAGATAATCAGGCTCGCCCAGAAATATATAGAGCCCATCCCGGCCAACCCGCCCCCGCCGAAGGTCACGACTAAAGAGCCCGAGCAGATGGGCGAGCGGCGCGTCACCGTCAAGAAGTTCGCGCAGCTGCCCCTGTTGAATATCGGCTATCACGTGCCGGAGACCGCGAGCCCGGATTATTACCCGCTCCAGGTCCTCGAAACCGTCCTCTTTTCCGGCCAGAGCTCGCGCATGTATCAGAGGCTCGTCGATAAGGACCAGCTTGCTCTATTCGTGGGCGGCGGCATCGCTTTCAGCTTCGACCCGATGCTGTTCGATATAAGCGCGCAGCCGAAGGCGGGCGTCGCGCCCGAGGCCGTGGAGCGCGCCATATACGAAGAGATCGACAAGGTGAAGGCGCAGTCGATCTCGGATCAGGAGCTCGAAAAAGCCAAGAACATCCTGCTCGCCAACTTCTATCGTGGCATGAAGACCATCAACGGCAAGGCGAACATTCTCGGGACCTATGAAGTCTTCTTCGGAGATTATAAGAAGCTCTTCACGACCGCCGACGACCTCAATAAGATCACGAAGGCCGACGTGCAGAGAGTCGCGCAGAAGTATTTCTCGGAGAAGAACCGCACGGTAGCTACGCTCGTGCCCGAAGCGCCGCCCGCGGCCCAGAACTCCGAGGGGGCCGCTCCGAATAAATAAATGGCGAGCAGGGCCGCGTGCCCGCGCTCCCGGAGGATTTAAGACATTATGAAGCGATTTCTGATTCTTTCTCTGACTCTTCTGATGGCGGTCTCGAGCGCGCCCCGGGCTTCGGCGGCGGCCGCCGCGCTCAAGCTTCCGCCGTACAAAAAGGTCCAGCTCAAGAACGGCATGACGGTCCTGCTCATGGAGCAGCGCGAAGTCCCGGTCGTCAGCTTCAACTTCATCCTGAGGGCCGGGTCCATCGCGGACCCCGCGGGCAAAGAAGGGCTCGCGTCGCTCACGGCGGGGCTCCTGCGCAAAGGGACGAAGTCGCGCAGCGCCGACCAGCTCTCGGCCGAGCTCGACTTCATCGGCGGGCAGCTCGGCGCGAGCGCGAGCTACGACTTCACGGTCGGCACCGCGGAATTCATCAAGAAGGACACCGCCAAGGGGCTCGACCTGCTCTCGGACATCGTGCTCAACCCGACCTTCCCGCAGGACGAAGTGACGAAGATGCTCAAGCAGCGCATCGACGGAATAGCGGCCGCGAAGGATTCGGCCGACGCCGTGCTCGGCACTTACTTCGCCTCCTACCTCTACGGAACCCATCCTTACGGGCGGCCTTCGGGCGGGGATGAAAAGTCGCTCGCCGCGATCACGCGCGACGACGTGTCGAAGTTCTATCAGACCTACTACGCGCCCTCCGGGATGATCCTCGCGGTGGTGGGCGATTTCAACTCGGCCGAGATGGAGCAACAGCTCGCCCAGAAATTCGGCGCGTGGGCGACCAGGCCCGCGCCCGCCGTCAACCTGCCCGAGGTCACCTCCGTGACGGGCAAGCGGCTGCTCCTGATCGATAAGCCCGATTCGACGCAAACCTTCTTCATAATCGGCAACACCGGCATCAATCGCACGGAGGCCGACCGCGTCTACATAAACGTAATCAACACCCTGCTCGGCGGCAGGTTCACCTCGATGCTCAACACGGAGCTGCGCATCAAGACGGGCCTGAGCTACGGAGCGCGCTCGAATTTCAGCGAGCGGAAGGTTCGGGGGCCGTTCGTCATCTCGACCTTCACGCAGAACGCGAAGACCGAAGAGGCCATCGACCGCACGCTCGGCGTGCTCAAGGCCCTGCACGAAAAAGGGATAACGCAGCAGGACCTCGATTCGGCCAAGGCGTACATCAAGGGCGTGATGCCGACCGGCATCGAGACCACCGACCAGCTCGCGGCGACCCTCGCGCAGCTCGAGTTCTACGGCCTGGACGAGCGCGACGTGAACGACTATTACGCCAAGCTCGACGCCATGACGCTCGCCGACGCCCAGCGCATCATCAAGCAGCACTTCCCGCTCGATAATCTCGTCTTCACCCTCATCGGCAAATCCGGCGAGATACAGGCAATCGCGAAGAAATACGCGCCCAAGCTGGACACGAAGTCGATCACCCAGCCGGGCTTCTAAACACTCATCCGAGAGCGGCGGCTTCTTCCTGAAGCCGCCGACCCTCCCCTTCCCGATATTTCAATCAGGTACCGGAGTCGATCAGATGAAGAGAATACTGTCCCTGCTCGCAGCCACAACCTTTCTCGCGCACGTGCCGGTCTCGCTCGCGGACGAAGGCATGTGGACCTTCGATAACCC
>DATLMR010000371.1:0-6144 GCA_035537555.1 Blastocatellia bacterium
CGCCCTTGATGTCGGACCGCCTGACAGACTCGGCGACGGGCACGAGCATCAGGAATGCGGCGTCGGGCCTCGGAGTCAGCTTATCGAGCGCCTTCCAGAGGAAGGACCGCTCGACAGGCTCTTCGGGAAAATTCAAGCGAAAGTCTATCAGCGTGTCCCACAGGTAACGGTCGCAGACGATCGTCCGGCCGCGCCACAGCCACAACCTCAGATGGACCGCGTAGACGCGGGTGAGGTCGAGTACCGCGAGCGCGAGCCATGCCCTCCTGGTCGCGGGGCTCTTGAATGCGCGCTCGCGGCCGGGCGTGTGCCCGGGCTCCGGCGCCCCGCCGCGAGACAATCGCCGCAGCGCCGACTTGAGCGCGCCGAAGCCGCTCGTGTAGCCGCCGCGCGTCCAGAGGCAGATAGGCTTGCGGCCCTCGGATTCGAGCCGCTCCATCAACAGGCGGATCTGCGTGGACTTTCCCGCCCCGTCCAGGCCGCTGAATACGATTAGTGATCCTTTTTTCATGAGCTCAGTTGGCGATGCCTGAAAGCGCGTTGCCGGACGGCGCTTCGCTCCTGGTCCGGGCGGCGTACCAGTCGATTGTCCTGCGCAGCCCCTCCTCGAAAGTGACGCGGGCTTCGAAGCCGAAGAGCCTCCTGGCGCGGCTCGTGTCCAGCTTCCGGCGCGGCTGGCCGTTCGGCCTCTCGACGTTCCAGATGATCTCGCCTTCGAACCCGGTCAGGCGGGCCACGGTCTCGACCAGCTCCTTGATGCAGATCTCGTGAGCGGTGCCGAGGTTCACGGGCAGGCTTTCGTCGTAATGCTCCGCGGCGAGCAGTATCCCTTCGGCGGCGTCCTCGACGTAGAGGAACTCGCGCGTGGGGGAGCCGTCGCCCCACACCTCGATAGACGGCGCGCCCGCTCTCTTCGCTTCGGTACATTTTCTGATGAGCGCCGGGATCACGTGCGAGCTTTCGAGATCGAAATTGTCACGCGGCCCGTAGAGGTTCACCGGAAGGAGGAAGATGCTGTTATATCCGTACTGATCCCGGTAGGCCTGGCTCTGCACGAGGAGCATCTTTTTGGCCATCCCGTAGGGCGCGTTGCTCTCTTCGGGGTAGCCGCTCCAGAGGTCGTCCTCGGAGAAAGGGACGGGCGTGTGCTTGGGATAAGCGCAGACGGTGCCGAGCGCCACGAACTTCCCGACGCCCGCGCGCCAGGATTCGTGCAGAAGCTGGACGCCCATCATCAGGTTGCCGTAGAAGAACTCGGCCGAGTGGGCGCGGTTCGCGCCGATGCCTCCGACCTGGGCCGCCAGGTGCAGGACCATTGAAGGATTGAAATCGACGAGCGCCCGGGCGACATCGTCTCCGCGCCGCAGGTCGTACTCATCGCTGCGCGGAACGAAGAGATGCCCGCAGCCGCGCTCCCGTAATTTTTCGACGACGAAGGAGCCGAGGAACCCGGCGCCTCCGGTCACCATAACTCTCTGATCGGTCCAGAAACTCATCGCGCCCGCTCCTTATTCAAACCTCTGCTGAACGTTCTGGCACACGGCCGTCACGGAAGAGGCCCACTGGTGCCAGCTCGAAAACTTGGCCGCCAGGATTCCCCGGCCCTGGCCGACGGGCTCGAGCCCGACGCTCTGCATGTCGGCATCGACCATTAACGCCACGAGCTCTTTGAAGGTCACCTTCGGCTCCCAGCCGAGCTTCTCTCTCGCCTTCGACGCGTCGGCCTTCAGGAAGTCGACTTCGGTCGGGCGGAAGTATTTAGGATCGACGACGACATACTCCTTCCAGTCCAGCCCGGCGTAGGCGAACGATTCCTCGACGAACTCTTTCACGGAGCAGGACTCGCCCGTGCCGATGACATAATCATCGGGCTCGTCCTGCTGGAGGATCATCCACATCGCCTGCACGTATTCCGGAGCGTATCCCCAGTCGCGCCTGGAATCCATGTTGCCGAGGTAGAGCTTCTGCTGCTGGCCGGCGAGAATCCTTGCGACCGCGCGCGTGATCTTGCGCGTGACGAAGGTCTCGCCCCGTCGCGGGCTCTCGTGATTGAAGAGTATCCCGTTGCAGGAGAACATGTCGTAGCCTTCGCGGTAATTGACGGCCATCCAGTAAGAGTAGATCTTCGCCGAGGCGTAAGGGCTTCGGGACCGGAAAGGGGTGCGCTCGCTCTGCGGCGGCGGGGCGCTGCCGAACATCTCGCTCGACGAGGCCTGATAGTACCTCGCCTTGATGCCGCTCCGGCGGATCGCCTCCAGTATGCGGGTCGTGCCGAGGCCCGTGGTGTCGCCCGTGTATTCGGGCATCTCGAAGCTGACTTTGACGTGGCTCTGCGCGCCCAGGTGATAGACTTCGTCGGGCTGAATATTATAGATGACGTTGATCAGCTGCTCGGAATTCGCCAGGTCTCCGTAGTGCAGGAAGAGGTTCGCGCCCGGGTCGTGAGGGTCCGAGTAGAGGTGGTCTATGCGAACCGTATTGAATGTGCTGGCCCGGCGTATGAGCCCGTGGACCTCGTAACCTTTTGAGATGAGCAGCTCCGCCAGATAAGAGCCATCCTGACCTGTTATGCCCGTAATCAAAGCGCGTTTCATTATAAAAGCTCCCACTTATGATGGGTGATCCCGTGGGGACAGGGATAAGGGGGCGGAGATAAGGGGGCGGAGATAAGGGCGGCCGCTAAGCAACGCCTGAGCCTGCCGGCTCGCCGTAGTTCGAGTAGTAATAATTCTCGTAGCCTTCATTTCTGAGGTCGACGTTATTGAGCACGACCCCGAATATCTTCGCTCCCACGCCCGCGAGCTCGTGGCGAGAGCGGCGCACGATGTCGCGAGTGCTCTTGCCGCCGTGAACGACCAGGATGACGCCGTCGACGAGGGTAGAGAGGATGACCGGGTCCGCGACGTTGATCAGGGGCGGCGCGTCGATCAGGATATGGTCATAGCGGTCGGCGAGCAATTGAAGCATGTGCTTCATCTTCGCCGAGCTGATCAGTTCCGCCGGGTTGGGCGGTATGGGGCCGCACGGGAGCAGAGACAGGTTCGGTATCTGAAGCTTCTGGATCAAGCCGTCGATCTCGATGCTGCGGGAGAGGTACGTGGAAAGCCCCCTCGACGGGTCGGCCCCGAGAACTTTGTGAGTGGTCGGCTTGCGAAGGTCGCAGTCGATTACGAGCACGGAAGCGCCGAGCTGGGCCAGGGAGATGGCCGTGTTGACCGTGGTGGTCGTCTTGCCTTCGCCCGGCTGGCTGCTCGTGATCAGGATGGTCTTGGGCGGATTGCCCGCGGCCGAAAGCAGCACCGAGGTCCGCAGCACGCGATAGGCTTCGGCGGCGGATGAGCGGTTGTCGAGCGCCATCAGCTGGCCGGGCTGGGCGAGCCCTCCGATCTTCGAGGCGCTCCCTTTGAGCGCCTTCTGCCTGCCGTTCTTACCGGCGAGCGAGCGAGCGGAGCTGGAGCTGATCATCGGGATGACGCCGAGCGCGGGCAGCTGCGCGTAGCGGCTCACGTCTTCGACCGACTTGATGGTGTTGTCGATATATTCAAGGAAGAAGGCGAGCCCCATGCCTGCGGCGAGCCCCGCGAAGGCTCCGAGCAGCATCGTGAGCAGACGCTTCGGGCCGACGGGAGTCGTCGGCGCGCGCGCGGGCTGGATCACGCGCATGGGGTTGTGCTGCTCCGCCACCTGCGCGTGCGCCTGATTGGTCTTTTGCAGGAAGTCGGTGTAGAGGGCCTTCGAGGTATCGACGTCCTGCTTGATTATGTTGTACTGGATGTAGTCCTGGTTCTGCTGCACGGCTTCGGCCTTCGCGCGGTCGAGGGCGAGCTTGAGCGATTGATCGTCACGCACCGCGCGCTCGTAATCGGCCCTGAGCTTCTCTTGCAGCATGCTCTTGCTCTCGTCGATCTGCTGTTGCAGGTTGGCCATCTGATGTTCCACTTCGACCACCCGCGGATTCCGGCGGCCGTACTTCACGCCCAACTGGGCCGAGAGCGTCGCGAGCTCGCCGAGCTTGGCCTGGAGCGCGATCGACTTGGGATCGGCGAACGCGTCGGGCAGCTGCTCCACGCGGCCCGCTTTCACCTCCTCGAACAGAGACTGTTTGAGGATGCGGTCCGTCTCGGCCCGCATGACCTGGTCGTGCAGCCGGGCGAGCTTATCCGTCGTAAGGGTCGCCTCTTTGCCGTCGGTCGAAAAGATATTGTGCTCGCGGCTGTAGTTGGCGAGCGCCTGCTCCGCCTGCTCCACCTTCGCCTTCAGCTCGCGGGTCGAACGGTCGAGCCATTCCGAGGTGTTGGTGAATTTTTCGGTCTTGTTCTCAAAGCTGCGCTGCATGAAATCCCGCACGATGCCATTGGTCACGAGCGCCGCGAGCTCCGGGTCCGTGTGAGTGAACGATACCTGAAGCGCCCTCGTGTCCCTTATCTGCTGCACGCTCAGGTTATCTTCGAGAATCTCGACGAAAGGCGCGAGGCGGGCGCTCTCTTCGCTCGAGCGCTCGGCCTGCGCGCGCGTCGACTTCAGGTCGGCGGCGCTCATATCCGCGCTCGGGGCGGGCTCGGAGGCGGCCCCCGCGTCGCCGCCGATATTGGCGCGGCCCAGGGATCTCAGCGCTTCGACGAGCGACTTTCGCTCTTTGACTTCGAGGAACTTGGGATTGCTGTCGAGCTTCAGATTCACGATCACGTCTTCGAGCAGCGGGTGGCTCGTCAGCACGAGCATCCGCGTCTTTATGTCGGTCTTGAGATCCGACTCCTCCGCTTCCACCACCAGATCGCCCGACTTCACGAGCATGGTGTTGTCCTTGCCTATCTCCAAAGTGGTCGATGCCTGGTATGTCGCTTTCGTGCGGAACACCTCTATGGTGGCTATGGTGCTTACGATCATCGCGATCACGAGCACGAGCCATTTGCGCTTGCGCACGGTGCGCCACAGCTCGCGCACGTGCATGCGGTCGTCGGGCGCGCCGTAGCCATAGCCGTAGCCGTAAGACGGCGACCCCGCGGTTTTCGGGTAGACCGCGCGAACGGTCGATATCTCTTCGCGCGGCGCGGCTTTTTCAAGTTCGAATCTCTCTTCCGACATTAATAGACCTCCCGGCTGATCCCGGCCCGTTAAAAGCCTTTGGGAACTCGCCACGCATTGACCCCGAAAGCCGACAATACGGTCCCGGTAACAGACTTGAGGCGGCTGTTAGGAACGATGATGATGTCGTTGGCGAGTATCGGGACATCCTGCTTCTTGCCGCTCATCACCGCGTTGACATCTATGGAAATCTCTTCGCGCTTGCCGCTGGCCGGGTCTTCGCGGAATATGATCGCGCGATTGGCCGCGGCCTTGAAGGTCGTGCCCTGCGCGAGCGAGATGGCCTGCCGGAGAGTCGTCCCGTCCTTGAGCGGGAACGAGCCCGGCTCGCGCACTTCGCCGGCGACGAAGAAGACGTCCGCCTGGGGTATGTTGACGATATCGCCCGGCTTTATGGGGATATTTTGATCGAAGCGGCCCTTGAGCAGCCCGCCGATGTTGACCGTGATCAATTGATACTGAGGCTCGGGCTCGCCCGCTTTCTCTGCCGGGGCGGATTCGCCTTCAGACGGCTCCGCCCGCGGCGGAGCTTCCGACTCCTGCGAATGCTTCTGCTTGCGAAGGACGTAGGCGACCGTCCCGTGCTTGTCCCCGAGGCCGCCCGCGACGGTTATAAGCTCCAGAAGCGATGCCTGGCCTTCTATCTGGTAGACGCCGGGATCGCGCACGGCGCCCTGAATGAAGAAAGAGCGGCTGTTATATTCTTTGACGGTCACGGTCACTTTAGGGTCGACGAGGTACTCGCCGCGAAGGCCGTCTTCGACCGCCTTCCTGAGCTGTTCGGTCGTCTTGCGGCTCGCGTCGAGGCGGCCGATAAAAGGGATCATGATCGAGCCGGTCGAGGTGACTCGAAAGACGCGGGACAGCTCGGGCGCGTCTTCGATGTGTATCTCGATCACGTCGCCGGGGCCGATCATATAATCTTCTTCGGGCGAAGCGATCACTCCCGGATTCCCGCGGTCCCGCGACTGCGCCTGCGGCTTGTCAGGCGGCTGCAACCGGGATTGCTGCGCGGCGGCGAATGAATCGGACGCTCCGAACATCACGAAGGCGAGCGCC
>DATLMR010000372.1:0-7703 GCA_035537555.1 Blastocatellia bacterium
GGATGGTATGAGCAGTACATATTAGTCCTCTACTTCATTCATTAATCATTATCAATTGCTTCAAAGCCTAGAACGTTTAATGTTACCGTTGGGTTCGGGCAATTAGTCCCAAGCCCCTGGAGGGCGGGAAAATTCTTCCTCCCCGCGGGTACAGACGCTGAAGATTATACGGTCGAGATGAATGCGTGTGCCCCGGGCACACGGGCGTCTTGCCCGCGTGCCCGGGTATAGTCCGGTACTAAAGCGGAAAGTCTTTATCTTAAGGATCGGATCGAGGCGACTTCTCGGGCTCGCCTTGCGCGGGCTGGTCGCCGCCGAGGGTGTCCCACACTTCACCCAGGTCCAGTCCTACTCGCTCGATGCCTGCGACCAGGTGGTCTTTTTGGTCGTACAGCTCCGTCCCCTGGCTATAGAGCTCGGCAACTTTCAGGTGGGCCTGGCGGTAGATGCCTCCGACGGTCCCGTCGTCCGAAAATCCGAAGAGCAACAGCGCGAGCGAAGCGAAGGTTAGAGTAGAAGCCGTGGCGAAGCTCCACGAAGCGGTCTGCGTGGTGCGTGGAAGAATGTAGCCGGCCAAAGCGATGGCGCGGGTCACAAAGGATCTTCGGCGGGACGGGGGACTGCACGGAGCGATCTCCACCAGAGTTTTCACCAGGTCGGCGGACACTTCGTAATCCTCGTAGGTATGGATCGAGTGACATGCGGCCACCGCGTACACGACTTCGGTCAGTAGCCGGGAACAGTCCGAGCACCCTTCGGCGTGTTCTTCGAACCTGTGATACTTCGAGGCGGGAACGAAGCCGTCGAGAAATTCCGTTATGATCTCCTGGAAGCCGGAGCACTCCAGAGGCGCGCGCTCGAAAGGTATCAGCACGAGAGACGCTTCGAGGCCCGGGGGCGCATCCATCACGTCGGGCTCCTTGCACTCGCGAAGGGCGGCCCTGATCTCGTCCATGAGACTCCGACAGGCCCGGCACTGGAGGGCGTGCGCGGCAAAAGCGCCCGTTTCACCCTGGTTCAACTGCCCGTCGAGGTAATCGCTGAGCTCTTCTTCAAACTTGCTGCAATTCATAAAGCCTCAGTGGAACCACAATTCCACTCCTCCATAATTAGAACGTCCCGAGACACGACGCCCGGCCAACTTACTTTGTCGGTGCAAGGTCGGGCATGAAAAGTTAGATAGGTGACGATTAAGGTCGGCCCGGAGCTCAGGCTGGCATCGGACTCTAATCGGGATTCACCTTCATCCTCCGAAGCACTTTCGCCAGCTCGATCCTGCCGCGATTGATGCGGCTCTTGACCGTGCCTTCAGGTATCTTGAGCAGGTCTACAATCTCCTGATAGGTCAGTTCCTCGATATCGCGAAGGATGACACACTCGCGCAGGTCGGGTGACAGCTTGTCTATGGCGGCGAGGACCTGGAGCCTTCGTTCCTGCCGCTCAAGAGACCTCTGCGGGCTGTCACACGCCGCAGGCAGATGGTATTCGTGATCGGCAAGATCATCGCCCGAGTCCGTGGGCGTGCGCTGTCGCTTGCGGTAATCGTCGATGATGAGATTGCGCGCGAGCCGCATCAACCAGTTCGACAGATCGCCGAGGCCCGAGTCGTATTGTTGGAGCGAGCGATAGACTCTGATGAAGACTTCCTGCGTCAAGTCTTCGGCCGCCGCATGGCTCGAAGTGAACCTGTAGGCCAGGTTATAGATGCGGCGCGAAAAAAGGCGCACTACGTCCGCCCAGGCCTGCTGGTCGCCCTGTATACAACGCTGAACCAATTCAGCATCGCTAGATGTCAAAGCTTGTCTTGCTCCCACCTGTTGCCTTCTCGTAAGCTATTCGTTTTAGTTTCAACGCTAAACGCTGAAGTCAATCAGCTAAACGAGACGCTAAGTTCAAATGTTCCAAAAAGGCCCCTGCCTTAGTCGCTCCGTCCGCGTGGCCGGATTCGCCTGCCACCGGGCCAGATTTTGTGCTAGAATCCCCCCGGGATACAGCCTGTAGCGGCATCCTGCTGCGGTACCTGGCGCTCACGGGGGATATTAGGCACGCACGCATGATTTGGAAAGATAGCATAAGACGAGGATCACTCGAAAGCTTTGAAAAGCAGGGTTAAGACATTCGCCAGCCTAGCGCTAGGCGCTCTATTCGTTTACTGGTTCGCACACAAACTCGATTGGAATGAAGTGTGGATCGAAGTTCGAAAAGCCAACTGGGGCCAGCTCGGCCTGGCGGTGGCTCTGCTCGTCGGCACTTATTTCGTTCGAGTTCTGAGGTGGCGTGGCCTGCTCGCTCCTATGGCCTTCCCCTCGCTTCGCGCCCTGTTTCGCGCCACCGTGGTCGGTTACTGCGCCCTCTTTCTGATGGGCAGGGCCGCGGAGTTCATAGTCAGGCCCGCGGTCCTCTCAGTCAAAGAGCGCGTCCATCCTTCGGCAAGCTACGCGACCGTTATGATAGAGCGCGTCTTCGACATGGTGATGGTCGTCTTCTTCTTCGCCTTCAACCTGATCTTCTTCGACTACATAGCCCGGGACGCCGAATCGATCGAGCGCTTCGGGCTGATCAAGGTCACGGGAGTCCTGCTGCTTCTGGTCGCGGCGACCGGCATCTACGGGCTGTCGGTCTTTCATAGCAGGAGGAAGGGCGCGCTCGCTTATCTTGAACGTAAGCTCCACCGGCTTCCGAAGCACATTTACCGGGGGGCGCTCAGCCTTCTTCTCCACATTTCGGAGGGGCTCGCCGTGCTCCACGACGCTAAGGGACTGGCCGTGACAGTCTCTTATACGATCCTCCTGTGGCTGATGGTGGCAGCCGCGCACATGCTCGTGGTTCGGGCATTCGGAATTCCGTACGGCCAGGTCCCCTTTACGGGAGCCGTTTTCGTGATGGGATTGTCGATGCTCGGATCGGTCGTTCCTACGCCCGGCGGCGCCACGGGGCCGTTTCACACGGCGACGGCGGCGGCCCTTACCTTCATGGGAGTCGCGCAGAACAAAGCCGCTTCCGTGGCCATAATCCTCCACCTTGTCATCTTCGCGCCCGCGACCTTCTTCGGACTTTTTTATGTCCTTAAAGATGGCCTTTCGCTCGACAGGCTGAGGAGAATCGGAGAGAGGGAGGTCGAAGAAGTCGATGCGGCCGAGGAGAGTTCTTCAGGGCAAGAGGTGGAAGGGGATGAAGTAGTGGCAGTGAACCGTCGAGCGAGCTCTATGGTCAGCCGCCTGCCTGATGGGCACCCGGACTAGCTGCAAGCCGCCATCGCAGGGGGCCTTCGGGTGCCGCCCGTCAAATTATTACTTGAGAGGTTATTATGAAGTGTCCTTTCTGTGCGCATCTGGAAGATAGAGTCGTCGATTCGCGCGAGAGCCGTGAAGGCGATGTGATTCGTCGCCGGAGGGAGTGTCTCAAGTGCGAGCGGCGCTTTACGAGCTACGAGCGCATCGACGAAATTCCGTACATGGTTGTGAAAAAAGATGGGAGCCGCGAGACGTTCGACCGGCAGAAGATCCTGGCCGGCGTGATGAAGGCCTGTGAGAAACGCCCCATCCCGATGGCCAAGATTGAGGCCCTGGTCAATTCCATCGAGAAATACGTCCAGGAATCGAGGGAGCGTGAGCGCTCAACCGAGAAGATAGGCGAGATGATCATGAGACGACTCAAGGAGCTCGATAAGGTCGCCTATGTCCGCTTCGCATCGGTCTACCTCGAATTTAAAGATGTCTCGGAATTCATGAGCGAGCTGAAATCGCTCGTCCGCTCCGGGCGGGCCAGATAGGTGCCCCGGTCCTCGGGAATCGAATCGGCCGGACGCAAGTTACTTGTCACCGCTTTCCGGGCACCCTACAATCGAAGACAGAGGATTAAACAAGATATATTATGACACCAATAATGGAGACAGAAGAGGTCCAGTTAGAAGCGTCTGACGAACAGGTGAGAATGCCGGACTCCCTGCCGGTGCTGCCGCTCCGGGATATCGTGATTTTCCCCTATATGATAGTTCCGCTATTCGTTCAGCGCGAGCGGTCGATCCGGGCCGTCGATCAGGCTCTGGCGGAGAACAGAATGATCATGCTCGTCGCCCAGCGCGACCTTGAGAAGGAGGAACCGACCGGCGCCGACCTTTACAACTACGGGACCGCCGCGGCCATTATGCGAATGCTGAAGATGCCCGACGGCCGCATCAGAATTCTGGTTCAGGGATTGTCCCGCGCCCGTATCACCCGCTTTGACGAAAGCCTTCCTCCCCTTGTCGCCCACATCGAGCCGCTCACCGATACCGAGCCGGACGCCGAAGAGCTTGAGCTAGAGGCCCTGATACGTAACGTCCGTTCGTCCCTTGAACGCGCGATCACGCTCGGCAAAAACATATCTTCGGAGGTGATGGCCATCGTCGCGAACCTCGAAGACCCCGGGCGCCTGGCCGACGTGGCCGCGTCGAACCTCGAGCTCAAGGTCGCGGACGCCCAGAGCGTGCTCGAAAAACTGAACCCGGCCGACCGCCTCCGCCGGGTCAATGAACTGCTCGCGCGCGAAATCAATGTCCTCCTCGTCCAGCAGGAAATCAACACGCAGGCCAAGGGAGAGATCGACCGCACCCAGCGCGAGTTCTACCTGCGCCAGCAGCTCAAGGCCATACAGTCGGAGCTCGGAGAGGGCAACGAGCTGGCCGAAGAGATCGCCCAGTATCGCGAGAAGATGCTGCAGGCGAAGATGCCGGAAGCGGTGGACGAAGAGGTTGACCGGCAGATCAAGAAGCTCGAACGCATGCATCCGGACGCGGCCGAAGCGGCGACCCTTCGCAACTATCTCGACGTGATGGTGAGCCTTCCGTGGTCCAAGCAGTCGGAAGAGAACCTGGACCTGAAGCGCGCGCAGGCGATTCTGGACGAGGACCACTACGGCCTCGAAAAGGTCAAGGAGCGAATAATCGAGTCACTCGCCGTGCGCAAGCTGAAGGATAAAGTGAAAGGCCCGATCCTTTGCCTGGTCGGCCCTCCCGGCGTCGGAAAGACCAGCCTCGGCCGGTCCGTCGCGCGCGCGCTGAACAGGAAGTTTCAGAGGCTCAGCCTGGGCGGCCTTCACGACGAGGCCGAGATTCGCGGCCACAGGCGCACCTATATCGGGGCCATGCCGGGACGAATCATTCAGGCCATCCAGCAGGCGGGCACGAATAACCCTTTAATAATGCTGGACGAAATAGACAAGGTGGGCGCGGACTTCAGAGGAGACCCTTCCTCGGCGCTCCTCGAAGTGCTCGACCCCGAGCAGAATTTCTCCTTCAGAGACAATTACCTCGGGTCTTCCTTCGACCTCTCTAACGTTATGTTCATGACCACTGCCAACGTGCTCGAGACCATTCACCCCGCGCTCCGCGATCGAATGGAGGTCATCCGCCTGGCAGGCTATACCGAAGAAGAGAAAGCCGAAATCGCGCGCAGGCATATTATCCCGAAGCAGATGGAGGCGCACGGCATTACCTCGCGCCACTTGTCGATGAGCCGCGCCACGCTCAAAGCCATCATTCAGCAGTACACCCACGAGGCCGGGTTGCGCCAGTTCGAGCGGGAGATTGCGACAATCGCTCGTAAAGTCGCCCGGCGCGTTGCCGAGGGGGATACCTCGCTCGTTCGCGTCTCGCCGACCGCCTTGCACGATTTCCTGGGCATCTCGCACGTCCATCCGGACGAGATACTGAAGAAGGACCAGGTCGGCGTATCGACGGGTCTCGCGTGGACCCCGGCGGGCGGCGACGTTCTCTTCATCGAAGCTCTCCTCACGGCCGGCAAAGGCTCTTTGCTCCTGACCGGACAGCTCGGAGATGTTATGAAAGAGTCCGCGCAGGCGGCCTTCTCCTGGGCCAAGGCCCGCGCCGACGAGATCGGAATCGATCCGGAGAAGTTCAACAAGTTCGACATTCATATCCATGTTCCCGAAGGCGCGATCCCGAAAGACGGCCCTTCAGCCGGAGTGACCCTGGCTACGGCCCTCGTCTCGGCCCTGTCAGGACGGCCCGTCAAGAGGTCCGTCGCGATGACGGGCGAGATCACTCTTCGCGGTAACGTGCTGCCGGTCGGAGGGATAAAAGAGAAGGTGCTGGCCGCGCGACGTGCTCGCGTCACCACGATAGTCATGCCCGTTCTCAACCGCCAGGACCTCGACGAACTGCCCAAGGACGTGGTGAAGGAGATCAACTTCGTATTTGCCGATTCAATCCGGCAAGTCCTCAAGGCCGCGCTCGCGTAATGAATCGCCCGGACACCGAAAGGCAATACCGTATTGCCTTTCGGTCTCCCGGCCTCCCGCAATATATTTCAAATTTCTTGCGAAGCACCTTATTATTGACTCTGCTGAATTTCGCGTGATATAACCTCCTCACTCGGCAGGAGCTCAGAGCAGAAGGTTTCGAGATGCGGGCGTTGAGCTCGATGCATCCGGTGGCGTTTGACGATGTCAATCGCATCGCGGATTCGATCCGAAAAGCAATATCAAAACAAAGGGGTAATTAAATCAAGATGAGGCTATCGAAGAGCATCGGTCGCTCTGTTGTCGTGTTGTTAATTTCAGGATTGATGTTCGGAAGCTCCGGCCCTCTTACCGCTTTCGCACAGACACAGCGCCAGCCTGCGCCCCCAAGCATCGGCGACCTGATTACTCAATCGGAGCAAAGCTACCTCGCAGGCGAAGAAGCTTTCATCAAAGGCCACAGCGATCTGGCCATGAAGATGTTCGACCAGGCCCTTGACATCATTTTGAGATCGGGCAGAAATCTGGCCCAGAATCCCAGGCTCGATACCTACTATAAAGACCTCGTTTATCGCATCAATCAGCACAAGAACAAACTTTCGGCCTCTCCCGTCCGGCAACAGCCTTTAACCCCGCCCGGTCAGAGAGACCCTGCAAATAATTCCGCCAATCATTCGGAGGCGGCCGAGCAAAAAAGCCCGCAGGCTGCCCAGGGCAAAGAAGCGATAGCCGATAAAGAGAAACTGTTGCCGCCCGCGCGAGAAGAGCTGCCCGCCGGTGAATCGAAGGGCCGCGCCAGACCGCAGCAGGCCGACGATTTGCAGAACCGCCAGGAGGTCGTCGAGCCCGCCCTTATCGATGAGCTTTCGGGAATCAACGAAAGCGAGCTTGCGACCGTCATGCCCGACGGGATCAAGGTATTCGGGCGCTATGATTTCGAGTTCTCGGTAGCCCCGCCCGTCTTCCAGTTCCTTAACTATTTCGTGGCCGGCCGGGGCCGCTCGACCATGGAGGCGGGTCTCAAGCGCGCCGGGCGCTATCGCCAGATGGCCGAGAAGATATTTAAGGAAGAGCGAGTGCCTCTCGATTTGATCTGGCTCGCCCAGGCCGAGTCGGTATGGAAACCGGCTGCGCTGTCGCGCGCGGCCGCAAAAGGCATCTGGCAGTTCATCCCGTCCACGGGCTCGCGTTACGGGCTCGCGCAGACCTCTTGGATCGACGATCGCTCCCATCCTGAAAAATCGACCCGCGCGGCCGCCCGCTACCTGCGCTTCCTCCACGATTACTTCGCGGGCGATTGGCTCCTCGCCATGGCCGCCTACAATTCCGGAGAGGCTCGAATCGCGAACTCCATCGCGAGGTGCGGCTATGCCGATTTCTGGGAGATCCACAAGCGCGGCCTCATTCCCCAGGAGACTCGCAATTACGTTCCCATCATCCTTTCGATCATCATCGTCAGCAAA
>DATLMR010000373.1:0-3070 GCA_035537555.1 Blastocatellia bacterium
ACGCTCATCTCGGTCCTGAGCGGGCTTGCGCAGGTGGTAGGCCTCGCGGGCTCGGGCGAGATAAACAAGGGCGAGATACTGACGCTCCTGGGTCAGGCGGCCTCGCAGGCCGTGGTGTCGCGCATATCTCCCGATCTCGCGGGCGGCATAGTCGACGATTACTACGGCGATCGCTATCCGGACTCCTATGACGGGCGATACAGCGACTACGACGCGTATCTCGATGATCCCGATTACTACGATCCTTATGCCCGGTCGGCGAGTTATCAATACGTGAATTCGTACGATGTCCCGGGCCTCTACGACCTCGACAATTACGGCGACTGGGCGGACGTGGAAGGCTACGGCCGTTGCTGGTCTCCGAGGGTGGACGCGGCGTGGGCGCCTTACAGGCATGGGTCGTGGGATGTCGATAACGTATGGGGACCGACCTGGGTGTCGGAAGAGCCGTGGGGCTGGGCTCCTTACCACTACGGGCGATGGGCTCACCTGAACAATCAGAGATGGGTGTGGGTGCCTGACAGAACATCCTCGCGGCCCGTCTACTCGCCCGCGCTCGTCGCCTTCATTCCCGTGAGGCAGACGAACCAGATCGCGTGGGTGCCGCTCGCGCCGGGCGAGCAGTACCTCCCGCGCTACTATAATTCGAGCTACGAGCCGCAGTACATCGCGCCGGTTGAAGTCGTCAACCACTACGTCAGGGACCGGCGCACTTATATCAATATGAACGTCCCGCAGGCGGTCACGGTCGTCCCGGTCCAGCAGTTCACAGAGTCGATCAGGCCCGGGTCGATCTCTTACCTGAATCCGCAATACGCCTCGCAGGCGCAGCCGGTGCTCGACCCTTACGCGGTAGATAGCATGCGTCAGATGGCGATTGCCCACAGGGGCGGGAAATTCAACGGGAGAAACAGATTCAAGGTCGGGCGAGATTTCGAGCAGGCGCTGAACACTCCAGTGGTGGCGAGCGTCGCGCCCCCGGTCCCGCCCGGACAGGTCGGCGCCGCGCGGGAGACGCTGGTCAGGCCCGTCTCCGAAAAACAGAGGAAGAACAGGCTGAAGCTCGAAAGGAACGGGCAGGCGGTCTCCGAGGTAAGAGCCGGTAGAGGCGATGGCGCAAGCTATCAGGCCAATCCTCAGGCGAACGGCTCTCTCGCCGCGGAGGAGAGAAGCCAGCGCAAGTCGGCGCTCGCGGCGCGCGTGGCGCAGGGCGATCAGACGGCGCGGCGCGAGTTGAAGCAGATTCGCAAGCAGGAAAAAGTCGAGCGCAGGGGCATCGCTCCCGCTTACCAGCAGCAGCCTGCCGCCGCGCAGCGGAGTCAGCCGGTCGATCAGCAGACGCGCCAGGAAAGAAAAGCCCTCAGACGTTTGGATCGACAGCAGCAACCCGTCCCGCCGAACGTGCCTCAAAAGCACGGCGGAGACGCTTCTCAAAACGTCAATCCCCGCAAGCTGGAGAGGCAGCAGATGCGCCAGCAGAAGAGGGAGATGAGGCAAAGAACCGGGCAGCCCGCGCCCGAACAGCAGTCGCAGGTCGAACAGCAGATGCGCCAGCAGAGAAAAGCTCAAAAGGAGGCCGCGCGGCAGCAGAGACAGCAGGGCGTCTATGTCGCTCCGCAGCAGCCGCAAGTCGACCGGATGCGAGAGCAGAGGCAGGCTCAAAAGCAGGCCGCGCGGCAACAACGACAGATGCAACGGCAAAGTGTCTATGTCGCCCCGCAAGCCGGGCAGCAAAAACAGCCGGTCGTCATCCAGCAGAGCGATAAGGCGCAGAGAAAGGCCGAACGGCGCGCCGAGCGGCAACAGGCCGCTCAACAGCAGATGGCGATCCCGCAAAGGTCCGTCGCGAGCCCCGCGCAGTATGGCAATGCTCAGGGCAACAAGGCTCAGCGCAGGGCTGAAAAGGCGGAGCGAAGGGCCGCGAGAGGCAAGCCCTGAAAGCGGGCGGCCGCGCTATAGGCCGCCGGTCGAACCGGAGCGCGCGAAGCGAATCCATTCGAGGTTCGCTTCGCGCGCTCTCTTTTTATGGGCCTCGGGCTCAGCCCGGTATGGCCGGGACCTCGATCCTCAGGTCCGGCTCGTTGTGGATGAAGATCAGTTGCAGGACGCCGGGAACCTCCGTCGAGAGCCTTCGTTCGGATAGCTGCTCGCGGTCTCGCATGTAGCTCGCGAGCAGCTCTTCGCTCTCGCGGTCAAGATGGATGTCAGCCGCGATCAGCATAGAAAATAGCTTCTCGATGCCCCGCAAAGGCGCCTCGAAGCTGACGGAGATCGAAACGTTGGAAAAGAGCTTGAAGTCGAGGATCCATCCGCCGCTCGCCTGTATCGCTTCCTTCGCGCGCGAGATCGATTCCTGCCTCTCAGACCGTGTCGAGCCCCTGACGCCGATATAGTTTAAAGTCATAGCCTCGAATGAAATTCGGCCGCCGCCCTCATCGCCGGAGCTACCCTTTGGCCTTGGCCGAGAGCGCCTCGTAGCGCGCGCTCGCGTCGCTCTCTTCGGACACCGGCAGGTTCAACGTGCTCCAGCCGGGCTCGACCATCCGCCCGAAATTATCGACCATGCCGCCGTACCCGCCCCGCACGTTGGCGAGGTTGGTATAGCCCATCTGGCCGAGTATCTGGCAAGCCTGGGCCGAGCGCCCTCCGCTCTTGCAGCCCACCACGAGCTTCGCGTCCTTAGATAGGTTGCCCTCGACCACCGAGGAGAAGTCCTGGTTCGGGTACATTCCCGTGCTCGGAGTGTAGTGCAGAAGCGGGATGTTGATCGCTCCTTCCGGATGGCCCGCGTCGAACTCGGGGACTGACCGGACATCCAGATATATGTAGTCCTCGTCATTCTTCATCAATTCAAAAGCTTCCTGTGGCGTAACCTCTTTCATGATCTCTCCTTTAATTTATTAAGCAAACAGGAAGCGATTATAGCCAAACCGGCCTTTCGCATCCAGAAAGCTCGAGATGATTGCGAACTTCGCGGCGCGCAGAGCCGCGCGCAGGGGGCCGCAAAGTCCGCGCCCCCGGACCGCAATAAATTCACAAGATAATTTCGCGCTTATTGCCGGGACGAACT
>DATLMR010000374.1:0-9184 GCA_035537555.1 Blastocatellia bacterium
CGAAGGACTGATCCTGGCCTCAAACGACGGTGGAGTCTCCTGGCGCGAGCAGCGAAGCGGCACGACGGCCCAACTCTTTCACCTGAGCTTTCAGGGCAAGCGAGGGTGGGTAGTCGGGACGGGAGGAGTGATCCTTCACACGGTGGACGGCGGGCGGAACTGGTACCCTCAATCCTCCGGGACGACGGACGACTTGAACCGCGTCTACTTCCTGACGGACAAGGTCGGTCTGGTGACTGGGGATAACGGGGCGCTGTTGAGGACGGAGAACGGCGGCGCGACGTGGGAGAGGATAAGCCTGCGGGCCAAAGAGCCTTTGTTCGGAATCAGCTTCATCGACAAGAAGACGGGCTGGGTCGTGGGCCACAACGGCCGGGTCATCAGGACCTTCGACGGGGGAGTGAACTGGGTCGAGCAGGATAGCGGGACGAGCGCGGACCTCTTTGCCGTCTCCTTCCGAAAAAACAACGGCTTCGCCATCGGGAAGGACGGGCTCGTGATGAGATACTACGAGAAGCGCTGAGCGCCGCCCTGAGACCTGTACTGCTTTGCAAAAGATCCGGGTTACGGGGAGATCGAAGTCGAGTGGTAAAAAGAAGGGCCGGTCTGATGACCGGCCCTCTTGATTTGCTCCGGAGGGAGTTTAGTTATAGGAGCTCTGCGTGGTCGCGGGCGTGGGCTCGATCACGAGGTTGGCGCCCTGGCGTCTCACGCGCAGGGTTACGACGCCGCAGGTCGGGTTAGTGATCCGCAGAGTGCGGACAGCCCCGTCCGGGAAGAACGCGTCGAGGGACATTCCGTTGATCTGTCCTTTGGTTATGAGCTTCCTTCCGCCCTTCTTGATAGCGACCGTATTGAAGGAGAAGAAGACTCCGTTGGCGTCGGTCAGCTGCACGGTCGCGCCCTGAAGGAATCGCACCTCGGCGCCGCCGGTCGGAGCCGTGGTCGTTATCGCGATGCGGCTGTTGTTGGTGGTTATTCGGATATTGGTCGTATCGATCGTCGGCCCGACCGCCGCGATCGAGAAATTGGCGTTGCTCGAATCCGAAGAGGTCGTTCCGTTCAGGTTCGTCGCCGCGATGAGCACTCTCGCCGTCGTCGTGCAGATGGCGGGAACCGTCCACGCGAACGTGCGGACCTCGGGGCCGAGCGCCGGGGTTAGAGGGCTATTGAATGCGATCGGGATGGGGAACGTAGCCCCGCCGTCGGTCGAGAGGAAGATGTCGAATCCGCGTATCTGGTTCGCCACCCCCGCGGGCACCGTCCATGTGATATTGAAGGTCTGGCCGAAGCGCAGGGTCTCCCCGCCGTTGGGCGCGGTCAGCATAACGGTCGAGCCCGTGTCGGAGATGGTAAAGTTGGCCGCGCTCGTGTCCTGTCCCGTCCCGCCCTGGATGTCGACGGCGGTCACGCGAATGCGGGCGGTCGTCGTATTCAGTCCGATGGGGACGGCCCACGCGAAAGTGCGCGCGGTGCCGGGCACGTTGAGGGCGATGATGTTCGGGTCCGGGAACGTGGCCCCTCCGTCGGTCGAAAGCCTGATCTCGAACCGTTGAATGGTGTTGTCTCCGTTCGGGTCGGAAGCGGTCCACGCGATCTCGAAGGTCGTGCCTCCGACTATGACCTCTCCGCCGTCGGGCTCGGTGAGGTTGACGACGGGGTTCGAATTCTGAGGCGGGACATCGGCCGCGGCCGCGAGCAGTACGTATACCTCGCCCGCGTCAGTCCTGGTCGCAGCGCCGACGACCGCGTCGGCGAAGGGCGCGCCCAGCGCGAGGTCCGCGCCCGTGTTGTCGTCGTAGTCTCCGGTAGTGATGGCCCATCCGAGCTCGTCCCCTTCGTTGTCGCCGAGTATGCGCAGGTCATCCTGGCCGATTGCTATGTCTCGCGAGGAGAGGAAAGTAAGGCTCGGGCCGCCGAAGAAGACCGAGACGGCGCCTCTGGAGCTCGCGGCCGAGGGCGAGCCGACGATGAGGTCCGCCCTGTTATCGTTGTTTCCGGGCGAATTGACCCTTCCGGCAAACACCGTGGAGCCGAGGTGATCGCCCGCCTGTCCGAAGACCGTAAGCGTCACGGGAGTGTTGAGAATGTCTATCCTGGTAGCGTTGAGTCCGGCGCCGCCCATCAGTACGTAGGCTTCGCCGCTATCGATTCTGGCGTCGGCGGGACCATCGGCAGTCGGCGCGCCGACGATGAGGTCGAGGTTCCCGTCTCCGGTCACGTCGCCGACGGCGACGGAGAAGCCGAAGCGGTCGGCGTTGTCGCCCACCTGGGCCTGCTTGTGTCCCTCACCGAAGATCGACGAGCTGAGCTTGGTGCTGGGAACAGCCGCCCCGGTATCGATAACCTGGAGCGCGCCGTTCGCGGTTGCGATGTTTTCGCCCCCGAATACGATGTATACGGCGCCCGTGTCGGCCGCCGCCGGAACCGCCGGGGCCGCGGCCTTCGCGGGCCTGTCCGCTCCGGGAGCTCCGATCACGATGTCGTTCGCATTCCCCGCGTTAACGTCTCCGATGGCGAGCGCGGCGCCGAGCGCGTCGCCCGTCCTGCCGAAGACCACGACGTTGACCGGACTCTGCGCCGCCCCGAAATCGAGGGTGCCTGTGGCCTGGCCCTGTCCGCGGGCTATGAACGGCCCGCCGAATTTCAGGTAAGCGGCACCCGCGCCGGGCCGGAGTCCGTCGGGGCCGTCATTGCCGGGCGCGCCGATCACGATGTCGTCGGTCGAGAACTCGGCGGCGGGGGTTCCTGTCACGCCTCCTACGTTGCCCGAGGCGATGGCGCTGCCGAACCCGTCCTCCGACGCGACGCCGTGAATGATGAAATCGGCGGCGTTGGCGATATTCAGATCGAGCGTGCCGGTGGCGAAGGTGTCGGAGCCGAGGAGGATGATGACCGAGCCGTTGTTGACTCGCGTCGCGCTGAAGTCGGAGCCGGGCGCGCCGATGAGCAGGTCATCGATGCCGTCTCCGTTAACGTCTCCCGAGGCGACGGCGAAGCCGGTGCGGTCGCCTTCGGTCTTGCCCAGTATCCTGAGAGTCGCCTGTCCCTGCACGGCCGTGTCGATCGTGACGGGGAAAGGGGTGGTCCGTCCGGAGAAGACGTAAACGATACCGGCGTCGGGCCGGCTGACCGCGGGGCCGCCCTGCGGGGTCAGAGTGACGTTCGCGTCCGGCGCGCCGATCACGAGGTCGTCGATGCCGTCGTTATCGAAATCGCCCGTCGCCAGAGCGCGCGCGCGCGTGAGCGACGTGTCGCCTGGCGAGCCGTTTCCGCTCAGGTGGTCGTCGGCGGCCGCGCCCAGGATCTCTACGTCGGCGTCGGTCGAAATGGGATCGATGGTCTGAAGTGTCTGAGTTGTTATCTGCGCCCTGGTGGAAAAACTTGCCGTAATCAGTGCAAGTCCGATTAATGCGATAGCGGTGAGTAAAGCCGGAAAGATCCGGCTACCCGGCCGGGCTTCCATGAATAAGTTCATGAAACTTAATTCCCCCTCTTTGAAAATGACTGGTCCGTGCTGGCCTGCGATTCTACCAGCCGCCTCCCGATTTAATCAAGAAGGAAATTTAAGCTACGCATACTCTTTATACAAGAAAGTGAAAATATGTGGAAAGATATATGTTGACTCAGTTATGCTTTTTTGATATTTTCGGTCCCTTATTGAGTAGAACAGGTACCTTTACTGAAATATAGATAAGAGGCGGCCCTTGAAAACCAGGGACTTCAGGCGGAGGGCCGGGAGTTAACGAATTACACGAGCTCCCGAGGTCGGGGGGGCGAGCCGGGTTCCGGATAAGGCGCAGTCAATGTTCCAACCTCTTTATGTTCGGCCGATCGATTCAAGCGAGCGGGAGAGTCTCGAGCGGTTTTCGGAGTCATCCAATCGCGAGGAGTCGTGGCGCGCGAAGGTGATCCTGATGTCGGCCGAGGGGCGGACGGCCGTCGAGATCAGCCAGAGGCTCCAGTTTCACCCTTCGAACGTAAAGAAATGGATACGGAAGTTCAACAAAGAGGGGCTGGTCGGGATCGCGGCCAGAAAGAGGGGGCCTCAGGGAGGGCCGAGGCCGAACTTCTCGCCCAAGCAGGTGGAAGAGATACTCGACCTTGCCAACATCGAGCCCTCGACGCTCGGGTACTCGTTCAAGGAATGGACCCCGCAGAAGCTCGCGACGGCGGCGATAGAGCGACGGATCGTGGAGCGGATCAGTCACGTGACGGTGCGTCAGCTTCTGAAGAAGAACGGGTCGTCGCACGTGGCCTCGTCGAACGGGTTCCTGTCGCGGGCCGTGGCGAGCGTGAGCGACCTGGATTTCGGGGGCCGGGGCTTTCGGCTCCAGCTCGGCAAGGAAGCCTTCTCGAATTTCCTTTATGAGGCGGCCGCCGAGCACCTCTACGCGGCGCTAAAAGAGGGGCCGGGCTCGGGAGAGAACGACGCGCTCGCGCGGCTCTTACTGAGCAAGGCTCTCGAAGAGCTGAGCCGTTTCAACGAGGCATACGAGGTAATAGAGAAGTATGAAGACCCTCAAGTGCTCGCGCTTCTGCCTCCGCGGACGCGCGCGCGCATCAAGCTGCGGATCGGGTCGGTCCACAGCTGGTTGAGGAACCCTCCGAAGGCCATCGCGTCTCTGAACGAGGCGAAGAAGCTGTTCCTGGAATTCCAGGACGACCTCGGCGTAAGCGAGGCGCACTGCACGCTCGGGCGGACGTACATTCGTCTGGACGAGTTCCGAATAGCGCGAGATCATCTGCTCGCGGCGCTCAACTTTCAAAAGACCAATTCCGACCGTGACCTCCTGGCCAGGATATACGACCAGCTCGGCACCGTGAGCTTCAGCGAGGGGGCGTTTTCGAGTGCGAGGGAGAACTACCTGAAGGCTCTCGGCCTGGCCGAAGGCTCGTCCGACATGAACCTTCTGGGCATGATCCTGCTCAATCTGGGAACGACTCTCGACGAAGGCTACCTGGGCGAGCACGAGCAATCGGCGAGGTACATCCAACGCGCGATCGACCACCTCAAGAAGGGGGGCCGGAAGGACCAGCTTGCTCTGGCCTACAATAATCTTGCGGCGAACCTGCGCGACGCCGGGGAGTGGGTGACGGCGATCGAGAGCGTGAACAAGGGGATCGAGATAGCGCAGAGCTTCACGGAGCCGAGCTACGAGGCGACGGCGCGAATAACTCTGGCGGAGATACTCTGCGCCAGGGGAAAGTTTCTCGACGCGGAAGAGAATCTGGAGAGAAGCCTGAAGCTGGTCGAGGGGAGCGTAGACAAGTGGGCGGAGAGCAACGCCCTGAGGATCCTCGCCGGCGTATACAAAGGGCTCGGCAGGTTCGAAGAGGCGCTCAAGACCCTGCGAAAGGCCCTCGGGCTTGCGACCTCAATCGGGGACCTGCATGGAGTGACGTTCGCTCACATCGAGCTGGCCTGCCTCCACTTCCTGCAGGGCGGCCATGACCAGGCCCGCGAATATCTCGAGCTCGCGCAGGGAAGGTTGAAGGAAGAGAAATCGCTCTTCCTTTCGGGGCTGATCCAGAGGCTTTCCGGGCAGCTCGAGGCTTCGAGCGGGCGGTTTGCGGAAGCCAAGCAGCACATCGCGCAGAGCATCTCCATCTTCACCACTATCAAAGTTCCTTACGAGATCGCCCGGAGCCACTTCGAGATGGGGTCGCTCTTGAAGGTGGCGCGCGACGTGAAAGGCTCCGAGATCAACCTGCTTCAGGCGAAAGAGATCTTCCAGAAGGTGGGCGCGGACGCGGACCTTGAGATGACGGTCAAGCTACTCTCCGCGATAGCGATGGGCGAGGATCGCCTCCCGAGCCCGGTCCGGGTCGCGCCCGCAAACGACGTGCTGCTCATGCAGAGGCTGATCGAGGCGTCGGCTTCCAGGGAGCTTCTCTTGCAGGAGCTGGCCTCGGTGGTCTACGAGTATTTCCCCGCAAGCGCGGTGATGATCTGCCTGGAGGAAGAGGACCGGCTCGTGAGGGCTCTCGTGACCAAGGGGCTCTCCCTGGAGAGCGCCGACCGGATCATACAGAGCATCGTCCCTCCCATCCTTTCGCCCTCGCGGCGCGAGGACGGCTCTTATATCGCGTGCATCGGAAACGGCTTCAACAGCTCGGTGCTTCTCTACATCTGCGCGACCGAGCAGATCGACCTGAACCGCCTTCAGCCATTGCTTAAGCAAGCGGAGCTCGGGCTCGAGACCTGCTCTCTGCGCAACAGCGCGCGCAGCTCTCCGTCAAAGGACTTCGAGCACAGGGTTCAAACGATCATCCCCGGGTTCATCTGTTGCAGCCAGCAGATGTTCGGGGTCATCGAGAAGATCCAGAAGATCAGAACGAGCGATGTGACGGTCCTGATTACGGGAGAGTCGGGAACAGGTAAGGAGCTTGTCGCGAGGGCGATCCACCAGGAGTCCGCGCGTGCCCGGGCCATCTTCCTGCCGTTCAACTGCACGGCGACGCCCAAGGAGATCATAGACAGCCAGCTCTTCGGCCACAGGCGGGGGGCGTTCACGGGCGCCACCGCCAACTATCCCGGGATCATCAAGGCCGCCGACGGAGGGACGCTCTTTCTCGACGAGATAGGCGATCTGGCCCTCGAGGTCCAGCCGAAGCTGATGAGGTTCCTTCAGGAATCGGAGATACAGCCGCTCGGCGAGACGAAGCCCAGTCGAGTAGACGTTCGGGTGCTGGCGGCTACGAACTCAGACCTTGAGCGGGCCGTCGAGGACGGCCGGTTCAGAGAGGACCTGTTTCACCGCCTGAACATCATCAGGATCCACGTTCCGCCTTTGAGGGACAGGCGCGAAGAGGTGCCGGTCCTCGCTTCCCATTTCCTCGATCACTTCTCGTCGCGGTCCGGAAAGCAGGGGATCAGCATGACGCAGGAGGCGATGGAGGCTCTCACGGATTACGACTGGCCGGGGAACGTGAGACAGTTGCGAAATGAGATAGAGCGCGTGGTGGCTTACGCGTCGGAGCCGGCGCGCATATCGGCCGACGATCTATCGCCCGAGGTCGCGCACCCGCGCAAGTCATCGGGCTCGACGCGGCTTCGCTCCCAGACGGAGCGCGCGGGCGGGGCGCGGGAGTTCGGTTCCCAGAACGTGGTATACGACAGTCGCCGCGAGAGCGTATCGACCAACGGCGGGGGGCGAATGAGGCTGAAGGAGGCGACCGCCCGGCTCGAACGGCAACTGATTGAGGAGGCCCTCGTCCGGAACCGCAACAATCTTTCGAGGACGGCGATCGACCTGGGGCTCTCAAGGAGAGGGCTCAGGCTCAAGCTCGCCCAGCTCGGCGTCCAGAGGGAAGACGCCATTTGATCCGGGGCCGCTGCCTCCAAGTCATTTGAATTTAAGGAGATTCGATCTGGTTTCTCCGGAAAAACGCTTGACAGCGGAGCGCCGATAGAAATAAGATCGATTCGCATTGTATCAATTTATCGATCGAGCTCCCGGGGACCGAAAAAAGGCCTGTGTTTCGTTCGTTGAGCCGTTGAGTATTGTTCGCAGATACGGCTCCTCTCATAGACATGAGCGAGGGCGCGAGTCGATGAGCCTTATTTGAAGATTGAATTGATAGTCGATTAAAAGTTTCCAATATTAAAGGGCGGAATATGAAAAAAGGCATTCTATCATCCAGGCGGCTCCTGTTGCAGGCTTCGGCCGTCCTGGTTAGCCTGGCTCTGATTTCAGTCGGGCTCGCCATATCGGGAGAAGGCGCTCAACCGATCAGGATCGACTCGGTGGAACTCGACGGTCTGACGGGAACGGCAAACAACATGGCCTTCGTCTTCGATCGTTACGTGATCGTCGCGCCTTACGCGCCGAAGTCCCCCGTTACGGAAGAGAGCGCCCTGGAAGATTTCGATAATCATTTCCTCTATCTGGTCGATACGAAGAGGCCGGAACTCGGCATTCAGAAGACCGATATCAAATGCTACTATCCGACCAGGCTTATTTATGACCCGGAGACGGGCGTCGCGTTTGTCAGAGGGACCAGGTACGAACCGGTAGACGACAAGTATGAGCCCGTAGAGGTGATCGCCCACGTAAAGATAAACCTCGATGACAATGGCAAGCCCATTTTTGGAAACGCCATAACGTTCGACATGAAGGGCGTCGATACCGACCGCGCCAATGATGCTCTGCCCGATCTCGGACTGGGCAGGCGCGGAAGCGTGCTCGTGTTCGGCAACGGGGCGTCGGTCTACACTTTCACGCTTAACGAAGGGTACATCTACCACCTGCCGCTTGTCGCTCTGAGAGATTACAGCCAGGACCACGCCATCTCATACCTGGGAGTGGATAAGGCGACCAACACGCTCGTCATCTCCGTGAACAACCGGGAGAGGCGGGAAGACGGAAGTATAAAAGAGTCATCGACCCTCTGGTTTTACGAATTGAGAGTCGACGGTACGGTGGACCTGAAGAAGATAATCGTTCCTTCGAAGTTTCCTGAAGGCACGGCCATCATTGCCGGCAGCAACGTGGCCATCGTGCCGGGGCCTGCCGACCCGGTAACGGGCTTCGCGACCCGGACTATAGCCTACTTCGTGACCACGGACGGTTCCCTTTGCTCGGTCGACCTGGCGGGCGATGCGATCGACGGGGTCGTAAAGCGCCTTGAGACGATTCCGGCGCTCGCGCAGGCGGACGCGGAGAACACGAGCGCCCGCCTTCTCGAATATGACGCGCAGAAGAAAGTGCTGACGATCCTCAAGCGCGGAAATATATCGCAGATCAGGCGGCCATTCTACGGGCGTCCGGGCCGGCCGGGCCACATACGCAGGCCCTTTTATGCGCACGTCGAAGAGTCGCCGGCTCTGGTCTTCGCGCAGTTTACCGGCAAGAAATTCCTCAAGCTCAGCGAGATCAAGGTATTTTCCAACGAGTTCGAGGCGGGCGACGCGCTTTCGACTCTGACCCTCGGGCAGGGGTCGGCGCCTGCTTTCGCCACCTACTCCGGGAAGCTCTTCTCTGTAAATATGCCGGAGAGCGTTAGCAGCGCGACTCTCGTCAACGTCGGCCACATCGGCGATCGGATCGATTACCTCACCTACAACCCGCAACGAAACAGCTATGTCGCGATCAACTCCTTCCTAACGAACGAAGAGGGAACGGAGATCGAGCAGCCCGGCGCTCTCTCGGTCGCGAGATTGGTCTACAATGGTCCCCTT
>DATLMR010000375.1:0-8962 GCA_035537555.1 Blastocatellia bacterium
TTACGTGGATACCGGAGTCTTTCTCGGGGCCAGGCTGTCTTACGACCTCCTGGTCACCCTGTTCGATCCGCACACACCTCTTCACGATGGAGCCGTGATCATTCGCAGCTACCGAGTCGAAGCCGCGAGCTGCTTTCTGCCGCTCACCTTGAATCCGAGGCTCACCAAGGAGCTCGGCACCCGCCACCGGGCGGCCATCGGAGTTACGGAAGATACGGACGCGGTCGCCGTTATCGTCAGCGAAGAAACGGGCGTCATCTCGTTCGTCCAGAACGGAGAGATCACGCGTTTCTTGAATAACTCTCGCCTGCGTGACCTGATCCGCGAATCGCTGGAGCCGCCGCGACGTTTGAGCGAGGTGGTCCGGCCCAGGCGCGCGCGGTCGCGCCGCGCGGCTACTTCCCGGAGCGAAGGTCAGAGGGAGCAGGTTACCGAAACCTATATCAAGTGAGCAGGCATGGATAGATTGCTGGAATACCTGACCCGCATCAAGGATTATGCGAAGGAATATGCGCTCGAAAACACGGGCCTGAAGGTGCTCGCCCTCCTTATTACGGCCGTCCTCTGGTGGTCCGTGGCATCGCGCCCGGTCAGCCAGGTCACCGTTCACAACGTGCCGATTGAATTTCACAATCAGCCCGAGTCGCTCGTTATAACTCTGTCGAACGAGACGCCGCTCGCCGCCCGCGTGAACCTGCGGGGGCCGCGCGATGTCCTCGACACCCTGAGGTCGGGCGACCTGGGCGTGATCGCCGACCTGACCGGCGTCGAAGCCGGGGTGCGAGTCATCCCTCTCGCCCTCGACAAATCCAGGTTGCCCGCGAGCGTCGAAGAGCGCGGCATCGAGCCCCGCAGCGTACGCGTGACCATAGAGCGGGTCGTCGAGCGCGAGGTTGAAATTAAGCCCAGATTCGAAGGCGCTTTGCCCGAGGGTTACGAGCTACTCGGATGGCACATTACCCCCTCGTCCGTCCGCATCGAAGGGGCCACGAGCGCGGTAAGCTCCATCGACGCGGTATCTACCGAGACCGTAAGCCTCTTCGACAAGACCGCGACGTTCAGCGAAGAGGTCGCGATCGATAAGGGCTCGCCTTTCGTGAACCTGGAAGACGAGCGCACGCGAAAGGTGATGCTCACCGTCAACATAGGCGAGCTCAGAAAAGAGAGGGTATTCGACCGCGTTCCGGTCACGGTGGCAGGGGCCGTGGCCTCGGCTCAGCCGGTGCCGAAATTTGTCAAAGTGACGGTTTTTGGAGCGCAATCCGCGGTAGACTCGATTACGGCGGACGAACTGTCGGTGGTGCTCGACGCAAACGGCAACGGCTCGCCTCAGGTCAGGATCTCGGGCGATTTCGCCGACAGGGTATCCGTCCTTTCGATCGAGCCTAAGACCGTGCGGATCAGATGAAGGAACGAGACTCCCGGCTCGCGGGAGGCCTCGACCCGCGCGGCCCGTTCGGCTTTGCGAGGCTTTAGCTTGATCTATTTTTATCCGGGGAGAAGACCACGAATGGCGGAAGGCTTTAACGAAAGACTGTTCGGTACCGACGGAATAAGAGGAGTCGCCGGAGTTTTCCCTCTGGACGAATCAACGGTCGAGAGAATAGGCAGATCGCTCGCGGAGAACCTTAAGCGCGACCTGGGCCACGACCCCGCTCTCATCATAGGGCGTGACACGCGAGAGTCCGGCCCCCGCCTGGAGGAGTGGCTGGCGAGGGGGGCTGTGGCGGCAGGCGCGCGCGTCGAGTCCGCCGGAGTGATAACCACGCCCGGGGTCGCCTTCCTCGCCCGAACCATCCCGTTCGATGCGGGAGTCGTGATCTCCGCTTCGCATAATCCGTATCGCGATAACGGCATAAAGGTCTTCTCTCGATCAGGAAAAAAGATTTCCGACGAGATGGAGGCGCGGATCGAGCGGGACGTGGCAAGGTCTTCGCGGCCGGATGCGCCTTCAGGCTCGCCCGGGGAGATGGCAGGCGAAGGAAGCGACCTCGAATTTTGCTCGACTCTTCCCCTTCATCGCGAGCAGTACATAAGCTATCTGGTCGGCGACGTTTCCGGAGGGCTCAGCCTCGGAGGCATGCGCCTCGCGCTCGACTGCGCCAACGGGGCGGCCTCCTTCATCGCTCCCGAAATATTCAAGCGCCTGGGGGCCGAGGTCGAAGTCATCTGCGCTTCTCCCGACGGGCAAAATATCAATGAGAACTGCGGCTCGCTCCATACCGAAGGGCTCAGGAGCCTTGTCGTCGAGGGCAAATTCGACCTCGGGATAGCCTTCGACGGAGACGCGGACCGGGCCCTGTTCATCGACGAGAGGGGTGATCTCGTCGACGGGGATCACACCCTGCTCGTGCTCGCCGACCACATGAAGCTGCTCGGAGTACTCGGGGAAGATACGGTGGTCTCCACTGTGATGGGAAACCTCGGGCTCGAGCTCGCCCTGCGCGAGCGCGGCATAAAGATGGTTCGCGCGCAGGTAGGGGACCGGTTCGTCCTTGAGGAGCTGATCGCCCTCAATGCCAAGCTCGGCGGGGAGCAGTCGGGCCACATCATCTTTCCCGACATCTCGCTTGCGGGAGACGGGCTGATCACGGCGATAGAGCTGCTACGCGTCGTTCGGGATTCGGGCCGCACCCTCGGTGAGCTCGCGGCTTCTCTTACGAAGTTCCCACAGGTGCTGGTCAACGTGCGGGTTCCGAGCAAGCCCCCGCTCGAACGACTCTCGGTCGTTATGGATTTGATCGAAAAGATCGAGCGGGAGATGGAGGGCCGGGGACGCTTGCTGGTTCGATATTCGGGGACCGAGAATCTGGCGCGCGTGATGATCGAGGGCGAGGACTTCAACGAGATTCAAAGGCACGCGGCGCTCCTCGCCCGAACCATCAAGGAGTCCATTGAATCTTTGGCGGTCTGATTGGAAAAACCGCAACGGAGTAAAGGGATGTGGAACAGAACGAAAAGATTGATCAACTCTTATCTGGATAACATGATAGAAAAGGCGAGCAGCCCGGATAAGGAGGTAAGAGCGGTGACCAGGGGCGAGATCGCCCGCCTCAACGAAGTCGAGGTGCAGGCGCGCGCCGCCATAAAGATGCTCGAAAAGGAGCTGGCCGAAGTCGAGCTCAAGCTCGTCGGCGTGGCGGAGAGAGAACGCCTCTTGCAGGAGCGCGGAGACCTTGCCGCGGCACAGAGCGCGGGCAATGACCTCGTGGCCTTGAACGCCCGGCGCGACCTGCTCGCGACGCAGATTGTCGAAGCCAATCAAGCGGCCGCGCGGGCAAGGGCGCTTCGCGATCAACGGCGCGTCGAAGGCGAAGACCTTGCGCGTGAAACCCATCTTACGGGGATGCGGGAGAACCTCGCGAGCGTTCAAGCGCCGTTCGACCCCATGGACCCCTCGGCCACGATCGATGAGATGCGCGCGCGATTGAATGTCTCCAGGGAGCCGTCACTGGAATCACGGACCGCGCAGGCCGACAGGGAACTGGAGCTTGAGCGCGCCCGCTCGGCCGTCGATGATCTGCTCGCCCGATACAAGAACGCGACCGAGAGCGATGACGCGCCCCGCGCGTCCGTCGTGCCCGAAAGGCGCCCGGTCTCGGCCGTGCCGCCGGAGCCCGACCCGGAGCCGGCAAATGTGGATGAAGGTCCCGAAGAGACCAAGACTCTCGGCAGGACGGAAGGGCCGATCAGGCCGATAGATTGATGAATTTGGGCGGGAAAAGGGGTTCATCTTTCGCTGACCGCCCGTAATCCTGGAGCTGTCCGGAGCTGATTATTTTCTCTTTAAGGCCTGGCCGATTCAAGGAAGGCCTTGAGCTTTCGCGACCTCGACGGGTGGCGCAGCTTTCGGAGCGCCTTCGCTTCTATCTGCCTGATTCGCTCGCGCGTGACGGCGAAGTGCTGGCCGACCTCCTCCAGAGTATGCTCGCTGCCGTTCGGTCCGAGGCCGAACCTCATCTTTATCACTTTCTCTTCGCGTGGAGTCAGGGATTTCAAGACCTCGTCGGTGATCTCGCGCAGGTTGGAGGTTATCACCGCGTCGGCCGGGTTCGTTATCGTCTTGTCTTCGATGAAGTCGCCCAGATGCGAATCCTCTTCTTCTCCGATGGGCGTTTCGAGAGAGATGGGCTCTTGCGCGATCTTCAGGACCTTACGGACCTTCGACACCGGGATGTCCATCTTCCTGGCGATCTCTTCCGAGCTCGGCTCTCGGCCGAGTTCCTGAACCAGCGCGCGCGAGGTCCGAATGAGCTTGTTGATCGTCTCGATCATGTGGACGGGGATGCGAATGGTGCGCGCCTGGTCGGCGATCGCGCGCGTTATGGCCTGCCGTATCCACCACGTCGCGTAGGTGGAAAACTTGTAGCCCCGCCGCCACTCGAACTTATCGACGGCCTTCATCAGGCCGATGTTGCCTTCCTGAATCAGGTCCAGGAACTGGAGCCCGCGGTTGGTGTATTTCTTGGCGATCGATACGACCAGGCGAAGGTTCGCTTCGATCAACTCCTGCTTTGCGACGTTCGCTTCCCCTTCACCCGTAATGATCGCGGAGACGGAACGCTCCACTTCGAGCGCGCTCACGTGCCAGCACTCTTCGAGCTCCACGAGCCGCCGCTCCGCCTCCCGAAGATTTCGCTTGAGCTCTCGCTCGTCCTCATTCCATTTCTTCTTTTCGAGCGCCCGCTTCGCCTTCTCGATCCCGGTCCTCGCGCGGCGCGTCTGGTCAGAGCAATCGCGGATCATCATGATGTGACGATCGCTTTGCTGCAGCGCAAGGTCCAGCGCCCGCACCTGCCTGCTCAATTCGACGCGGGCGATGGCGAGCCGCCTGCGGAGGCGCGGCAGCTTCGGAGATTTCTTCGGCTCTTCGCGCAGGCGGTCGTAGAGCTTCAACGTCTTTGCGTAAGTCTTCTTCAGCTCCGAGATGGATTCCAGGGTCGCGTTGAGGTACTCCTCTATCCGCTCTTCGGTTATCCCATCCTGCTCGCTGAAGGTGACCACCTCTCTCACGTGGAGCTCGCCGCGCCGGAGCCTCTCACCCATTTGAATCAAGTCCTCGATACATATGGGAGAGCGGGAAATCGACTTGAGCACTCGCGTCCGGCCCCGCTCGATTCGCCGCGCGATCGACACCTCGCCGTCGCGAGTGAGCAGAGGGACCACGGCCATCTCGCGAAGGTAGAGTCTTACGGGGTCGTTGGTCTTGTCCAGATTGCCGGGCGTAAGGTCCAGGTCGAGCTCTTCATCGAGGGGCTCGTCCATCTTGCCGTCCGAGCCGGCGACGGTCGTCGCGGCCACCTCGATAAACTTCTCGTCAGAATCGGAAATCGAAATACCTTCCGCGCCGAGCACGTCGAAGATAGCCTCTATCTCGTCGGCCGAGTTCATGTCGGGCGGGAGCAGACGATTGATATCGTCGTACGTGAGATACTCTTTCTCCTTCCCGACCTCCAGAAGTTTTTCTACTTCGTCTTGATATTTCTCATTGATTTCAGACAATGTCGGCTCTCCTGTAGGGTCGCGAGCTTTCAGTCCGCCTGCCGGCTACTGTGAATTCGTACCCTCATTAAGAAAATCTGTCAAGCTGGCGAAATAGCGCCTCGACAGAAGCTCAATTTATTAGGAGCAATCAAAGACAAGGAAACGCTCCGGCTAAGGAGCGCCTCCGCTTCTGGGGAACAATCGTCACGCCGTAATAGCATCCAATCTCTTCTTGATCATGAATTTTTCCTGGTACAGACGCGAATGCTTCTCCGTGTCCTGTTCGCGGGCGGCCTGTCCCATCTCCAAATTCAACTCGTCGATCTTCTTCTCGAGCTGCCTCCTCCTCAGAGAGGAGAGCGCCTGGGTCGCCTTCTTGAACAGGGTGTCGAAATCAGTATCACCCGCCCACCCGAGGTCGCTCATCAGGAGGGCGGGCAGCAGCTCGAGGTCGCTCTCGCTTTCGAGCTTTTCGCTCAGCGAAGAAAAGTCGGCTTCGATCCCCGCATTGTGGACCTCGACTATCGCCGCGAATATGGAGCCGGTCGCCAGGTTCTCGAACTCTTCCCGGCTCAGGTTCGGGACGATCATGCGACGGACCTCCGAGTTGCTCAGTATGAGCTCCAATAGCTGGCGCTCCGCCTGAGTGATCTCCTGCGAAGTGTTCAATCGCTTCTGGTCGAGGGCGGCCTTTCCGCTCGTCGCGGTCCGCTTCAACTCCTCGCGGATGGTCCGGCTGTCCACCTTGAACCGGTCCGCGATCTGCGCCGCATATTCCAGGCGCTCGAACCTGTCGCGCATGCGCGCGAGGTGAGGAAGAATCGAGTTTATCGCCTCCACCTTGCCCGCCGGTCTCGACAGGTCATGGCCCGCGCTCGCGATGTCTATGATGTACTCGATGTAAGGCTGTGTTGTCTTGAGCAGCGCAAGGAACTTCTGCGCGCCGTACGCCCGGACGAACTCATCCGGGTCGTCGTCGGTCGGCATGCGGAGTATATTCACCTTGAAGCCTTCCGTCAGCAACATCTCGATCGATCGCATGGTCGCGGATTGGCCGGCTGAATCGGGATCGAAGTTGACCACGATCTTGGGCTTCTCCATGTAGCGGCGCAGCAGCCTGGCCTGGTTGTCGGTCAGGGCCGTCCCGAGACTGGCCACGACATTGTGGATGCCTTCCTGAAATGGAATTATGCAATCCAGGTAGCCTTCGACCATGATCGCGAAGCCCCTCTGGCGAATCTCATTCTTGGCGTGCCCGAGGCCGTAGAGATTTCGCCCCTTGGTGTAAACGGCCGTCTCCGGCGAGTTCAAATACTTGGGCTCTCCCTCTCCCATGACACGCCCGCCGAAGGCGATCACCCGTCCTTGCGAGTCCGTGATCGGAAACATGACGCGGCCCCTGAACCTGTCGTAGAGCCCGCCCTGCTCCTTGAGCACCGCGAGCCCGCTGCTGTCGAGATCGTCCGTGGTCGCGCCCTTCTGCTTCAAGTGGGTGATGAGAGCATCCCAGCTATCAGGGGCATAGCCGATCCTGAAAAGCGTCCGGGTCTCTTCCTTGATCCCGCGCGACGCGATGTATTCGCGTGCCGGCGCGCCTTCCGCCCCTTCCTTCAGGCGGTCCTCGAAAAATTGGGCCGCCCACTCGTTCAGCTTCAATATCGTTTCACGGTCGCGCGCGACCTTCTTGAAGTCTTCAGTCTCTTCGACGGCAGGAATCGCGATGCCGGTCTTCTCGGCGACTATCCGTATGGCCTCCGTGAATGAGCACCCTTCTATCTGCATGATGAAGCCGAAAACATCGCCGCCGACGCTGCACCCGAAACACTTGAAGAGTCCCTTCCCCTGGTGCACATTGAAAGACGGAGTCTTCTCCGAATGAAAAGGGCAGCAGGCAACGTGGTTCGCCCCTCTCTTTTTCAGAGTGACGTAGTCTGACACTATGCGAACAATGTCCGCCTGGTTCTTTACGTCGTCAGCAAAACCACGTGGAAATCGCATTGCCCTATCCATTCTTGATCGGACTTTGAAGGAGCCTCCAGCGCTTGGGAGCTATGAATTTTTAACAGCAAACTGAAAAACGCGCAAGGTAGTTTTATGACCGGTATGGGGAACACGACATTTGATCGGAGGCAATGAGTTCTCAAGGGCGCGTCGGCGAACGTTCGGGAGGGCCGGAGGCCTCGAATATTTCCTGGATTACTTTCGGGGAACGATGCGAGGGGGCGGGAGGCGCGACATCGAGCAGCCGAATTATCGCGCCCGCCTGAAAAAATTGCAACCCGGACGGGCCTCTTCCGAAACGGCCTTACTTCCTTAGGTGTACGATGGTCGCCCCGGCCCCTCCCTGGTTCGGAGCTGCGAGCTCGAACCTCTCGACGTGCGGGTGTCCCGTCAGCAGGTCGGATATTGCGCGGCGCAGCACTCCCTTACCCATCCCGTGAACTATTCGCACGCTCTCGGCCCCCGCCAGAAAGGCCTCATCGAGAAACTTGTCCACCCGGTCCGAGGCCTCATCGACATGAGTGCCGATGATGTTCAGCTCGGCCCCGAAGTCCTCGTCCACGTTGACCGACGCGCTCACGCCGCGAGGCAATGCGGCCGCGCGCTTCGACGGCGAGGGCGAGGCCGCCTTGAGCAGCCGCAGCTCGTGGCGTTTGACTCGAAACCTCAACGATCCGATAAGGACGGTGTAGGTATCTCCGCTGATCGATTCGACGACGCCGTCTCTCTCGATAGACATGACTCTCACCTGATCTCGCTCGTTTATCTCCGCGGCCTCTTCGACGAGCCCGGCGGGCTGCGCCTCCGGGGCGGGCTCGACGCCGCCGGCCGCACCGGCCGGCGCGGGCGCGCTTTGAACCTGTTTGCGCAAACGCACTCCGGCCTGCCGCCGCAGGTCCATGGCGCGGGCCTCCGCCTCTTTTCTGAGCCGCGCCGCCGCCACGCGGTCTTTCAGTCCCGCGATGAGTCGCTCGCTTTCTGAGCTGAACTCTCTGATCGTCTGCGCCAGGAGGCTTTCAAATTCCTCCCTGCGGCTCTTCTCTCTTTGCGAGAACTCGACGTCGAGCCGCGCGTATTTCTCCGCCGTCACCTGCCGCTCTTCTTCGAGCGCCGCGCGAAGGCTCTCCTGTTCATCCATCGCCGCCTTGAGCCGCCTGAGGTACTCTCCGGCTTGCAGGTGGGCCGGATCGAGCAGGAGCCGGGCCTCATCGATTATGACCTCGGGTACATCCATTCGCCGCGCGATCTCGATGCCCGCAGAGGCCCCCGCGACTCCAACGAGCAATCGGTAGGTCGGCCTGAGAGTCTGCTCGTCGAACTCGACGGAGGCGTTCAAGACTCCCTCGGTCTGAGAAGCCCACATCTTCAATGGGTTGTAGTGAGTGGTGGCGATGATGGCCGCGCCCGCGCGTCTGAAATAATCGACGATCGCTACGCCGAGCGCGGCCCCTTCCTCCGGGTCCGTGCCCGTGCCGAC
>DATLMR010000376.1:0-13750 GCA_035537555.1 Blastocatellia bacterium
ATCGAAGTGGTTGTAGAACCCTCCGACCGTGAGGCCTGCGCCTTTCATTACGTCGGTCACCGAGCTCGCCTTGATGCCCCGCTCGCGCAGCAGCGTGGCGGCCGACGTGAGAATCTCTTCGTGAGACTTCAGCTTTTGTACTGTTTTCCGGTTCATAGTATTACTTCGCGCCAGGCGACGGCCGCGACGGCCGCCGCGCGCGTCAACGGAGTCGCAATCGTCATTCCCTCAGAGCCGCTCGATAATGGTGGCAATGCCCTGACCGCCTCCGACACACATAGTGATGAGAGCCGTCTCTTTGCCGCTCCGTTCCAGCTCGTCAAGCGCGGTCCCGAACAGTATCGCGCCCGTCGCTCCGAGCGGATGACCGAGCGCGATGGAGCCGCCGTTGACGTTCACGCGATCCGGATCAATTCTCAACGCGCGAATCGTTTGCAGGGTGACGGCGGCGAATGCCTCGTTGATCTCCCACAGATCGATGTCTCGTGCCTTCATGCCCGCTATGCGCAGAGCCTTCTCGCTCGCCGGGGCAGGCGCAGTGAGCATCAGCACCGGGTCGCTCCCGATGGTCGTCATCGCGCGGATGCGAGCACGTGGCTTGACGTTCTTCTCGCGAACGTATCGTTCCGACGCGAGCACGACCGCGGCGGCGCCGTCAGCGATGCCGCTCGAATTGCCCGCGGTATGGAGGTGCTGAATTGCTTTCGCTCGCGGGTGCGCCGCGAGTGCGAGTTGATCGAGCGTCTCTCCGTCCGGCCCCACGACCGTTTCGCCGAGCGTGACGAACGCGGGCTTCAAGGCGGCGAGCGCATCGGCCGTAGTGTCCGGCCTGGGAAACTCCTCATATTCGAGCAGGACCTCGCCCGTGTAGGGGTCTCTGACAGGGAACAGAGACTTCGCGAAGCGGCCCTCCTCGATGGCGCGCGCCGCGTTCTTTTGCGAGCGGAGCGCCACGGCGTCGAGTTTCTCCCGCGAGAAACCCTCCAGGGTGGCGATGAGGTCGGCGCTGATGCCCTGGGGGATCTGAAATACGCGCTCCCGAAGGTGCAGGTTATTGCCGTCCTGCCCGGCGCCGTCGGAGCCCATGGGGACGCGCGACATGCTCTCCACGCCGCCGGCAATTACGAGTTCCATCGCGCCGGACGCGACACCCATGGCGCCGAAGTGAATCGCCTGCAGCCCTGAAGCGCAGAAGCGATTGAGGGAGACGGCAGGCACTTCGTCAGGCCACCCCGCCGAGAGCACTGCGTTGCGGGCGACGTTGCCGCCCTGCTCTCCAACCTGTGAGACGCACCCGACTATCACGTCGTCCACCGCCCGCGCGTCAAAGTCGCCGCGCTGCCGGAGCGTTTCCAACACCTGGGCGAAGAGCTCCTGGGGGTGAATCGACGAGAGAGCTCCTTTACCCGATTTGCCTCGCCCTCTCGGGGTGCGTACGGCATCAATAACATAGCTCATAGTCATGACAAGCTCCTTTATAGATTACAATGATAATATTATAAACATAATTCATGCCTGTCAAGAAAGGAACGTATTGCAAAGGCGGCCTGAGGGTGAGACAAACCCTTTCGACGGCTTCTGTCATTTATTATTCGCGCCGAAGAGATACACTCTCGAAACGGGGATTGAACTCGCGGTCATGGCCGGTGAGGTCCGGCTGGTTCTCTGGCGTTTAGCGCGTTGCGCGATTTGGCTCCTGTGGTAGAAAATGGGCGATGCATACCGGGTATACAGGCTTTCAAAGAGGCAGTCTATTATACCGCGCGTCTATGGTTTCAGGTCCTCGGAGGGTGGCGATGCATATTAAAAGAATGGATTGCGGAAGGGTCGGGCTCGCGCTGCTGTTCGCGGCTGTAATTATGGCTGTCAGCGCCTCGGAACCAGCGAACGCCGGCCAGAAGGCGGACGTGCAGGTCCCGACTGACCCACTAAAGTTTGGAGTCTTTGTCGCGCGGTTCGATTCTGGCGGCACCTTCACGCTGGAGGGTGACCGATGGCCCACTCTAAAGGGCACCTGGAAAAGTCAGGGCGATGAAATTGTGCTGTCGACGCCCGGCGGCCCCGAAGGTTGCGGCGGGCCGGGGCGATACAGGCTCCGGGTGGACGGCAGGCACGTCGGCTTCGACCTCATTTCGGATGATTGTACGCCACGGCGAATGATCCTCGACCGTAGCAGATGGTCTCCCACTGGAGAGGTAGAAGTTACGGCCCCCCGGCGGATCGTTATGACCTCGGGCTCCCGCCCGCCCGCGCGGCCTGATCCGAATTCGCCGAAGGGGAATTGGCCCTCATTTCGCGGGCCGCAGGCTTCGGGCATAGCCGAAGGCCAGAATCTACCCGAGCGGTGGAATGGCAAGACGGGCGAGAACATTCTCTGGCGCACGCCGATTCCCGGGCTCGCCCACTCTAGCCCCGTCGTCTGGGGCCACCGAATATTCGTAACAAGCGCTTTCAGCAGCGACCCGAACGCGACGTTCCGCCCCGGCCTGTATGGCGACGGGGATGCATCCAAAGATCGCTCGCTTCACCGCTGGATGATTTACGCGATTGACAAACGAACCGGCAAAATCCTGTGGGAGCGCATCGCGCACCAGGGCGTGCCGATTGACAAGCGCCACATCAAATCGACCTACGCCAACTCTACTCCCGCCACCGACGGCCGGATAGTCGTGGCGTGGTTCGGATCGCAAGGTGTTCATGCCTACGATGTCAACGGGCGGTTTCTCTGGAAGGTAGACCTGGGCAGGCTCGACCTGGGCGCTTACGACATCCCGACGTATGAATGGGGCCCCGCCAGCTCGCCCATCATATGGAATGGGCTGGTTATCCTCCAGTGCGATACTCAGAACGATTCATTCATTTTGGCGCTGGATGCCGAGACCGGCAAGACGGTGTGGAAGACCGAGCGCGACGAGCTTCCGTCCTGGGGCACACCGACCATCGCGATAACATCAACAGGCCCGGAACTCGTCGCCAACGCGTCGAATTACATCCGGGGTTACGATCCTCGCACGGGGAAGGAGCTGTGGCGACTTGGGCGAAGCTCGAAGATCACGGCGCCTACACCCATCTTCACCAATGACATGTTCGTCGTCGTCAGCGGCCGCGCGCCCGAACGGCCCATCTTTGTGGTTCGGGCCGGAGCTCGCGGAGACCTCACTTTGCCCGAGGGCAAGGCGAATAGCGAGGCGGTCGCGTGGAGCCGCACGGGGCGCGGGTCATACATGCCGACGCCTCTGATCTATAACGGCATTCTCTACGTCCTGGCCAACAACGGCCTCCTCGACGCCTACGACCTTAAGACCGGCGAAGAGATCTATCGCCAGCGACTGCCGCTCGTCGGCAGCGGCTTCAGCGCGTCGCCCGTAGCCTCCGACGGCAAGCTCTACCTCTCGAACGAAGACGGGGAGATGCTCGTCATCGCAGCCGGCAAGAAATTCACTCACATTGCGACGAACCCGATGGGGGAGTTGCTGATGGCTACCCCGGCCCTGTCGGATGGCGTGATGTACGTGCGTTCGGCGAGTAGCCTGTTCGCCATCGGGCGGAAGCGGTGACCGGAATAGATATCGGTCGGGCAGCGGGAAGGAGCGGCAGGGAATCAGCCTCTACGGTAGCTCTGCGCGACGACCCGCGCCCAATGATGCGGCCATGCCTTGAGATTTGACCGTGCGGAGATGCGCCGGAATGGGTCATTAATGAGACTTCGCTTTACCTGTATCTTTCTCTTCCCGCGTCTATCCGTAGGAGCTACTTTTCGTGTCTTCCATTTAATTTGGAACCGCATCAAGGGTCAAGCCGCCCTCGGTTCTTGTCTGCCGGCTTCCGCGCCGGGCGCTTCGCGCTGCCTCTTCCGGTAGGCCGTAAAGCCGAACCACAACCCGTAAAAGAGGGCCAGCGCCAGACCTGCGACTGCCAGCCCAAGGCTCGCGGATTCCGTCACTTTGCGGAAGACCACAAAGATGTCTCCCGCGATTCCGAGCGCGAGCGGCACCATCGCTGCCACGACCATAACGCTGGCAAAGCTGTGAAAGTGCTCGGTCTCCTCGCCCCGCTCCACTATCCGGTGGTAGGCGGCGGGAACCATGAGGAGCACGACGGTCAAAGCTATCAACGCGAGACTTGTCAGGTGGATGTACTTTGATGATTCGGGCAGCTTCTCGAAACCTTCCATGAGGATGGTGGCGAACTGAAATCCCAGCAAAGCCTGAGCGCCGGGGAGCACAACTCTCGCTTCGGTCAGGACGTGCTTGATCTTGTCTTTGATCTTCGTGCCGCCCGGTCCCGAGCCTTGATCTTTCTTCTCCATTGCCTGCTTCTCCTTTATCTTCGGCTCGCGCTGCGCCCTCCGGAAATATTCCAGCCCATACCAGAAGGTGAGCGCGACCAGAACCGCGAGGGCGCCCGAGATGATGCCGAAGCCGGTCCCGGCAACCTTCTCTGTGGCCACGAAGAAGTCGATACCGAGCCCCAGGGCGAACGGCAGCATGGATAATTGCATGACTCGGCCCGTGAAGCGGTGCAGGTCTTCGCTATCCTCGCCTCTGTTCACGATTCGGTGATAGGCCCCCGGCCACATGAGCAATCCTATAGCGGCGGTCATCAGGACGAGGCCGAGGAGCTTCAGGTATTGCGAATGGCCTGGCAGCTTCTCAAATCCTGGCTCGAAGATGGCTCGGAATTGAAAACCTAGAAGCACCTGAGAGCCGAGGATCAGCATTCGAGCCTCGTCTAACGCGTTCTGAACTTTATCTTTTAATTCAGCCATGGCCCGGAATCACTGTCTTGTTTTCGAAAATGGAGCCATAAGCGCCCGTAACATACCGTCAGTTATCGCAAGGGGCGTGCCAGCCGGGCTTTTCAGGCCGGTAATCACCCGGCCCCTCCCTTTCGACAAGTCGAGAAAAACTCCGAAGCGCCTGTAAGCTCCGTCTTTCAAAATCGCCCCTCGGTTGTGTCACAAATGATGAAGGCTGACTCGATGGCCGCCGTCCGCACATTTGAAACTCATACGAGCGGGGGCTTTCGTGCGCCTTCCGGCAGCCCTGATGGAGCGGCCGGAATATTTCCCGGCGGCGGCATTTTTTTGCCGGCACTTCCCGGCGATGGAATGATCGTTGCCAGTCCAACTTGAAACAGTTCCGATTGAAAGGAGATACATAATGGCATTTAACCCGCTTGCCGAAAAAGGGATCCCTATTGACAAGCAACTGCGCAACTGGTCAGAGCTGAACGTGCAACCGTACGACAAGGACGCAGTAGACCCGTACACCCGATGCCGCGTCATCGCTATGAACGGCATCGAGGTCGAGTCCGTGATCTTCTCGCACCAGTTCGCTCGCCACACCGACAACCCCGACATCAAACGGCTGCTGGCGATGACGCGGCGCATAGAGCAGCAGCAACAGAAGGCTATCATCAGCCTCGTTCCGGGAGATGAAACCACGCTCGAACATACCATCGCCTACGAGCAGGTCGCGGTCGATCTCACAGCTTTTCTCGCGCGCAACGAGCCCGACGCCTACCTGAAGCAGACCCTGGATTTCGCCCTGCTCGAGGATTTCGACCACCTTTATCGTTATGCCAACCTGCTCGACCTGCTGGAAGGCAAGAAGGCCGAGCGAATCACCAGAGGGCTGACCGAGATCATGCCGGGCCGCCCGACCATCGACGAGCACCGCCACCCGTACGACGACATCCGCGCGCACTACGAAAAGCACACGGTCGACCCCCTGTCGCGCTGCCACGTGCTGACCATCACGGCGGCCGAGCAGCAGACGATGAACTTTTACATGAATATCGGCAACCGCTACATCGAACCCATCGCGCGGTCGCTCTACGCGGAGATCGCCATGATCGAAGAGCAGCACGTCACGCAGTACGAATCGCTGCTCGACCCGCTCGAATCCTGGTTCCAGCAGGAGGTCTTTCACCAGTACAACGAGTGCTACCTCTATTACTCGTTCATGACGGAAGAGACCGACCCGCGCATAAAGGCGATCTGGGAGCTGCACCTCAATCAGGAGATCGAGCAGCTTCGCCTCGCCTGCGAGATGATGCGCAATTGCGAAGGCGTCGAGGCGGAAGAGATACTGCCGAATGCATTGCCCGAGCCGACGCGCTTTCAGGAGAACAAGCAGTACGTGCGTGACGTGCTCGCCGGCCAGATCGACCTGCGCTCGCGGGGCACGCAGTATTTGCCGCTCGATCAACTGCCGGAAGACGCCCTTTATTTCAGCTACCAGCAGAATGTCCACGGCGGCGGCCCGGTGCCGAGTGAACTGGTGATAGAAGAACACGTGCGCGCACAGGGCAGCGATTACCGCCACCAGACGGAAGGGCCGCACCCGATCAAGCAGTTGGAACAGGCCGCGACTCAGAAGCGGTAGAGGAGGAGATTATGGACCCGATGATTGTCACGAAGGAAACGGGCGCGAAGACGATGCCACTGGGCATGACTATCGCCGAGCCGTCCTGCCAGATGACCGGCGGGCAGCTGATGGCGTTCGCCGATGATGTGCAAGGAAACAGCATCTTCCTGGCGAACCTGATGAGCGCATTCTCCGCTCACGAACGCTGCGGCTTGCACCTGTACCGTGCGGCCGCCGGGATGACCCGGTTCGATGAGTGGCGCGCGAAGTACGAAGAGTTCGGAGCGCAAACCGCCGAACATGTCCGCATTCTGGCAGAACTGACGACGCGGCTCGGAGGCGACCCGATGTACGTAAGCCCGCAGGCGCGCATGACCGAGTTCTGCGACTCGAAGCTGATGGAGTCGATACTCTTAGCCGGCTCCGTCGATACTTTGACGTTGGAGCTTACGACGCTGGAAGCCGTCTTCCTCGCCGAACAGAAATGCCATGCCAACTGGGAGCTGCTGAAAACGCTCGCGAGTCAAATGACCGGCTCGCCCGCTAAGCAAGCCATCGAGCAGGCCGTCTCGGAAGTCGAAGACCAGGAAGACGAGCACGTCCGGTGGGCGCAGCAGACCTTGAAGCGAACGCTTATGGCGCAGATCGGCGCGGGGCTCGCGCCCGGCGTAGGAGGAGATGTCAAGTAGCGAGAATCCGGCGGGAATCGCTCGGGGATTGTGATTCCTCCCCGGCGCAAAAACGGAAGAAGGGAGCGGCTTGCCGGAGGGTACTTGCGGCAGGCCCCTTCTTCCGGCCGGCGAAGCGACCCGGTACGACTTCGATTGAAGCCTTCTACCTGTTAAAAAGCAGGATAAAAAGAGCGATAAAAAATACCAGCAGGCAAAGCGATATTATCCATGCAAGCCTCCCCGGCCTTCTTATGATCCTGGCCCCGCCCGCTTCTCTGGGCTGGCTCGGTTTCGTTCGCTCGTCTTCGCTCGTCGCCATCGTGAACCCTTGCCGGATTATGACCTCGAAGGCGGGCGCTGCGGATCTCCCGCGTGCCCGTAGGCCGCGCCCGCCAGGCTCGATTGCTGTAAGCCTTCGATGGCCGAGACGGCGGAAGCGCCATGCTTTTCAAGCGTTGCCAGAATAGGCCTGATCTTGTCGTGGAAGATTACGATTATCTCTCCCTCCTGCACGCGCTGAAGCTCGCTATCGAGCGCCTCGACTTCATCCGCCACGACGCGGCATTCGAGGTCGGGCGCCTGTTCGTTCACGGCCCTGCACAGCAGCCCCGCCACCTCGCCTTTTTGTCGGCCTCTCAGATCTTTGTCTTCCTTAATGATGACGCGATGAAAACCTCTGGCCGCCGCGCGCCCCGACTCGACGATCAAATCGTCATTTCTGTCGCCGGGCACGCCGACGATCGCGGTTACTCGCCTCCCGTTCCAGAGCGCCGCCGTGCGGGCCACCGCGTCGAACGCGTCGGGGTTGTGCCCGTAGTCGACTAGCACGTAACCGCCCCCGACGCGGAACAGGTTGCCCCTGCCGGGATTATGCGTGGCGTTGCTGAAGGACTTCATCGAGGCCATCACCGCGTCCTCCGGCAGTCCGTAAGCTCGACACGCGGCGACGGCGGCCAGCACGTTGGCAATCTGATACTCCGCCGTGCCCTGCATCGTCACGGACAGATCGGCCGCCCGGACCATCTCCGTCTCGCCGCCGCCTGCGGCCTCGACTATAGAGCCGCCTCTCACGAAGTAAGCCGTGTGCCCGGCGGCCGTGTGGTTTTTCACGACCGGGTTCTCGGCATCCAGGGAAAAGTAGATGATCCTTTTCGGCACGCGGTTGATCCGTTCAAGCCCGGTCAAGCGCACGAGCCGCTCGTCATCCGCGTTGAGGATGAGCGTTCCGCCCTCCTTTACGCGCTCGGCCACGAGCGACTTGATGTGCAGCAGATCTTCGACATCCTCAATGCCGTCCTGGCCGATGTGATCGGGTCTGACGTTCGTCATCACCGAAATATCGGACCAGTCATACCCCAGCCCCCGCCTCACGATGCCGCCGCGCGCCGTTTCGAGCACGGCTACCTCAACCGAGGAATCCGACAGCACCGTCCTGGCCGAGATGGGCCCTGTCGTGTCGCCTTCGGTTATGAGCTCGCCGTCGAGCCATATTCCGTCGGTCGTGGTCATCCCGACCTTGAGGCCCGCTTCCGCGAGCGCGTGGCCGATCATTCGCGTGACCGTGGTCTTTCCGTTGGTGCCCGTGGTCGAGATGATCGGTATCCTTGCCGGAGAGCCTTCGGGGTAGAGCCCCGCGACTATGGCCGCGCCGACGTCGCGGGGCTCGCCTTCGTTCGGGAACAGGTGCATCCTCAGCCCCGGCGCGGCATTGGCCTCTATAACCCCTTCGCCCCTTCCGCCGAGCGGCTTCGATATGTCTTTCGTGACGATATCGATACCGCAGATGTCGAGGCCGACGGCTCGCGCCGCCCTCTCCGAAAGCCTGCGGATGGACGGGTGGACTTCGTCGGTCACGTCTTTCGCGGTCCCGCCCGTGGAGAGGTTCATCCCGGCGCAGAGCATCACGCGCGCTCCCGCCTCGGGCACGTCCTGAAGCGATAAGCCTTCCTTGCGCATGAAGGCTTGCAGGATCGGGTCCAGCTTGATTTGGGTGAGGGGCTTTTCGTGCCCCTCACCTCGCAGCGGATTTTTATTTTCAAGCTCGATCAGCTCCGCTACATTATGCTTCCCGTCGCCGACCACGTGGCAGGGCACGCGCTCACTCGCGGCGACTAGCTTCCCGTTAACTACCAGCACCCGGTAGTTGTTTCCCTCGAATAATTCCTCGACGAGAATGTTTCTTGAAAACTCGATGGCGGCTTGAAAAGCGCTTATCACCTCGTCGTACGTCGTTAAGTTGAGCGACACGCCTTTGCCCTGCCTCCCGTCGAGCGGCTTGACGACGACGGGCGGGCCGATCTCTTCCAGCGCGGCCAGGGCTTCGTCCGCGGTCCTGACGATCACGCCCCGGGGGACCGGGATCGAGGCTCGCTCCAGGAGCGATTTCGTCAAGTCTTTGTCGCTCGCGACCTCCACGGCGACCACGCTCGTACGGTCGGTCATCGCGGCCTGAATCAGGCGGCGATTCTTCCCGTATCCTAGCTGCACGAGGCTCTCTCCATTCAGGCGCATCCAGGGTATGCCGCGCCGGGCGGCGGCCTCGACGATGCTGCGCGTGCTCGGGCCCATCTCCGTCTCGGCGGCAAGGGCCTTCGCCTCTTTGATCCTTTCTTCGAGCGGGAAAGACTCGCCTCTGACAAGAGCGTCGACAAGCTCGACGGCGGTCGAGAGCAGGCGGCGCGTGGCCTGCTCGGCCTTATACTCAATAACCACGCTGTAGATGTTTGGCGCGACGGCCATCCTGGTCTTCCCGTGGACGGTCGCTATGTCGGCAAGCACGGTAAGCTCGAGGGCCGCGTGCTCGACAGTGTGGCCGAAGTACGTCCCCTCGCGTAATCGCTCCACGAATCCGCCCGGCCTTCCCTTCGAGCAGTGGTGGTTCCGGAGCCCCGGCAGCAGGTCGAGCAGGCGGTCTATGAAGCCCGGTATCTCATAGCTCTCCTTCTCCGTCAGCTCTTCGAGGTCGAGTCTCATCACGAGCATCGGCTCATGGCTGTAAACGTTCGGCCCCGGCAGAGTCCGAAAATCAATGACTTTCATTCACTCACTCCTCTTGCGCGTCGCATCGGCTCGATCCTTGATGCTTCAGTCCCACTTCTCGGCCAGCGCCTTTGCCGCGCGGCCTTTTAGCTTCTCCGGCCTGCGGGTCGAGAGGTCGAATCTGTCCCCCTGACTGAGGACGTGTAGCTTCAGGTCGTACATGGAGACGGTCTTGTCGGCTTCTTCTTCGGTGATGTTTGAATACGTGATGGTCTCGCCATCGACCACGTAAACCGCCCCGCTTCCGAGCACGTAAAAGCCCTGTTCGCGCTCGATCACTATCGCGGTGTCCTCGTCTATTCCCACGCCCACGTTCTTAGGATTCTGGGCGATCGCGCCGAGAAGGCGGCCCATCCGCCCGCGCTCCGCGAAATGCTGGTCTATGATGACGCCCCCGATCAGGCCGAGCCCCGACGCGAGCTTCAGAGAGTCTTCTACACGGTGCGATGCTTCGGCCCCGCCGTTCACGATCATCGTCTCGCACAAGACGGACGCGCCCGCGCTCGTTCCCGCGATGACTCCGCCGGACTCGTAAATCTCCATAACCCGCCTGTAGACGAGAGAGTCGCCGATCTGGCTCGTGATCTTGAGCTGGTCCCCGCCGGTGAAGAAGACGGCATTGGCGTCATCCAGAATGCGGACCTTTCTCTCGTCGGCCGCCTCGGAGCGGTCCTTGATCTCCAGCTTGGCGAGGTGTTTTACGCCTATGTTGCGGAAGATGCGTTCGTATTGCTCGAACAAGCCGTCGGGCTGCTTGGAGGCTACGGTTGTGACCACCAGCCTGCCCGAGCCTACTCTTCGAGCCACCTCTTTCAGGATGAGCTTGCTGCCGACTTTATCTTCATGTCCGCCGATGACGATCAACGTCCGGTCACTCTTATTCGACATCCCGGTCTCTCCTTGAGCTTGCCTTAAACTCGCCGCCGACCGACCTTTTACCCGGGCCGTTTCCCTTGCAGCGAAATTCGCCGATTGCTTTGTTCCAGAAATCTCTCGCCTGTGATAAAGCGCCCGCCTTCTACCATCTGCTTTCCTCTGACGATCACATCCTTGATCCCGAATTCTTTCCTGGTGAGCACGAGCACGTCCGCGTCTTTGCCAACCTCCAGGCGGCCTTTCGAGTCGAGCTTCAGTACTTCCGCAGTGTTTTGAGTGGCGAGCGGCAACACCTGCTCGATCGCGAAGCCGTGCTCGATAATGCACTCCCTGACCTGGCCGAAGAGGTTATGCGGCGAGGTGATGGAAGCATCCGAGGAGACGGTCAGTCTCTTCGGGTCGCCGCCGTTATCGAGATAAAACCGCAGCCACTTCGGCAGGTCTTCCTCGACCGTATCTATGTCGACGAACATGCCTCGCTTGCTCATATCGACGGCTTCACGCATCAAAGCCTCGCCGCGCTCGACATGAGTCGGGTAGAGCAGGCCGGGCTCAACTCCGAAGTCTTCCAGCAATGTCTTCAGAGGCGTCAACCGCTCTTCTTTATCGCCGACGTGAAAATGCGTGACGCCCGCTTTATTGCTCAACATGCCGCCGACGTAGGCGTCCTTGACCAGCCGCGCGAGCTCGCGCGGCCCGGGGTCAGTCGAGCGCTCGTCTGAAATAGCGATCTCGCCCGCGCCGATTACTTCCGCAATATACATAATGTCGTTGCGGACCGAATCGGTGATCGACGTGGGAGGGACGTTGTAACCTCCGGTCCATAGATAAGCCGTCATGCCCTCTTCTCTGAGCGCCTTCACCTTCGCGAGCAGCCCGGCCATGGTCTTCATGGTCGTATCGACGCCCAGAGCGCCGACGACCGTCGTAATGCCCGCCGTGACTATCTCGCCGAGGTTGATCTCGGGCGTTTGAGTGCTGAACCCCTCCTCCCCGCTCCCGCCCAGAAGGTGTTCGTGCGGGTCAATGAAACCGGGCGTTACGACACAACCGGAAGCATCTATTACCTTCAGATCTTGGCCGAGCGCCTTTACGCCTCGCCTGTCTACCTCGCCGAGCATTACGATGCGGTCATTAACCACCAGGACGTCACGCCGCCCCAGAGGCTCCGGTGAGTAGACCTCGCCGTTTTCAACCAGCGTTATCATAATGCTTTCAGAACCCCCTCGCTTTCGGCGCGCGAATGACGGCATTCGGCCTACAGTAATGCAATCGATATGCAGCTTCTTTCTTTGCCTCAGGAGTCGCGGAAGAAAACCGGCTTGTGACTTTTTCTTCCCACATCGGTTGCATCTTTGTCCGCATTCGGATTTTTCGGTACCCCGCTCTGAGGGCCGGACCGAGGTCCCTGAATATAAAACAACCCTACGACGGCTCCATGACCCTGGCCCGGCATCAGGCTTCGTTATGCTATAAGTTAGGCATGCTGCTCGTTCAATCGAGGGCAGCCCTCCCACCGCCGGCTGGGAAAATTTCGCAAGCCGGGTGACAAAACTGTCAAACCTTTTGGTCACATAGAGGGCAAGCGGTTGCTACGGCGGCAAGAGGAAGAAGAGCCTGGCCTCTGGATTGCTGTACCATGTAATAGCAGGGAACCTTTATGGGGTTCCCTGATTTCTGCTGATGATGTTGAGCAAGGACGCTCCGCGCTTACAGCGGAAGATTCAGCGACGGGTAATAAATGAGTATCAAACGATCCGGTTTTATTGAATCCCGGCCGGAGCTATGGGCCGGGGTAGAGTGCAGCACTGTCCGCGTGAGGGATGATTATTACGATCAGCTCGAATCGAGCGGGCATGCGAGGAGGATTGAGGACCTTGACCTGTTCGCGGGCCTGGGCATTCGGGCGATCCGCTATCCCGTCCTCTGGGAGCGAGTCGCTCCGACGGAGGCGGGAGAGCCGGATTGGTCCTGGGCGGACGCGCGGCTCCGGCGGCTGCGCGAATTGGAGCTCGATCCGGTAGTCGGACTGGTCCACCACGGGAGCGGGCCGCGTCACACGAGTTTGATCGACCCGCGATTCCCGGAAAAGCTGGCGATGTTCGCCGCGTCGGTCGCCCGTCGTTATCCGTGGGTGTGCAGCTACACTCCGATCAACGAGCCTCTGACGACGGCGCGGTTCAGCGGGTTATATGGGCACTGGTACCCTCACGGGCAGGACGACTCGACCTTCACGCGCGCGTTGCTCACGCAGTGTAAGGCCGTCGTGCTCGCGATGCGGGCTATTCGTGAGATCACTCCGACCGCGCAGCTCATACAGACCGAAGACCTGGGCAAATGCTTCAGCACCGCGAGGCTGGCTTACCAGGCGAAATTCGAAAACGAGCGGCGATGGCTCTCTTTCGACCTGCTCTCGGGCCGGGTGAGCGAAGATCATATTCTCTGGGACTACCTCGAACAGACGGGGGCTTCCAGGAGTGAATTGAACTGGTTCCTGGAGAATCCGTGCCCTCCGAGTGTGATGGGAATAAACCATTACATCACGAGCGAACGCTTCCTCGACGAGCGGCTTGATCGGTACCCGGCGGGCACGCATGGCGGCAACGGGAAACAGAGGTACGCCGACGTGGAAGCGGTGAGGGTGCTCGCGGAGGGGCTCTCAGGCCCGCGCAAATTAATGGAAGAGGCGTGGGACCGGTACAAGCTGCCTCTTGCCATCACCGAGGCGCATCTCGGGTGTACTCGCGAAGAGCAGTTGCGATGGTTGCAGGAAGTATGGACCGCGGCCTGTGA
>DATLMR010000377.1:0-3900 GCA_035537555.1 Blastocatellia bacterium
TGCGATTCGATACCAGCAAGAAGCGCTTTCCTGGCTGCGGAAGAAGCAGCGGGCTTTTTCGACATATACGAGACCGGGAGTAACTTAAGAGATGATCCGATATTCAGCGTTCGATCCGCCGGAGTACCTTGACTGGCGGCCCGATCCTCAAGTCGTCGAGGAGTACCTGGCCGCAATCGACCGGGCTCCGGAGCGCAGGTCCGTCGCCCGCGCGTTGCTGCCCCGGCAATGCCTCGCGATTTACGAGGGCCTTTTGCGAAACCGCCTGCACGACGTCGCTCTGAAGCGGTGGGTGAAACAGGGCGTGATCTCCAAGGCATGGCTCGGCACGGGCGAAGAGGCGACTACCATCGGCCCGGTTCATGCCTTGAACAGAGGCAGCTCGGACGACAGGGCCACCGACTTCGTGGCACCCATGATAAGGAACGCGGGCGCGTGTCACGAGATGGGCATGTCGGTAGCCGACATGCTGCGCGGGTACCTCGGCACGGCCGACTCTCCGACCCGGGGGCGAGACCTCCACATCGGAGACTTTCAACGCGGCGTCCTCGCGCCGGTCAGCCAGGTGGGAGACGTGATGGCGGTCGCGGCCGGAGTCGCGCTCACGTTCAAGATGAGGCACGAGCCGAGAGTGGCCCTCACCTGGATCGGCGACGGCTCGACCAAGGCCGGGGTCTTTCACGAAGCGATGAACTTCGCGGCCGTCCAACACCTTCCGCTCATCGTCATCATCCAAAACAATCAGGTGGCCCTCGGCACCCGCCTCGACCAGCACCATCGCTCGTCCTTCTCCGACTGGCCCGAAGCCTATGGAGTCGACGGCTGGACCTTCGACGGAAATAACGTGCTCGACGCGTACGCGAGCGCGAGGCTCGCGGCCGACGGCTGCCGCGAGGGTAACGGCCCGTTTCTGCTCATCGCCGAAACCTTCAGGATGGGCGGCCACGCGACCCACGACGAAAGGGAGGCGCGCGCCACGTTTCCTCCCGACCTCTTCGGCTACTGGGGCAAGCGCGATCCGATCGGCCTTTTTGAGACATACCTGATCGAAGGGACTCTCGACCTTGAAACCGGAAAGCGCCTGCGACGGTCGAGTAAGATGCGTGAGCGAAACGCGGATATTTTGCGCGAATCGGAAGAGCGAGTCATCAAGGAGATTGACCGCGCCGCCGAAGAAGCTCTGGAAAGCTCGCGCAATCGGATGCCTGTGCCCGAATCCGCCGCCGAAGGCGTCTATGCGGACGGACGGTCCCGGGTCGGGCAGGCCGACTTCGCAAATAAAAGGTAGATGGTGAATCAGATGATGTACAAAGTAGATGCGAGACCTGTTCTCGTTAGAGCCCTGATAGCGATGTCATGCGCCCTGCTCATGTCGAGCACACTCGATTCGGTCGAGGGCGCACAGAAGCGGCCCAGGAAGACCCCGCCGCCCCGCGCCCGGACCGCCGCGGAGCCGCGCCCCACCGCGCGCATGATCGGAACCCCCATCGTGCTCGTGACCAGGAACGGGGACAGGATACAGGGAACGCTGCTCGACATCACGGCCTTCAGCGTGAAGATAAGGTCTGAAAATCTCGAATCGTACCAGGCTCTCGACGCGCTCACGTCGATCTCATTCGGAAACAACGCCGCCCCTCCCGCGCGGAATCAGGCGGGCGGCGGCCCGATCAGCGCCCAGTTCTCTCGTGATGCCGAAGGCGTGATCAGGACATTCACGACGGTCGTAAACGACACGAGGTCCGGCATCGAATACTCGGAATACGGGCGGCAGTTGACGGAGCTTCGTCGCGCGTCGGAGCGTTTCATCGCCCGATACAGCACGTCGGAAAACGGGAGCGAAGCGCGCATAGTCGCGAATCTCGCCGGGGCGCTTACCGACTTCACCTGGGCGAGAACGGTCTGGACCCTCGGCTTCGGCCGCGGCAGCGTCGGATCGGTCAGCGAAAGCGACTCTCCCGCGATCTCCGATGCCATTGCGCTCTATCCCGACCTTAGAACCTCGGCGGCAAACGGCAGCACTCTGGCCGTCGATAAGCTGGTCAGCGGGCTGTGGCGTCGCGCCGGAGAGAAGGTCGATCGCGCCCGCTCCATGATCGAACAGGGCCGCTAAGAGATCGGCGACGCGGGCAAAGAAGGGCTTTGAGGGAGATGCAAATGAAGGAAGTATATCTGGCTTCGGCGGTGCGAACTCCGATAGGCAAGTTCGGAGGCGCGCTCGGCGAGTGGACCGCGGCGGACCTCGCCGTTCCCGTAGTCGAAGAGTGCCTCAAGCGGGCCGGGGTCGCACCTGAGCTCATCGACGAAGTTATATTCGGAAACGCGCGGCAAGCGGGCGGAGGCCCGAACGTAGCGCGCCAGATTTCCTACAGGGCCGGACTTCCCGAGACCGTCCCGGCTTACACGGTGAACAAGGCTTGCGGCTCGGGCCTCAAGTCGGTCGTGCTTGCGGCTCAAGAGATCATGCTTGGACGCCTGGAAGCGGTAGTCGCGGGCGGGACCGAATCCATGAGCCGCGTGCCCTACCTGGCCGAGGGAGCGCGATGGGGGCTGCGCCTGGGGAATCAACCGCTCATCGACGGCATGTACCGCGACGGTTTTCTCGACCCTCTCTCCGGCCAGGTGATGGGGGAGACGGCCGAGACCCTCGCGCGTCAATACGAGATCTCGAGGGACGAGCAGGACCGGTTCGCTCTCAGGTCGCAACAGCGGGCCGAGCGCGCGATCGAAGACGGGCGGTTCCAGGCCGAGGTGGTCCCCCTGCGGGTCAAAGACCGCAAGGGGAACGTATCGGACTTCATTTCGGACGAGCACGTCAGGGCGGGAGCGACGATCGAGAGCTTGCGGAAATTGCCTCCCGTCTTCTCTTCCGATGGCACGGTCACGGCCGGAAACTCCTCCGGCATAACCGACGGAGCGGCGGCGATGCTGGTCGTGTCGCGCGAATTTCTCGACGCCCGGAAAGTGCGGCCGCACGCCAGGCTGGTCGATTATGAGATCGCGGGCGTCGACCCGCGCGTGATGGGGATCGGGCCGGTGCCCGCGATCAGAAGGCTGCTCGCCCGGAGGAACCTGGGCCTCTCGGATATAGATTTGATCGAGTTGAACGAAGCCTTCGCCGCTCAGGTCATCGCCTGCGACCGCGAGCTGGGTTTCGACCCCGAGCGCCTCAACGTCAACGGAGGCTCGATTGCCCTCGGCCATCCGATCGGCTGCACAGGCTCCCGTATTCTGACCACGCTCCTGCACGAGCTCGAGAGACGAAAAGGCCGTCTCGGCCTCGCCACTCTATGCATCTCAGGAGGCATGGGCATGGCCGTCCTTGTCGAGCGAGTTTAACGAGGCCGCAGAACCCGGAAGGGGCTGCTTTACTCGCGGCCCCTCCACTTTCGCTTCCGTCCCATTTACGAATTCCTTGCGGAGCAGCCAGGGAGGCCCTTTGCTGATAGCTTCGGTTTTGATCCTCGTAGTGCTTGCGATTGTTCTTTTCTCTCTCGAATTCATACCGCTCGACGTAAGCGCTCTGATCCTTCTCTCAATCCTGCTCATCATCGGCGTCGTCTCTACAGCGGAAGCCTTCGCGGGATTCGGCAGCGACACGGTGATAATGATCGCGGGGCTCTTCGTGATGACCACCGCCCTGGTAAAGACGGGCGTCGTGGAAACGATGGGCCGCATATTTCACAGGTATGGCGGAAGCAATCCCTACCTGCTCGCGGTCCTCATTATGGTGACGGTCTCTCTCGCGTCCGCCTTCATAAGCAACACGGCCGCGACCGCGGTCTTTCTGCCCGCGACCATAGGACTCGCCCGCCGCGCAAAAATATCTCCTTCAAAGCTCTTGATGCCGCTCGCCTTCGCCTCGATCCTGACCAGCAGCGTCACGCTCATCTCCACTTCGAC
>DATLMR010000378.1:0-4059 GCA_035537555.1 Blastocatellia bacterium
AAGGCTCGACGCATGGTCGCGCGAGTTCGAGTACCTCGGCACGGCGACCGGCTACAGGCTGGCGAGCCTGGGGCCGGACGGGAAGCGCGGCAGCGGCGACGAGATCGTCATCGAGAACGGGCGGCTCGTGAAGGGGGCAGGCGAGTGACCGCCAATCCTTTAGACTCGAACAAAGTAGATTTGAAGAACGCGCCCCTGCGCGAGCGCGTCACGCAGGCCCACCGGACGGCGATGATAATAATGTTCGCCCTGACGGCGAGCATAGCCGTCTACGCGGCGCTCGGGCTGATCATTCTTTATACGCGCGACGTGGCCCCGAGGCCCGTGCAGGCTCGCATACCTTTCTTCGTCGCGGCGCTCTTCCTGGCGCTGGGCTCGATAGCGTTCCGGCGGACGCAGCTTCGATGGCTGCGGCTCGAAGTCGTCGGAGGGCTGCGCGGGCCCGAGGGGGTGATCAAGCACTTCTTCAAGACCGCGCTCGTCTCCGCCGCGCTCGCGGAGGCGATAGGATTGCTCGCGCTGGTAATCGTGTTTTTCGGAGGCGACACGCGGGACGTGCTCTCTCTCGGCATCGTCGCTTTGCTCATCGTGTTGACAAGCTACCCGCGCCGCAGCGCCTGGGAGAAGGCCGTCGAGTATTTTGCGGCCAACGCTCCGGGAGCCTCGGCCGGGTGAATTACAGGGATGGATCAGCCACTCGTGCTTATACATTTTGGAACCCAACGGTAGAGGCTTGAGGAAAGGAAGTAATACTTTGAGAAAAGAGATTATATCAACGGGCGCGGTTGTTCTGGCGCTCCTGTTCGCGTCTTCAAGCGCGAGCGCGATCCAGACGCCCGTTCAGCAGAAGCCCGCCCCGGCGGTCCAGGACGAGAAAAACAAGCCGGCTTCGGAGAAGCAGGGCTCGCCCAAGAGCGGCGAGGCGCTCAAGAAATACCTTGAAGGGCAGAGGCTCGAACAGACCGGGAATTACTCCGGCGCGGTCGCGGCCTTCAAGGAGGCCATAGCGCTCGACCCTTCTTCGGCCGACCTGCGCACGGCGCTCGGCTCCCTCTACCTGAAGAACCGCAACATAATAGACGCGGAGAGCCAGGCGCGCGAAGCCGTCAAGCTCGCGCCCGAAAGCCTCGACGTGCGCAAGCTCATAACGCGCATATACCTCGCGCAGGTCTTCACGGGGACCACGCTCGACAAGGAGAAGGCCCGCGCGGCCATCAAGGAGCTTGAGGAGATCGTGCGGCTCGACCAGGGCGCGAAGCTCGACGTCAACGGGCAGGAGCAGCCCGCGCTCACGCTGATCGGCAGCCTTTATCTCACGCTCGAAGAGGAGGACAAAGCCATAGATGCGCTCAAGCGCGTCTCGGAGGCGAACGCCTCTTCTGACGAAGCCCACTTCCAGCTCGCGTCCATCTACTATCAGAAGAACAAGCTGCGCGAGGCCGCCGCCGCGGCTCGAAAGGCTTACGACATAAACCAGAGTCAGCCGCGTTACGCGGGGCTGCTGGCGCAATCGCTTCTTCGCCTGGGCCGCACGCAGGAAGCCATAGATATCTATAAGAAGGCCATCGGGCTCAAGGACCCGGCGGGCAAGGATCTCGAATCCGGCAAAGAGACGCTCATCCAGTCGCCCCTCCTGTTCGATTACGCGGAAGCCCTGGTCTTCTCCGGCCGCTACGATGAAGCGACCAACCTCCTCGATCCGATCATCAAGAACATCCGGAAAGATACGCCCCTCTACTTAAACGCCGTCAGGATCACGACCGATGCTTTCCGCAGGGCCGGCAAGCGCGAAGAGGCCGTGCGCGTGCTCGAAGACGCGCTCAAGGGGCAGGACGTTTCCGAAAGCCTCGCCATCCTCTATTCACTCGCCGAGACCTACGAAGAGATGCAGAAGTTCGATAAGGCGGTCGAGACTTATGAGGAGGCGCTCACGGCCGTCGTAAATCCCGACGGCACCGTCAACAAGCGCGAGCAGGATAAGCGGAGCGCGGGCATAATCCTCCAGCGAATCGGCTACGCCTACAGAACGGCCGGCAAGCGCGACAAGGCGATGGAGACGTTCGAGCGCATGAAGAAGGTGCTCGGCGCCGACGACCCCCGATCGGACCAGCTCGTCATCGACACTCTGCTCAACGAGGGCAAGTACAAAGAGGCGCTCGACGTGGCGACCGAAGCCGCGAAGCGCTTTCCCGACGAGCGCGCGTTCAACCTCGCCCGGGCGCAGGCCGCCGGGCGCCTCGGCGACATGACGACCGCCGAAGCCACCCTGCGCACCCTGCTCAAGAACGAGCCGGCCGACGCGGACATCTACCTGTTCCTCTCGAGCGTGCAGCTCGAGGCGAACCAGCTCAAGCAGGCGGAAGAGAGCGCGCGCAAGGCGATCGCCCTCGAGCCGAACGACGTGCGCCACCTGATAACGCTGTCGAGCGTCCAGGACCGCCAGAAGAAATATAAGGAGTCCGAGGCGACTTTGAAGAAGGCGCTCGAGATCGACCCCGACAACGCGACCGTGCTCAACAACCTCGGCTACTTCCTGACCGAGCGCGGCGAGCGTCTGCCGGAGGCCGAATCGCTCATAAAGCGCGCCGTGAACATCGAGCCCACCAACGGCTCTTTCCTCGATTCGCTCGGCTGGCTGATCTTCAAGCAGGGCAAGGTCGCGGAGGCGCAGAAGTACCTGGAGCAGGCCATAATCTATTCCCCTCGCTCTCCCACGATCCACGACCACCTCGGCGACATCTACAAGAAGCAGGGGCAGGCCGACAAAGCGAAAGCGCAATGGGAAGAGGCCCTGAGGCTTGCCACCGAGCCCGACGAGCTCAAGAGCATTCGCGAAAAGCTCGGGAAGAAATAAGAGCCGGAAGCCGTCCCGGTCCCGCGGCGGGCGGGGCTCGGACGCGTCGGCGAACCGGCGGTCAAGTGCTTACGGCCCGGGTCGAACCCATGAAAAGTCTTGCTCTCCGGGCCTTCCGGTTGTATTAAAGATTCGGCTCCGTGCAATTCATCTATATTATTTCACGCAAGCGTCCAGAACGCCGGGTGGGCAAATTAATATGAGAAGAGCTCTGACTATCCTGTTTACTCTCGCAGTCGCGTTCCTGTCTGTCGCCGCTCCGTCCCGGGCCGGGCAATCCGGGGGAGTCTTTGTCGGGCGCGGCAAAGTGGCGCGCGGCACTCCGCCCGCGCACCGCGATTCCGATAGGGGAGAGTCGGCGCGCTCTGAGGGCCGCTCGGAAGGGCACGTCCCGCGCTACGAAGACGAAGACCTCAAGCCGATGATCGCCGGGCGGACGCTGCGCGAGATAGAATCGCTCGAGTCTCAGTGCTTCGACGAGGTCAACAGGCAGCGCAAAGGGTACGGGCTCACGCCTCTCGAGTTCTCGGAGGAGCTGCTCGAAGTGGCGAGATATTACAGCCGCCGCATGGCCGAAGAGAACTTCTTTTCGCACGTCGATCCCGACGGCCACACCGTGCGCCAGCGCGTGAGCGAGGCGGGCATCAGATGGCGCGTGCTCGGGGAGAACCTCGCTTTCACCAACGGCTACATCAACCCCGTGGCCGTCAGCGTCAAGGGCTGGATGGAGAGCCCCGGCCATCGCAAAAATATTCTCGACGACAGCTACCGGCAGGCGGCCATCGGAGCGTGGATCAGCAAGGACGGGACGGTCTACTTCACTGAGATATTCATGAGGCGGTAGACGTATTCGGATGCCTCTGCGACCGTTCCTTCGAACGCGCCCGCCGGACCCCGTTAAAACTCCATGTCTTCCATCGACGTCAGGTCTTACGCGAAGATCAACTGGACCCTCGACGTGCTCTTCCGGCGCGAAGACGGCTATCACGAGCTTCGCACCATACTGCAAACCGTCTCGCTCTACGACCGTTTGCGCCTGGAAGAGACGGGGGGCGTAGTCGAGACCGTTTCGAGCGACCCCCGCGTCCCCGAAGGCGAGGGCAATATCGCGCACAAAGCGGCCACAGCCCTGCGCCGGGCCGCGGGCGTGCGCGCGGGCGCGCGCATAGAGATTGACAAGCGCATTCCGGTCGCGGCGGGGCTGG
>DATLMR010000379.1:0-14287 GCA_035537555.1 Blastocatellia bacterium
ACGCTCATCCCCGTCAAGTGCAACGTGCACCCGTGGATGAAGGCGAACGTCGGCGTGCTCGCGCATCCGTATTTCGCCGTGACCGCCAAGGACGGCTCGTTCTCGATCAAGAACCTGCCTCCGGGCTCTTACACTCTCGTCGCGTGGCACGAGACTCTGGGAGAGAAGACCCAGAACATCACCGTGGGCGCGAAGGAGTCCAAGTCGCAGGACTTTGCTTACGGCGCGGCCCAGGCCTTCATCCCGACCTCGCTCAAAGTCGAGGCCGCGCTCGTGTTGCCGTAACTGCTTCACCCGTGCGCTCCGCGAGCCGTTTCCCACGCGAGGGCGCACGGATTGTTATCATTATAGCGGCAGGTAATGATAACCGACGGAAGGGGTAGCAAGTTTTGAAGGTTCAAAGGGGTATCGAAGCCGAAGGCGGGCCGCATCGGGGCATCCACTGGTTCGCGATCATACTCGCCGGCATGACTCTGGTGCTCCTGGTCGCGGGCGCTCTGGTCACGACCAGGGACGCGGGCGATTCCGTGCCCGACTGGCCGCTTTCGTTCGGCCGCTGGCTTATTCATTCGGATCGCTTCGTAGCGAACGTAAGGTACGAATACTCGCACAGGTTCATCGCGGGCGTGGTCGGCGTAACGACCTTCGCCTTCGCGGTCGCCGCCTACCTGAGCGACCGGCGAAGGTGGTTCAGGCGGCTTGCGATAATCCTTTTTCTCGGGGTCGTCGCCCAGGCGCTCATCGGGGGGATTCGCGTCCTCTTCCCGACCTACAAGCCTTTGATCGCCGTGCCGCACGCGCTTGTGGCTCAGAGCTTCTTTTCGACAATCGTCGCCATGGCGGTCTTCACCTCGAAGAGCTGGTGGGCGCGAAGAGAAGCGAGAGCGGACGCCGGGAGCCCTTCTCTGCGCCGCCTGTCCGTCGTCACGGTGGGCGCGGTCCTCGTGCAGCTTGTGCTCGGGGCCGGGTTCAGGCACCAGGCCTTCGGCATCGCTCCGCACATCATCGGGGCGGTCGCGGTGACGGCCCTGGTCGTGTGGACGGCGGCGCTGGTATTCAGACGCCACGGCGCGGACGTTTTTCTGAAGAGGCCGGCGTTGCTGGCTCTCGCGCTGCTTGTGGCGCAGATCGCCCTGGGGATCGCGTCTTATCTTGCGCGCCTCGCTTCCCACGGCGACCCGCAGCCGCTCGAGCCGCTCATAACGCTCACGGCCCTGCACCTGATCGTGGGGGCGTGCACGCTGGCCACTCTGGTCGTGCTGGCGTTACGCAGTCATCGCGTGCTCGCGGTCAGGCCCGAGCAGGCGGAAAGAAAAGCCGGAGGCCCCGCCGAATCCCTTCGGTCTCCGCGAGGGGCAACGGTTTAGAATTATGGAAACACTTGCAGGTCGAGTAGTAACCGACGAGCCGACAGGTGCGGATGAAGAGAGGCGGTCGTGGCCCGCCCCGGCGCTATCGGATTATCTTGAGCTGACGAAGCCGAGGATCACTCTGCTGGTCGTGCTCACGGCCGCGGCGGGCTTCTGCCTGGGAGCGCGGCAGGGGATCGATTACTTCAGGCTCCTGAGCATGTCTTTCGGGATAGCTTTGCTCGCGTCCGGCATCTCGACGCTCAATCAATATATAGAACGCGATTCCGACAGGCTGATGCGCCGGACGGAGAAGAGGCCCCTGCCCGACGGAAGGCTCACGGCGACGAGCGCCCTGGTCTTCGGGCTCACGCTCTCGGCCCTGGCCACGGTCTACCTCTGGTTTTTCATCAACGGGCTCTCGGCCGTTCTCGGCCTGGTAACGTTTGCGAGCTACCTTTTTCTCTACACGCCTTTGAAGACCAGGACCACGCTCTCGACGGTGCTGGGCGCGTTCCCGGGCGCGATGCCTCCCTTGATCGGGTGGGTCGGGGCGCGCGGCGAGGTGAGCCTGGAGGCTCTGATACTCTTCGCGATACTCTTTCTCTGGCAGTTTCCGCACTTTCTCGCGATCGCCTGGATGTACCGCGAAGATTACGGGCGCGCGGGCATCAAGATGCTGCCCGTGGTCGAGACCGACGGGCGGGTGACCGGGCAGCAGATCATCATCTACACGCTGATGCTTCTGCCCGTGAGCCTGTTGCCCGCGTTCGTACACCTGGCGGGCTCGCTATACCTGATCGGCGCGAGCGTTTTCGGCCTGGCCTTTCTCTATTACAGCGTTCGAGCCGCCGTTATCAGGTCTACGTGGCAGGCGCGGAGATTGCTGCTGGCCTCGGTCTTATATCTACCGGCTCTTTTCGCTTTGATGGTCTTCAGCCGCTGAGAGAAGAGAGCCCGCGAGGGCGTTGTGTTCATAAAATCGGCGAGTGCGCGGCCCCCGGCTCGCTCTTGACCCGGCATCTTTGAATGAAACTCCCCGCGGGGCTGAACGATTCGGTCATTGACGGGTATCTTTCTTTACAATTCGATTCGGTCAGGGATTCTTGCTGTCCGGTTGCCTGCAGACATTTAATGCTCAGTTCAGAGGAGAATTATGGGTAAAGCCTTGGGTCTAATGTTTGTGCTTCTGGCCGTCGGGACGGTGCTTCTGTTCATGGGACAGAACACCTGGTGGTTCCCTCCGAACCATTCCGCGCACGGGGGGGCGATCGATGCCCAGTTCATGCGGACCCTGGTGGTCGTGGGCATCGCCTTCGTCGGGGCGCAGGTCGCGCTCGGGTACGCCGTTTTTCGATTCGGCAGAAGAGGCGATGCGCGCGCGGTCTATACTCATGGCTCGACCCGTCTGGAGCTTGTCTGGACGCTGATCACCGCCGCGATTTTCATCGCCATCGCGGTGCTCGGCCAGAAAGTGTGGGCGCAGCTCCACCTGAGCCAGGCGCCCGAGGGCGCGGTCAAGGTGAACGTGGTCGCGCAGCAGTTCCAGTGGAACTTCCACTATGCCGGCGCGGATAACGAGTTCGGAAAGACCGAGCCCAGATTTTACGACGACTCGACCCTCAATTTCGTCGGCGTCGATCCGGGCGACCCGAACGGGCGCGACGACATTCAGGCGACGACCCTGCTGATTCCCGTCAACCGGCCCGTGGAGCTGACCATGCGCTCGAAGGACGTGATTCACAGTCTCTTCCTTCCTCACATGCGCATCAAGCAGGATGTCGTGCCCGGCCTGGCCATTCGCGTCCATTTCACTCCCACGCAGGTCGGAAGGTACGAGATCCCCTGCGCGGAGCTGTGCGGGAACAATCATTTCAACATGAAGAGCTTTCTTCTGGTGCTGACGGAAGACGAGTACTCGGACCTGGCGACGAAGGCCGACGAAGAGTTCAAGACGCGGATGGGCGAGTTGCTCCAACAGTACAAGTGATCCGGCCCGCAGCGCGCCGGCCCGAAGGCAGTCGATCGACACAACACGCGTAAGAAATCAGGAGGTGGAAGATGGCAGAAGTGATTCATCCGACTCATGGCGAGATCCACCGCCACGAGCCGCCGAAGGGCTTCATTCGAAAATACATATTCAGCCTCGATCACAAGGTAATCGGAATCCAGTATTTTTTCCTCGCCCTCTTTTCCGTGCTCGTCGGGCTGGTCCTGTCAGTGCTCATGCGCCTCCAGCTCGCCTGGCCCAATCAGGAGTTCGGGTTCCTCAAGGTGATCTTTCCGACCGCCGCCGAGAGCGGGACGATCTCGCCGGATCTCTACCTCTCGCTCGTGACGATGCACGGCACGATCATGGTCTTCTTCGTCCTCACGACGGCGCCGCAGGGCGGGTTCGGCAACTACTTTCTGCCGATTCAGATCGGCGCGGCCGACATGGCTTTCCCCCTGCTCAACGCGCTCTCTTTCTGGACCACGTTCCTGGCCCTGGGCGTGATGATGATGGCCTTCTTCGCCGCCACGAACACCATCGGCCCCATTGGAGGGTGGACCGGCTACGCGCCCTTGAGCGCGCTAGGCGAGAGGGCGGGGCCGGGCCAGGGACTGGGCGTGATCTTGTGGATTTCAAGCATCGGCCTCTTCTGCGTCGCTTCGCTCCTCGGCGCGCTCAATTTCATCACGACCATGTTGAACATGCGCGCGCGCGGCATGTCGCTCATGAGATTGCCGCTCACCTGCTGGGCGTGGTTTACTACCGCCGTGCTCTCGCTCCTCTCTTTCCCCGTCCTGCTCGCCGCCGCGATCCTGCTCATAATCGAGCACCAGGCGGGGACGAGCTTCTTCATACCGGGCGGAGAGTACGTGAGCGGGAAGCTGCTTGAGGAGCATAAAGGAGGCTCGCCCATCCTGTGGCAGCACCTCTTCTGGTTCTTCGGCCATCCGGAAGTCTACATCGCCATCCTGCCCGGCATGGGCCTGACCTCTCACATCCTGGCGACGTTCGCGCGCAAGCCCGTCTTCGGCTACCGCGCCATGGTCTTCGCCATCTTCGCCATCGGGCTGCTGGGCTTCTTCGTCTGGGGCCATCACATGTTCATGAGCGGCATGGACCCGCGCACCGCGATCATGTTTTCGCTCATCACGCTCACTATCGGAGTCCCTTCCGCCATCAAGACCTTTAACTGGCTGGGCACGATCTGGGGCGGGCAGATACGATTCACCGCGCCGATGCTCTATGCCATCGGGTTCGTCTCGCTCTTCGTCTCGGGCGGCATCACGGGCCTCTTCCTCGGCCAGACCTCGATCGACATACCTCTGCACGACACCTATTTCGTCGTCGGGCACTTCCACCTGATCATGGGCGTGGCCGCGATATTCGGCATATTCATGGGGACGCAGTTCTGGTTCCCGAAGATGTTCGGCAGGATGATGAGCGAGTCGCTCGGAAAGCTCCACTTCTGGCTCACGTTCATCGGGGTCAACTGCATCTTCATTCCGATGCACATAATGGGAATGATGGGCGCGCCGCGCAGGTACTCCACGCACTACAACCTTCAGTACCTGAGCGAGCTCCCGCCCCTGACTCACTTCGTCTCCTACGCCGCCTTCTTCACCGCCGCCGTCCAGTTGATCTTCGTCGTCAACCTCTTCTGGAGCATGTTCAAGGGGCCGAAGGCCTCGGACAATCCGTGGGAGGCGACGACCCTGGAGTGGACCATCCCTTCGCCGCCGCCGCACGATAACTTCGAAGGGATCGAACCCGAAGTCTATCGCGGGCCTTACGAGTACAGCGTTCCCGGCGCGTCGAAAGATTACTCGATGCAGACGGAGCCGGACGAAGCAGTGAGAAGCGACGGGTGATTCGCGTGACTGAAGGCGTAGCCCGGCGGAGTGAGATCGTTCTTCATCGCGGCGCGCGGGCCGGAAGCCGCTCTTGCGGGGATCTCTGATTGATTATGGCAAGGGGTCTAACTACCGATGTGAAGATCAAGCCGTCGGGGCTCGGCGGAGGCATGCGCGGGCCGAACGGCGGCGACGGGCCGGATGAGACCGGCTCGGAGGGGCCGAAGAACTGGCCGCCCGGCTACTCTCGCGATGACGCGATCGAGCCGGTGAAGTACCGCATCGGCATGTGGGTCGGGCTGGCGAGCATCCTGATGCTCTTCGTCTCGCTCACGAGCGCCTATATCGTGCGGCAGACTTCTGGGCTGAGCGACGACTCCGACTCCGGGCGTTGGATCAGCATCAAGATGCCGTGGGAGCTCTGGCTGAGCACCGGGGTGCTGCTCGCGAGCAGCGGGACTTTCGAGCTGGCCCGGCGCGCGCTCAGACGAAACGTGTACTCCCGCTTCAACCTGCTGATCTCCGTGACGACTCTCCTGGGAGTCGCGTTTCTCGGGGGACAGGTCATGGCGTGGCGTCACCTTGCGGCGCAGGGGATCTACCTGGCCAGCAACCCGCACAGCTCTTTCTTTTACCTGCTGACGAGCCTGCACGCCATTCACCTGATCGGCGGCCTCGTCGCGTTGATCTGCCTGACCGTCTTCGCCCTGCGCCTTCGCATCGGGTCGAGGCAGCGGAATGCGGTCGAGATAACGGCCCTCTACTGGCATTTCATGGATGGCCTGTGGATATATCTGTTTTTACTCCTATTCTTCTGGAGGTGAGTTGATGGCACATATGAGAGTGGAAAACGTGGCGACGGGAGATTGGAACGGAGGCGCTCTGCCTTACCGGGTCGGCCACCGAAAGCTCGGGATGTGGCTGTTCATAATGTCGGACTCGCTCACGTTCGCCGCCCTGCTGATCGGGTACAGCTACGTGCGCGTCGGCAGCGATAAGTGGCCCACGCCTTTCCCCTTTTATCCCAGCATCATCTTCTCCACGGTGATGACGCTCGCCCTGCTGTCGAGCAGCCTGACGATGGTCTTCGCGGTGGCGGCTTCCAAGCGGGGCGACAAGAAAGCGGCGCGAAAGTGGATCCTCGGCACCATACTCGGCGGCCTCACCTTCCTCGTGCTCCACCTTTATGAGTGGGACCACCTGCTGCTCGAAGGGATGTTCCCGTGGGAGAATCCCTGGGGCGACCCGATGTTCGGCGCGACGTTCTTCTCGATCACCGGCCTGCACATGTTTCACGTCTTCACGGGCGTTCTATACCTCGCCCTCGTGGCCGTTCGCATCAATAAGTTCACGGACGAGGACGTGGAGGTGAGCGGCCTCTACTGGCACTTCGTAGATCTCGTCTGGATGTTCGTCTTCCCGCTGATCTATTTATTGTCGGTCGATTTCAAGGCGCATTGAGGCCGTCGATGCGTCAACGAGAGCTTGCGAAAGAGTGAGGGACTTTAGATGGCGAAATCGAAAGAGAACGAAGTCGTAGTGCTGAACGCGGTGCTTGGCGCCCTCTCCATCGGCGCTCTGCTGGTCGTAATCTGGACAGTCGCGACCGATCGCTTCAGGTCGGGGATCGACATGCTGTTCCTGATCTTCGTATGCCTGTTGCTCGCGGGGCTATTCGCGATCAACCCCTTGATCTGGGCTATGGAGAAAGGATTCGTTCCGAACCCCTTCAATAAGAGCGCGCCCGCGGAAGCGGCCCCCGCCCACGGCGAGCACGCGCACGGAGGCAGCAACGCGCAGAACATCCTGGTTTGGGGCGGCCTGCTGTTTTTGACGGCCATCGAGGTCTTCCTCGCCTACATCCACCTTAACCTCACCTTGATGCTGATCATCCTGATGGGGCTGTCGATCATCAAGGCCGCGCTCATCATGGCTTACTTCATGCACTTGAAGTTCGAGCGCCTGAGCCTCGTGCTGACGATAGTCCCCGCCCTCGTGGTCCTGCTCTGCCTGTTCGTGATCCTGTTCCCGGACAGCTTCCGCATGGTCAACCTCCGGGGATGAGAGTATAAAGGGAAGGGGAGTAGTCATGAAGAAAGCCTGGCCGATCTCGCTTCTCGCGGCCGCCGCCCTGTTGCTGGCGGCCGCCGACCCCTCGCTGGCCGCACAGTGCGCGTTGTGCAAAGAGGCGCTCGCCAATTCCGGCCGGGCGGCGGAAGCGGCCCGCGGGATGAACCTCGCCGTGCTCGTCATGCTCATCCCTCCTGTAGCCATCTTCGCGGGAATCTTCGGGGCCTTCTATCGCTTCAGGGACGTGCAGGGGCGCAAAGAGACCCGAGACGACAAGCTCTAACGCCCGCCTTATAACCTGATATATGGATATAACCCTGCTGCCGACCGTCAACGCGGTCCTGAATTCGACATGCACCGTGCTGCTCGTGGCCGGCTTTTTTTTCATAAGGCGCAATAACGTGAGCGCGCATCGTGCCTGCATGGTCGCGGCTTTCACGACCTCGGTCCTCTTTCTCATCTCTTACCTTACGTACCATTACTATCACGGAGCGACGGGTTTTCAGGGAACCGGTTGGGTCCGCCCTCTATACTTCGCCATCCTGATAACGCACACGTTCCTCGCCGCGCTGATCGTTCCGTTCGTGCTCGTCACTCTCTACCGCGCATTGAAAACCGATTTCGCGCGCCATAAGAGAGTCGCGCGCTGGACCCTGCCCATGTGGCTCTACGTCTCGGTCACGGGGGTCGTAGTCTACCTGATGCTTTATTACATTTACCCGTCCCGCCCGTAACGCGCGGCCAGGGTCCCACGGCGGGGGCGTTCTTGAGGCCGGCGTCCGATGGCCCCGTATGAAAGACAGCTCTATTACAATGGATTCAGACCCGAGAACGCCGTGGGCGAGCGCGGGCGAGATACCCGGCTTTCCGTTCGATGATTTCGAGCAGATGCGGGCCGCCGTCAAATACGGCAGCTTCAATATCGGAGTCGATCCGCTCGCGGCGTCCGAGTGGGCGGACGCTTCGGGGAAGGGGGCGGGCCGCCATGTAATCGCGGGGCTCTCGATACTCCTGGTCCTGGCGGCGCTCGCGGCGGTGGCGGGCGCGATCTTCTTCGGGAACTACTGGCTCCTTCTCGCCATCCCGATTCAACTGGCATCCTTCTATCTCTCGCACCCCTCCTCGCCTTTCCGCAAGGCGGTCACCGTCGCGGGAGCGCTCTCCGTCTACGTCGTGCTCGACCTTCTGCTGCGGAGGATGCCCACGGCGGCGCTGCTCGTCGCGTACGGAGGGCTGACCTTCGCCGCCGTTCGCATAGCCGCTTTCCTGAGCAATTCCGCGTTTCGCAAGGCTTTGCTATCGGATGAAAAGCTCTTTCTTACCGCCTATGCCAACCGCGCCTGCACGCTTCGCAACAAGGAGACCGGCGCTGTCCACGGGCACTCCCCGCAGTGACCTTAGGCCCCGAGCCGGGGCTCTCTGCCCCTTATTTCCACCGCCAATCACGTCGCCAATTCCCTGGAGGTCGCGCCCGGTCGAAATCTGCTATAGAATCAGATAAATATTTTGAGTGAGCAGGAGTTAAACCAAGCCGTGACGGATAAACAGGTCTTCGATGAGGAAGATTCGCTCGCCCCGGCCGCGCCGCGCCGTAAGTTCCCCTGGGGAATCCTTGTGGTCGTGGCCCTATTCGTCCTGATCCCCTTCTTTTCGTGGTACGGCACATGGTTCGGCCGCCCGCTCTCAGACGCCAGGATCGAAGAGTACCTGAGCGATAAGGAGAAGCCTCGCAACGTTCAGCACGCGCTCGGGCAGATCGGGGACCGCATTATCGCGGGCGACCAGGGAGTAAAGAGATGGTACCCGCGTATAATCGAAGCCTCGCGTAATCCGGCTCCCGAAGTGCGAACCATCGCCGCATGGACCATGGGGCAGGACAACGCGCATCAGGAATTCCACGCCGCGCTCATATCTCTCTTGAGCGATCCCAGCCCCAGCGTGCGCCACAATGCGGCCCTTCAGCTCGTCAGGTTCAACGATCAATCGGGCCGCTCCGAGCTTGTGGCGATGCTTCAGCCTAGGACACTGGTCGCCGAAAAAGCCGGGGTCACCGAGATGATAATCGAAGACGAGGGCATCGCCGTAGCCGCGGGCGCTCCCGTCGCTCGCATCAAGGGCGACAACGGGGAGGTAAGCGAAGTTCGCGCGACTGAAAACGGCCGTGTCGAGAGGGTGATCGCTTCGGACGATACGAGGATCGATGCGGGCGGGGCGGTCATGGTGCTTTTGCCTTCAGCCGAGCAGGTGCGGGAGACATTGAAGGCGCTCGCCATCGTCGGGCAGCTCGAAGACATACCCGCGATCCAGCACTTCACCCGGCAGATACCCGGCGTGCCCGACGATGTGAACAAACAGGCGGCTCAGGTCATCGAGCTCATTCAAAAACGCGCCGCCGAGGCCAGGTGAGCGCTTTGAATGCCGCTCCGTCATTTCGCTCACTTCGCTATCAGGGATTGAGGGTGAAACCGGTCCTCTTCTCCCATTCATCCGTCTGCATCATCTCGATGGCATCCCACGGACACCCTTCGAGGAAAGTGCCTTCAGGCCCCTTGCTCGTGCAGAGCTTGCAGCCGATGCAGAGATTCGGATCGACCTCGATCCTGCCGAACGGCACGTAGTCGGGGTCGGGGACCCAGAACATGCAGGCGTCGACGGGGCAATACTCGACGCAGGCGGGCGAGCCCGCGCAGCCGGTGCAGTTGTCCATGATGACGGCGATGATCTTCGGCTTCTTCTTCCTCAGGTCAGGCCGGCCATGCGACATGGGCTCGAGCTTCTCGAACATCTCCGTCTTTTCTAAAACTTCAGCCATCCCTTCTCCTATCGAAAATAATAATAACAATTCACAGCATATTCGAGCTTTGACGTGTGACGGCTACAGATTGAATGCCTGAAATGTAGCACGAGACCGGGCTCCGGGGCCAGCGGCCCGCCGTACCTCCGATCAGTTCTTCTGCCGGTTTGCGTCCTTGTCCCGCTTCAGGCGTTTCAGCTCGTCCTCGTAGCCCTTCCGCTCGGCGGGGCTCATCTGTGAGCCCGTCACCTGTATGAACTTCTCGAGGTGTTCGGCGGCCTTCGCGAATTTCTGGTCGCTCGTGTATGCGGAGTAGAGCGTGTAATGGGCCTCGGCGAAATCCTTCAGATCGGGCAGGTCCTCGCTCGATTTCAGCGCCGCCTGCGCGTCCGTGATCGCGCCCGCCACGTTTCCGCCGAGCAGGTAGTTCTGCGCGCTCGTGTCGAGCAAGAGGACCATCCGGCGCTTATCCGATACCTTCTGCGCCAGCTTCATCGCTTCCTGAATATGACCGCGCGCTTTCGCGAGGTACGCTTCAGGGTTCGGGAGGCTGTCGTCGCGCTCGACCATGCGCGTGAGAGCCTTGGCAAGGACGTGGTGCGCTTCGGCCATGGCCGCCTCGTTGACGTAACGGCCTCCGCCGAATATCACGTGTGAGATCGAGAGCCGCCTGAGCCCGCGAGATGCGGATACCTGTTTGCGCGATATATCTTCGAAGAGCTGGAGCGCCTTCTCCGCCTCGTCCACCGCGCGCCTCTGCTTCTCTTTGGAGTCCTGATAGGTAAGCACGTCGGCGAGGATCAGGCGGGCGGGCGGGTACTGCGGGTTGTTGGTGAGCGCGCGCCTCAACTCTCTCTCCGCGCCGACGAAGTCCCTCCTGAGCAGGAGAACGTCTCCGTAGACCACGCGCGCGAAGGGGAAGTTCGGGTGGCGGCTGATTATGCCCCGCAGGTCCGAGACGACTTCCTCGACGTTGTAGCCCGCATTGAATTTCGCTTCGGCGAGCAGCGTCTGGGTCTCGAAGTCCGAAGGTCTCAGGGCCAGTGCCGCCTTGAAACTGGCTATGGCGGCCTCTTTGCGCCCGAGAGATTGTTCGGCGCGGCCGCGATAGACGAAGGCGTCCGCGTAGGCGTTCCCGGTCGCCTGAATGGCCTGGGTGAAGAGATTGACCGCTTCGTCGAACCGCTGCTTGTTGAAGCTCTCGACGCCTTTGAGGAACGAGTCCTTCGCCTGCTTAGACGGCTCTTTCTCTTCCCGCAGAAAGACGTTGACCTGCTCGCGGGTCGGCTCGGCGAGAGAGTCTTCCTCGCTCTCGCTGAAGGTCAGGTTTATTTCGACTACTTTCGCCTGGCCCGGCTCGACGGTGGCCAGGAGATTTCGTTTCATCTCTCCCCGGGTAAAAGATATGTTGCGCGCGCCCGACTTCACCTTGATGGATCGCTGGATTCGGCTGTCGAGCGTGGCGACCGGCGAGCCGTCGATGGCCACTTCGACCCCGTCGATGTCGGGAGTTCGCATCACCAGAAGCCCGTACTCGCCGCCCGCGTCCACGACGCTATCCGCGTAGTTGACTACCGACAGCGGAAGGTAGTTGGCCTCGATAGCCGTCGTGTTGTAATGCGGGTGCTGCTTTCCCTCCGTGAGGCGCGGCACCTCTTCGCGCAGGTAAGAGACGAGCTCGTTAAAGGTTACTTTATAGTCCTTATCCACGTCGGCGTTGCCCGCGAGCGCCTGGAGCAGGCAATGCGTGAAGACGCCCCTGTTCAGATCGTCTCGCTCGAAGGACTGTTCGAGCTGGTCCGAAGCGGAGATGAAGCCGACGCCGGTCGCGACCCGGTTCATCTCTTCTATGTACCTGTTATTCGCGCGGCTCGACGTGTCGCCCGCGTCGCGCCCGGCGAGCTGGACGCCCCCGCTGTGACACGTGTCGGAGAGCACGATGCCTTTTCTGGCCGGGATCTCGCTCACGGCCTGGCGGAATGAGTCCATCCTCATAGCCGTGCCCAAAGGGTTTCGCAAATCCGTGTCGTGAAGGACGAAGTAAGGGACATCGACCGTAGAGCTCGATCCGGGCGCGCGGTACGGAACGAGCGAGCCGTGCGCGGCGATGTAGATGACGAAGTAGTCGTTAGGCTTCGCCTTCCTGATTTTGGCGAGGGCCTTTTCGACGTTCTCTTTCGTCGCCTGCTCGTCCTTGAGCATGACCATGTGCCCGCCTTCGGTCTCGTCCCGGAAGCCACCCCCCTCCGGGCTCCGCAGGAAATCATAGATGGCCTGCGCATCATCGGCCGCATTCTTGAGATTGCCGATCTGGTACCCGTCGATATTCTGATCTCCGTACTTGTACCTCGACACGCCGATCAGCACGGCCCAGAGCTCGACCGGCTCGTTTGAAGCGGCCTCCTGGCTCGTGGCTCCGACCTTGATCTTGAGTCCGCGCGCGCGCTGGTCCTCGCCCGCCGCGCCCGCCGAGACGCTTGTGAGCGCGAAAGCGCAGGTGAGGAAAGAGGCGAGAATTCCGATCCGAAACGCATTAACTCTTATCATAATCCTACTCCCGGCCGGATCGAGGCTCGTGCCGCCCGATCACGGATTGACTACCGGCGGAGGCACGGGTCTTAGCTCCCCATTCCCATCGCCGCTCGCTGCGACCGCGGCGCCTCCCACGGCGGCGACCGCGCCCAATATTATAAGCGAGTTTCGCGTCGACCAGAATCCCACGCCGCGCGAGACATTGATCTGCAAGGTGGTGGAATTGTCGGTGCCTTCGACGCGAGCCGTGAGAGAGTCGGTCGTCGAGTTCGGCCCGGCCGTAAACGATACCGTCGCCAGGCCCTGCCCGTTGGTCGTCGCGGTGACCGAGCTTCCGGCAACCGCGCCCGCGCTGAGCGATCCGGCGCTCTGCCCGCCGGCCCCGCCGAGCAGGAACAGCACGGGCAGGTCCGGCACCGGCTTGTCGTTTTCATCCGTGACCTGAATCTGAATCTGCCTTGTGCTGCGCGCGCGGACGCTGATACTCGACCCCAGCCCTACGGGGCGCAGCTTGTACTGCCGCTGTGCGGCCTGCCCTCCCGGCTCCACTACTCCCGAGAGAGTGCTCAGGCTGGCCTCGCCTTCCCGCACTCCGACAAGGAAATCGGCCCCGCGAGACGCGGTGAAAGTAGAGCCTGAAGCGCGAACGTAGGCCCCCGCTTCCTGTAGGAGGCTGATCTTTACATCTCCGCTCAATATGGACGCGACGAGCACGAGTTGAGATTCGGCGCGGCCCGCCGAGAATCGCGCCTGCGCGCCCCGGTTCAAGGTGACCTGCCCTATCCCATCGAAGCCTATCCGCACGCTTCGGTCCGGGGGGGCTTGAATCACTTCGCCGCCCCAGAGGGACCGGCTTCCGATGAAGGGCCGACCGTCGATTGCGACCTGCCCGGCCGAGTTGATAGAGCCGATCGGCCCTGCCATCGCCGTCGTGTAGAGTCGAATCGGGCCGTCGCCTTCTTCTTCTCCGCTTGCGCTCGCGGGCCTTGCTCCCAGGCACGTCGTCAAAACCAGCGCCAGCGCCGTTCCGATTGCCGCGTATCTGCTCATAATCATGGTTCTCCTATCGTATACCTGCGTCCTTCTTCGATTGGAGCTCAATTCTACTCATTCTACTCGCGGGACCTGAGCCACAAATCCGGGAGGATTATCGCCGTTCCCCCGAGCTTCGAGACCGATTCGAGAGCCGCCAGGGCGCTCGTCGATGCGCCGAGCTGTCCGGCGGCCGTGTCGCTCGACTCCTCATCGAAAACGGTCACCCGCACGCTGGCGATGGCCGGATTGTTCAAAGCTCCGGCGAATCGCTGCATTACGGTGAAGCTCTGACCTCTGACAAGATTCCTGCCGCGAATGGTCTCGGCGAGATCGACCTCGAAAGCCTCCCCGACGGCGCGGCCCCTCGAATCGAAGAACTCGTAACGCGCCCTCTGCACGTTCAAGTTGGAATCGAAGATGCCATACGTGATCTTAAACTCGTCGCCCGACCTCTGGAAGAGGACCGTGCTGGCCTTGCGAGGGTTGGTCGGATGGATCAGCTTTACTCCCGTGTTGACTCGCCCTATGACATCGACCGGGAACTCTGATAACGGGCTCGACCTGAAGATCAGCCTTGCCCGCACCACGTCAGGCAGGACCTGACTCGCCGCCAGCCGGTCGGTCCTGTTGGCGTAGGCCGGGATCACGGGCGTGAAAGTGATGC
>DATLMR010000380.1:0-13116 GCA_035537555.1 Blastocatellia bacterium
ATTGCATCCGGCAAGCCGATCTTGCCGATGTCGTGCAGCAGCGCCCCGTGCTCTAGCGTTACCAGGGCGCTCTCGCCGAGCCCCAGTTGCCTGCCCAGGCGTATGCAGTACGCGACGACCCGCTCGGAGTGGCCCTTCGTCTCGACGTCGCGGGCTTCGAGCGCGGCCGCGAGCGAGCGCAGGGTCGCGCGATAATTTACGTACAATCTTTCGAGGGTCGTATTCAGATGGCTGTTCGCCCTGCTCAGCTCCCCGGTCCTGAGGCTGACGAGCTCTTCCAGGTGCTGCTCGTACTGCCGGTTCGCCTTCACGAGCGTCTGGTGCCTGAGCGCGCGATGCACCGCCGCCTCGACATCCGAAAGGTTGAAAGGCTTGGTCACGTAATCGTAGGCGCCCCGCCGCATGGCTTCAATCGCGCTCTGGATGTTCAGGTTGCCTGAGATCAGTATTACGACCGTGTCGCGGGCACGGCGGGTGATCTCCTTAAGTAGTTCGAGGCCGCTCATGCCGGGCATCATTATGTCGCTCAGCACAAGGTCGTAGCTCTTCTCCCTGAGGTACTCCAGAGCCTCGACCGCGCTCGTCGCCGTCCGGCATTCGTAGCGGTCAGAGAGAAGAGAGTAGAGGACCGAAAGGATCGCCTCTTCATCGTCGATGATCAGAATTCTTGCAGGCTCGCTTCTATCCCCCGACAACGATCCGCCTGTGAGGTCACTCATCCGCTTTCCCTTTGCCGTCGATTCTTATCCGCGGCCCGTTTCGGCCGCGCGCATCCGCGCGATCTTGCCGAAGGCGCCGCGCCCTGGATAGGGCCTCTAATACTGGTATGTGTGTTGAGAGCTCCTGATCGATTCTGGGGGGTCGCGGGGGATATTAGATCAAGAAATGCCTTTTTGCAACACTATTTTAAGATGCTCGGTATCTTATCCTACTCTTGCTGATGGGCGGCGGTTTAGGGGAGCGCGGCGGGGATCATTGGCCGGCGGCGTAATCGGCCTTGAGATAGCGGCTGGCGTCTCCGACGATGAAGATAAAGTCCTTTCCGCCGACCCTCATGTGGGCCACGCCTTCGGGCTTCATGTCGCGATCGAGGGTGGCCTCCTCGCCCGGCGTCGTGCCCGCATTGGCCGGGTCCGTATCTCCGGCCCACACCCATAGTTTGAAGTCGGTCTTCTTCTGAATCTCGGTCGCGCCCGAGATGATGAGGAAGGACTTGAGGCGGGTATCGTAATGAATGTCCCGAATGCCGAGCCCTCCGAGGCTCAGGCGTATCGGCTGCGCCTCGCGGACGATAAGGTTTTCTCGGCTGAAGGGTCCGCGAGGGTCGCGCAGCCTCAAAGGCACCAGGAGGGCCTGCTCGTCCACGAGCGGAGAGCGAAGGCCCAGGAGCAGGCTCTCGTGGGTCGGGTCCCACGCGATGCCTTCGATATTGAGGCCGCCTTCCGAACCGGGCGGCTCGCCCGCCCCTTTAAGCGCGGGCACGTTTTCGATGAGGAAGCTCCGCAGGTCTTCGATAACCTCCGGCTGTCCCTGGACCATCTGGCTCGCCGGGTCGAAGGCGAATCGCGCGAGGCCGTTTCGCTTGCCGCCCGCCGGGTCGGACTGAGAGCCGATTATGTAGAAGTACCCGCCGCCGTAAGTGATGCCTTCCGGATCATGAATATTTATGTCGAGCGGCACTTCTTTGATCTCTCCGGCGCGGCCTTCGCCGTCCACGGTCATATGGAATACTTTTTTAGGGCTGCCGTCGTCGATGAAAAGGACCGCGTCACTGTTCGGCACCTGGATCACTCCGCTCGCTTCAAATGTGCCGCCGGGTAGCTGAGCGATGGCGTTGGGCGCGATAGAGACCCTGGACTTTCGCGCGGGGGCCGGGCTCTCGGTGCTCGTGTTGGCCGGGCCGCCGGTCAGGTGAGGCTTGGTTGGAGCCGCGTTCTGGTACCGGATGAAAAGAATCGACAGCACCACGGTCACCGCCGCGCCCAGAAGCGGCCCTACCACGGTCCCTATGGCCCGGATGTACGCGGCTCTAATGCGCTCCTCTTCGACTTTCTTCTTCTTTTTCTTCTTCTTCTTCTCCTCCTCGTGTTGGGTGTCGAGTGCTGAAGCGGTCGCGGGGATCACCACGGGAGGAGCCTCCGGGGCCGGCTCATTGGAGATTCCGGGCTGGTCTTTGGAAGTTCCGGGAGTTGGTCGCGGGGCGGCCGCGTCGGGAATAGGCGACGGGGCGGTCGAGGCGCTCGCCTTCGGGCCGGGCTCTTTGTCCGCGCGCCTGCGTATCTCGTTTACGGTCTCTTCCGAAAGTACGGCCGTGATGTTCTCCGCGGTCTCTTCGGGGTTCCTGAAGGTCAGAACCGTCTTGCCGAGCTGTATCGCGTCCCCGTGTCGCAGTACCTGGGCGTGCGTTCCGAGCCGCTCTCCATTGAGGTAAGTCCCGTTGCGGCTTCCGAGATCTACGATGCTGTAGGCGCCGTCGCGCGCGAGCACCACGGCGTGCGTGTTGCTGACGGTCTGGTCGGCCAGGACGATGTGATTGTGGGCCGCTTTGCCGATCTCGGTCTCTAGATGTGTGATCTGGTATTCGAGTTTATCGCCCGTCGGCAGCACGCCGATGAGCTTGGGGCTGTAATGTCTCTCGATCTGATATGTGATCTCGGACGCGGTCGCGAGGCGCACATCGACCGGCATGTCCAGCTCGCGCTTCACCTCATCGACCGCATCGGTATCGGTAGGGTCAGCCACCGCCAGCGCGAGCCGGTTGGATTCTACGGCTATGGGAAAGATCTGGCGCGCGCGCGCGAGCCTCGCAGGGAACCTCGTCGCCAGAGCCTCATCCATATCGGCGGACGCGAGATCGACCACCGGTATCTTGAAAATCCGGCTCATCAGATCCCGCAGCTTCTCCTCGGCGATAGCCCGCGTCTCGATCAGCGCGCGATAGAGCCTGCGACCGGCCTTCTCCTCTCTCAGCCGGGCAACCTCGCCGCTCGGGATCAAGCCTTCGGCGGAGAGCGCCTGCGCGAGCGAATCTTCCGTCAGCGGCGGAGGCGTCGAGCGGCTCGGCAAGGCATTCATCTCATCCTTCTGGATCGCCCCGGTCTCGCTGTAATCGTTCAGGCGAAACGTGAGCCTGGAGAGCCCGAGCCCTATGACATCGCCGTGGCTCAGGCGGCGCGGCTCCGTTATGCGCTCCCCGTTGAGATGGGTCCCGTTCCGGCTGCCCAGGTCGGTGAGCATATACCCATCCTTCTCGGCTTTAATCAGAGCGTGGGTCGTCGAGACGGCCGGGTCCGCGATTACGATATCGTTTCGCGGGCCTTTGCCCATCTGCGCTTCCGCGTTCACGAGCTCTTTGTCGAAAACGTCGCCTGTCGGCAAGAGTATGCGGAGAGTGGCCTTATTCTCCCCTTCGGGCCGGAGGGGGGACGCCTCGGCCGTGACATCGACCGGGTCGATCGCGAGCGTTTCGGGGTCGAGCGACTGCTCTCCGGTCTCCCTTGCGACAGGCTGTTCCCCCGTTACGGTCGAGGGGCGCGGCGTCCTGCCTTCCGTGGGCGAGCCGAACATCGCGGTCCCCAAATTGAGCGAGTCCTCTTTCACGGGCGCGCTCAGAGAGTCGTAGAAGGCGCGAAGGTCGTGGCCGCACCGGTAACAGAAGCGCTGCCTCTCACGAGAGACCGAAGATTTGCATTGCGGGCATGCCAGAGTCATATGAACGTGCCTGTCTGATCCTATAAGAGAAAGCCTTCAGCCAACCTTCAAGCCTCTTCGTCGGGTTACAGAATTACCCTGCTTCCCGGTATCTGTTACCTCCTTGCCTGCAATATCGCGGCGTAATACTTGGAAAGGTTGTCAGTCGAGCCAGTGGCGGAGTATATCGGCTCGTACTGCCAAAATCAAGAAACCGCCCATGGTTTTGGATTTGACAGGGGTGGAGGCGGGGTCTACAATCAAGAGCGTTAAAGAGCGGCCTCCGGGAGGAAAATTATTATGATGGGCCTGGGAATGCCTGAGTTATTAATTATAGTTCTGATCATCGTCCTGCTTTTCGGCGCGCGTCGAATACCCGAGCTTGCCAAGGGCCTCGGCGAAGGCATCCGAAGTTTTAAGACCGGCATGCATGGAACCGACGGGCGAGAGATCGAAGACCGCAAGTACCGCGACGAAGCGGAGCGACGAGAAGAGAGCCGCAGGTCGGTCTGATCTTTCATCCGATCTCCTCTTTCTCAATTTCAGGCGCAACTGATTCTCACAGAATGATCGGCTGCTTGCCCCGGCTTGATCAAAGGTTCAGGAAGCCTTCACCCATATAGACGCATTCGCCTCCTACCCTCACGCCCGAGAACCCCTTATCCGCCTCCAGGCTTATTTCGATCCGGATGAAGCTGGGCCGCCCCATCTCCATACCCTGCTCGCTGATAATCGATTCCCCTGCCGCCGCGATGCCGTGCTTTACGAGGTAGCACCCGAGCGGGCCGCTCGCCGCGCCGGTCGCGGGGTCTTCCGCAATTCCCATGGCCGGAGCAAACATCCGGCTGTGGACGGTAGAGCCATGCCGCTCGACCTCCCTCGTAAAGGCGAATACGTGCGGAGCCTCGGAATCTCTCAACGTCTCTTCCCAGAGATCCGCCCTCAGCTTTAGCGCTCTGACAGTCTTCAGGTTCTTGATAGGAACGTAAAGGAACGCCACGCCGCAGGAGACGACCTCCACGGGGAGGCCGGGGTCGAGCCCCGCCTCGTCTATCGACAGCAAGGAGGCGACCCTCCGCCTGTCCAGGGGCGGGTCCGAAAATATCGGGAGCGGCTGCTCCATCGTTATGATGGCGGGCGCGCCCTCCGGAAATTCAAGGCCTACGCGGATGATCCCGACTCCCTCCTGGAAGCGCACGGATCGCGCGCCTCCCGACGGGTCGATAAGCCCCAGGCGCGAGAGCACGAAGGCGGTGCCGACAGTCGGGTGCCCGGCCATCGGAAGCTCTATTGCCGGGGTGAATATCCTGAGCCGAAAGTCGCTGTCCGCGCCCTCAGGCGGAAGGACGAAAGAGGTTTCCGACAGGTTCAGCTCCCGGGCTATCTTTTGCATCAGCTCGGAGGGGATGTCGCGGGCGTCGGGAAAGACGGCGAGCTGATTGCCGCCGAACGCCCGGTTCGTAAAGACATCGACCAGGTGATAGACAGCCTTTTCCACTATTCTCTCCGGTTGATGGATCGGCGTGTTCGCTAGAGGCCGGCGCGCGTCGTTCAATCGAAGTCGTCCGTTAGAGGCTGGCGACCGGCGAAACCCGAATCGACTTCGTGCCACCAGCCTATCTCGTCTTCATCGGGCCTCCAGCAGAGATAGACTATGCGGCCCTCTCTTTCGTGGGGAAAGTCCACGAGGCCGGTTCGGAAGTCTTTTACGTGCACGCCGATGAGTTCGACCTCCTGAACCGCTTCGCTGAAGGAGATCAGGTGGGTCAGGTAGGTAGCGCCGAGCGGGCTGCCGCCGCCGTATTCGGCTTTGGCCCGCGCGCGGTCGAGCTCGGTTCTCAGGCGCATCAAGGCTTCGCGCTCTCGGGCGATTCGCGCGAGCAGCTTTCGCAGCCTTGGTATAAGGCTGCGCGCTTCGCTCAGCGTGAACGTTCTCTCTTCGCCTTCCTCTTGGTGCATATCTTCTCCCGGGCCTGAAGTGCTCATGCTCCATAATTTGCCCGCCGAGGTCAAGGAGGCGGGAGCAGCCCGAAACTACTTCCGATAGCCGATGGGGTAAAAGCCCGGGAGCTCAATGGGGAGCCTCCCCCTGAACTCGATCTCGCCGAGTACCGCCCTCAGTGCCGCCTCTTCAGCCGCCGGGTAATATTCATACGCGAGCACGTATGTTGGAAGCTCGGGCACGGAAGCGATGAGGTACGGGCTGCCGTACAGCACGAAGGCGAAGGGCTTCTTGAGAGACGAGAGGTGCTTAAGCAGGTTGATCTCGCCTTCGGTCATGTCGATTGAGCCCTTGGAGTCCGACACCCGAATGAAAGCGTTGACAATGATCACGTCTGAGAGGGCGGCCATCTTCTTTATCAGGCTCAGCTCGGGCGGCGCGGTCTGGTCCGATACGCCGACCGCCGTGACATTGGGATGGCGCTTTCTGAGAGCGGTCTGAAAAGCGAGGCCGGGCGTGCCGTCCCTCCACCCTTCGTTGTTATCGACCATCGAGATGAAGAGCGCTCTCTGCTCGGGCTTCAGGCGCAAGGGCAGCACGCCGCGGCTGTCGCGGGCGAGCGTGATGGCGCTCTCTATGATCCGACCGGCGGCGAGCTGATTCTCCGTGCTTCCGAGCGCGCGGTCGAGATTCGCGATGTCGGCAACCCTCTCTTTGTGGATTCCGAGGCGGGCCTTGGCCTTCAATATGCGGCGCACGGACTCGTCGATGCGCGACTCGGGAATATCGCCCGTTTCAACCGCCCGCTTGAGGGCCAGGAAGGACTTCTCTACGTTTATAGGGTAGAGCACCACGTCGGCCCCGGCCTTGACGGCCCTGACCGCGGCCTCTCCTTCGGGGTAGCGGTCGGCTATCCCGAGCATATTCATGGCGTCGGTGAATATAACTCCGCCGAACCCCAGCTCTTTTCTGAGAAGCTCGCTCATCAATCGGGATGAGAGGGTAGCGGGCAGCGAGCTGGCATCGATCCGAGGCAGGGCGATGTGGGCGCTCATGATTGCTCCGACCCCTTCCGATATGGCCTCTCGAAATGGAGGGAGCTCGACGGCGTCGAGGCGCGCGCGGTCTATATCTATCGACGGCAGGTCGAGGTGCGAGTCGATTGACGTATCGCCGTGTCCCGGGAAATGCTTGGCCGTCGCCATGACGCCTTCCGATTGCGAGCCCCGAATGTAGGCGCGGGCCATGCGGGAGACCATCTGCGGATCGCCCCCGAACGAGCGGATGTTGATGATCGGGTTTCGCGCGTTGTTGTTGACATCGACCACCGGGTAGAAGTTGACGTTGACCCCGAGCGCCTTCGCTTCGCGCGCCGTAATTCGCCCGGCTTGAAAGGCCATCTCTTCGTTGGCGGTCGCGCCGATGGCCATGGCTCGGGGCAGACGGGTGGCTCCCGTGAAGCGCAGCCCGACGCCCCCTTCGAAATCCGCCGCGATGAATAGAGGCGTCCCGGCCATCTCTTGCATGCGGCGAATGAGCAGGGCGGCCCCGGCGGGCTCGTGAATCGTCGAGGTTTCGCCGAGCAGCAGATAGCCTCCGACGTGGAACTCGGTTATGTCGCGGCGGACCTGGCGAAAGGCCTCGCTGTCCTGGCTTCGAAACATTCCGACAATCGCGGGGACTATCAGTTGCCCGATCTTCTCATCCAGGCTGAATGAAGCGAGGGTCTTTTCAACCCAGGCGGTCTGCCCGGCCTGATCTTCGCCTGCCGCGCGGGCCTTCGCGCCCTCGGGCAGGCATGCGAAGAGATTCGAGCAGATGAGCGCCAGGAGGATTTCACTGATATATTTCAGGTTGTTTCTCAAAGCGCTTTCCATATCTCTATTTCCGTGGGGCCGTCGAGCATCTCTCCGACGCGGGCGCGAAAGCTCTTGAGGTGCTCGGACTGCGAGTGTTTCTTCAGGCACTCTTCGCTCTCCCAGTTCTCGTGGAAGAGAAAGCGCGAGCCGTCCTGCATGGACTGGTGCAGGTCGTAGTTGATGCATCCCTCTTCCGCCCGGGTCGGCTGAAGCAGGCTCAGCAGCTCCTGCTTCAGCCGTTCCTCCATACCTGGCTTTGCTTTCATCCGGGCGATTACGGTCAGCCTGTCTCCCATTCGATACCTCGCTTTGTATTATTTCGGCGCGTCGTCGATCAGGCTAGCACCTAACGGCGCGCCTTCGCAATCATGCTCTGCCTTGATCAAAGGGGTTTAGGGCTATAACATAGGGTCTTGCAACAGTCGGCGGTCCGGATGCTTATGGCCGTGATGTCTGTCCAATCCACCGCCATTTCCGGCGGATAATATCGAGGTTCCGATGATGCGAAAACTTCTCATAGTCATAGTCGCCGGTTTTGCCGTGGCCGCTTTCGGCTGCGCGACCCCTGAAAATGCCAATGAGAGCGGCAACGCCAACAGGGCGGCCGCGACCAACGCGAACGGGAACGGGAGCGCGGGCCGCGAGGACGGGAATCACAGCGATTCATGGATTACGACCAAAGCGAAGCTCGCCTTGATCGCGGATAGCCGCACGAGCGGATTTGCCACGGACGTCGTCACGCAGAACCAGTCCGTGACGCTGAGCGGCAAGGTCGATACCAACGACGCGAGGGACGCGGCCGAAGGCGTCGTGAAGGGCATCGAGGGAGTCAAGAGCGTGAACAACCAGCTTCAGGTCGTCCCCGAGGAGAAGCGCCGGGAGGTCAACGCGAAAGACGAGAAGATCAACGACGACATAGAAAAGGCCCTCGATTCCGACCCCGACCTTCAGGACCTGAGCCTTTCAGTCGATAGCAACGCGGGCGTGGTCACCCTGCGCGGGACCGTCGATAACGAAGAGCAATTGTTGAAGGCGGCGCAGGCCTTGCGCAAGATCCCCGGAGTGAAGTCGGTCGTGACGACCGGCGTATTGATCGCCGGGGAGAAGAAGTCCTGACCCTTCATGCCGAATGATTCGCCTCGGCCGCCCGAGCGCGGAACAGAGGCCGGCGAAGCGATCGGCCCGGATTCGCGGGCCTTCACTTGAATCAGCCCCGGGACCTGTGCGAGCCCGGCCTGCCCGACCTCGATATCTGCCTCAAAGCCCGCGAGCTCTTCCTGTCCGCTTTTTTCTTACCGGAGATCAGCCTGACCTGGCACTTCGACTGGCTCAGGTTTATGGCCTGACTGGCGCTGCGGTAGCCGTGCCTTTTCGGGTCCGCCTCGAAATGCGCGGGGTCGGCGAGGCCGTACCGCCACTTGAATCCGTTCTTCTGCATCACCCGGACTATGCGGCGTCCACGAGGCGTCAGGCGCTTCGCCCCCCGAGGCCCCGAAGCTATGCCCGATATATCGACGGCGAAACCCGCCTCGTGCAGAGACGAGCCCGCCGGCTTCGCGTAATATAGGCCGGGATTGGCTCTGCGGCAACGCTTGCTGCGCGAGCATCTGTGAAGCTCCGCCTGGCGCTCCGACGAGCGCCACGTGCTCGTCACTAGGGGCTTGATGCCGGACCGCTTCAAATCGCGCAGGGCCGAGTTGAACTCTCCCTTGACGGCCGGGTTCATGTAGCCGGGCCTCTTGCAGGGCGGCGCTTTTGCTACCCTCGAGAGGGCGGCGCGCTTCCGGCCCCTTGCCGCGCATTCGCCGCAGTGTTTTGAAGACGGCTTTCCTGATCGCCGCGAAATTACATTCGGCGCGCGGGCCGGTCTCGCCCTCTTCGCGATGGAAGGCTTCCGGCTTTTCGACGCGGCGAACGCCGTCGCTTCGCCGCCCGCCCGAGTCAGAGTTATACCCGCGACCGAAATGATGAGGAAGGCGAGAATACACCGCCCGATTGAACGTGATCCCATTTATTGTTTTCCTTCGGGGCTTATCAGCTTGAGAGGCTTGTCCGGCACCGGGCCTGGGCGTGAATGGCTCTACGGTACGATACGGAATCTAGTATAGAGCATCAGTCGATACATACTTCGTATCGGCCCGGTCCTGCTGGCAGATCGCTTCCGAGGCGCTCGATTGTACAATGGCGCAATCCGGATTGAAACAGAAATCAGGGAGCTTTCAAGACGGTCGAGGCAAAGCACCGGCTACAGGCCGTGTAGCCCGCGGCCCGCGATTCGGTGATCGACATGGCGCGCCGCTTCTTCCCCAGGTCCGGGCATCCTGATCTGTGATAGACCCGGTCGCCGGAAACGAAGACGGTTTGATCCGATGGAACGGAAGCAGCAGGCGTCGAGCCGGAGAGCGCAGGTATGTTTGGGCCTACCTCCGAGGGCTGAAGCGGCGAAAGCTTGCGCGCCTTCTCATCCTGGGCCGGAGGCGGGGAGGCCGAAGCCGAGAGCGCGCCCGCCTGTCCCCAGACGCCTCGCATCGATTGCATGGCCTCGCGCTCGAAGGCGCGGAACTGGTCGGCGAGCTTGAAGGATTCGCCGCTCCTGACGAAGGCGTGGCCCTGCCTGACCATCTCGGCGTTGAAGAGCGCTCCGTCCGCGGTATAGACGTAGGCGAGCGTGCGACCCGACTCATCCTTGTTCGCGCGAGTCGCGTTCGCCGGGTCGTATTCGATCTTCACGTCCTGCGCCAGAAGAGATTTCTCCGCGAAGGCGAGGGCGTTCTGACCGTGGGCGGCGTAGACCTCCGCGGGGAGCTTGCCGTCGGGCGACTCGATGCCGATGAGGCGCACCGGCCCGATCGTCTCTACCTCAAGGGTGTCTCCGCGAAGCACGCGGCTCACGCGATAATTGCCGGAAGGGCGCGGCTCTTCCTGGGAAGGCTTCCTGGCGGCTTCGGCCCTGCTAAGAGGGGGCAATTGTCTTGCCTCCCTGCCTGTCAGGTACTTTGCCGTGCCAAAGCCGAAGAGGAAGCCCGCGATCAGCGCGAGCCCTACAAAAACTCCCACGCGGCGTCTGTCGATACCGATGTTCCATCTCGCCGGGAGATCGGCCGGCTTATATTCCTGTTTGCGTAACGGCAGCATGATTTCCTACTCGCCTAACGGGGCGCGTACCTTATTGAAAGAAGAGTCCGGCGCTCGCGATCGATCAGGCGGTCGATTTATCGGGGCCTGAAGCTGTCAGTAAAACTCACGGCTCGAATTCTCTCACCGGTACCGGCGGCCAGTCAATAATTATAGATGAAAGCGGAGCGGAGCGATTATTAGACGAGCCCGCGCAAAAGAGAGCGCTTGAGCCGGATGATCAAATTTCCTCAATAAAATTGAGGATTTCCCGCCCTTTTAGGTTGCAAGTTCTAAATGAGTGTAGTAATCTTCGCGTCGAAGTTGATCCCCTGTTTTGCTGGCTCTTGCGGGGCGGCCAAAGCAGGGGTTTCTATTTGAGCGGCAAATGCGCTTGCGCCTCCAGGTTGTAGTCGCTTGGTCACGCGCCGCTTCACGAGTCCCTGTACAAGGACAGACCAATATCTAATAGTAAGGAGAGAAACACGATTCTATGGCAACATCAAAAGCAGGAAAGAAAATGTCAAAGACGCAACTCGCGACAGAGCTTGCGGAAGCGACCGGCACCAACCGGAAGACCGCGACACAGTTTATCGAGTCTCTGAGTGACATAGCTTATCGCGAAGCGAAGAAGAACGGCGAGTTCACCGTTCCGGGCATCGGCAAGCTTGTGAAGCAGCAGCGCAAAGCACGCACCGGACGCAACCCTGCGACAGGCGAATCGATCAAGATTCCGGCTAAGACCGTAGTAAAGTTCCGCGTCGCCAAGGCCGCGAAAGATTCAGTGCTGGCAGGAAAGAAGTAGACGGGTCTACCTCTAAGAATAGAACGCGCGCATTTCATACGAAACAGCGCGTCGATCCTCGGAAGATATAACCTTTTATAATCGGTAACCGGCCGGCGGTGGCCTGTGCAATAAAAGACCGGCATTATACATCTGACCCGACAGACCATCGCGCGGCCCTTGCCTCTTGACGGGCCGGCACCTTCAAACGGAGCCGGCCCGCATTATATCCCTCGCATTATACCCCCGCCTTATACCCAAAGACGCCCCATACCTTTACGAAAACACCCCGCCCGCATGTACGATTTTGCCCGACGATTTACCTTCGCCCGCCTTTGAGAGAGATAAAAACGGGGCACGGTGCTTGCTGGATTTACATATGCTAACGTTTGGGTTGAAATATGTCCGACCCCGTCAGGACGCGGTTCAACTGACAGGGGTATCGCAAGAACGCGGGAGTTCGCGCCTTCAATCCACTCTGCTGTTTCCAATAATTTGAATAATGACAATCCGGGCTGATCTCTATGCTGCCGCGCCAGGAGTGCTGGCAATTAGAGATTAGACCGGAATAAGAGAGCGCTGCTCATCCATCCCCGGGACGAATGCCGGAAGGACAGGAGCGGCAATCGTGGCATTAAAAAAAGGGCCGGAAATGCCGGAAGCACCCCCGTAGTCGAACGCTACCGGGCTGCTTCGCGGATGGCCTAGAAAGGCGGGTTAGTATGGCAATCCAGCAAACGAGACGCGCTCCCGCGCCTGCGCGGGTGGAAGATACTCAACGTGATCAAAGCGCGCGGGGGCGCGACCAGATGGACAGGCGCTACCTGCGGCAACGTGAGCAAAGGTGGCAGCAAAAGGCGAAGGATTCGGGCGAGGAACGGATCGCGACCGGCCTGGGATGGTTCAGCATCGGCCTGGGGCTCGCGGAGGTCCTGGCACCCCGGGGGCTCGCCAGACTGATCGGCCTTCGCAAGGACCACCCCATCCTATTACGCGTGATGGGAGTGCGCGAGATATTAAGCGGGGTCGGCATCCTGACGGAGCGGAGGCCCGCGGGCTGGGTCTGGTCGAGAGTAGCGGGCGATGCTATGGACCTCTCTCTGCTGGGCGTGGCTCTCGCGTCGAGTGACAACGACCGCGGCAGGGTCGCGCTTGTGACGGCGTCCGTGCTTGGAGTCACGGCGCTCGACATGTACGACGCCCAGAAACTCAGCGCCAAGCCGGGCATGCACGGCGGATTGGCTTACGCGCAGGCAATCACGATCAGGCGTCCTGCCGAAGAGCTCTACCGTTACTGGAGGGACTTCGGGAAGCTGCCCCAATTCATGGAACATCTTGAATCCGTACAGGTGCTGGATGAAAGGCGCTCACACTGGGTGGCGAAAGCCCCGGCCGGAACGAGCGTCGAGTGGGACGCGGAGATCACCGAAGACAGGCCGAACGAGTTGATCTCCTGGCGCTCGGTCGAAGGCTCCGACGTCGAGAACTTCGGGTCCGTGCGATTCGTGCGAGCGCCCGGCGACCGCGGCACGGAGGTCTGGGTCGAGGTAGAGTATAACCCTCCGGCCGGCGCGCTCGGGGCCGCTATAGCCAAGCTCTTCGGGGAAGCTCCGGAGCAGCAGATCAAGGGCGACCTCTTCCGTTTCAAACAGGTTATGGAGACCGGCGAGGTCGTGAAATCGGACTCCAGCATTCATCGGGGGCCACACCCGGCACAGCCTCCCGAA
>DATLMR010000381.1:0-9940 GCA_035537555.1 Blastocatellia bacterium
GAGCATCTTTCATGCTCGCCCGCCCCCGCGACGTTTCAGCGGCCCCCTGGCGAACAGCTATGGGTGATCTTTCGCGGGGAGACGGACGGGCGTCCCGAGACGCGCGAGATGCCGATCGAGATCGAGGGATGCACGCTCCGATTCTTTTCGGCAGCAATCTTCGGTCAGAAGCGAAAGCCGACGGCAAGCGTGAATTGAAAGTTATGGCTGATGCCGTCGGGCGCTCTGACCCTGATGCCGCGATCGTCGAGCAGCGAATCATCCTTGAACCGGATCATGGTGTCGCCCACATCCGCTCTCACGATCAGGCGCCGGATCGGGTAGACCTCGATCACGGCTCCGGCATCCATCGCGAACCTGCTGGGGCTTCGCGGCCCCGCCCGGCAGATGGAGGTTTCGGGATTAAAAACGCAGAGGCCCTCGCGTATCCTCAGCCCATAGAAGTTCACGACCCCCGCGCGAAGCTTGCCGAAGGCCCCGACCCGGCCATAGCGCCTGCCCGCCTTCACTCCGATCAAGCCCTGCGCCTTATCGTCGAGCGAATCGTTGCCCAGGCTATACCTCGGAAAGTAGTTTCCTTCGGCTTCCACCGCGAGATAATCATTTATGTTGTACCCCAGGCGCGTGCCGATGCCTGCCTCGGTCGAGTCGGTGATGCTCAGGTGCAGGGATGTATACTGCGTGCTTATCTCCAGGCGCTCGTGGCTCGCCTGCGCTCTCGTCTCGCTCGCCGCAAGAGAGAGCAGGAGCCCCATTGCCAGTAACGATAGACGTGCATTTCTTGACATCGTATTCTCCTTTCCTGGGGCCTGCCTGAGCAAGACTGAGGCCAACATGAAAGTTGAAGGAAAAACGAAGCTATAGCGTAATCGCGATGAATCGGGTTGCTATCAATGGCCGACATATGAAAGAAATATATTGCGCCCGGGAGGCTCATGCGCGCCGGGCTTTCATAGAAAGTGAGCCCGAAGATGATTATTCGCGCCGAGAGAGAAGAGGATTACTCCGAGGTCCGTCGCGTCAACGAGATGGCCTTCGGCCGCCCGCAGGAGGCCGATCTGGTAGAAGCGCTCCGCCGCTCGGCGCGGCCCTACATCTCGCTCGTGGCCGCGCTGGACGGCGGGATTGCCGGGCACATCTTTTTCAGCCCCGTGTCTATACACTCGGACGAATCGGTCTTCGAAGCGGTGGGGCTCGCGCCCGTGGCGGTGCTGCCCAAGCACCAAAACGGGGGAGTCGGTTCCGCTTTGATCCGCGAGGGGCTGGAAGAGTGCAGGCGCGCGGGCAGGCATATCGTAGTCGTGCTGGGGCATCCGAAATACTATCCCCGGTTCGGGTTCCGCCCGGCCGGCCCGGAGGGACTCGCCTGTGAGTACGATGTTCCCGGCGACCACTTCATGGTCACCGAATTGAGCGAGGGCGCTCTGGCGGGCCGAGGCGGCCTGGTCAAATATCACCCCGCTTTCGCGGGCGTGTAGAGCTTTGAACTATGTGGTACTCTCTACCGGCGCAACGTCCGGTTAAACGGCCGGATCACGTAATCACGGATGCTATGAAAAATTCGGAGATCGAGATCATACTCGCATTGATCGACCAGGCCTTCGATCACAGGGCCTGGCACGGCACCAACCTCAAGGGCTCGATCAGGGGCATGAGCGCGAGCGAGGCCGCGTGGCGGCCCTCGCCCGGCAGGCACAGCATATGGGAGATCGTCGTTCACGCGGCCTATTGGAAGTACGTGGCCCGCAGGCGCCTGCTCGGAGAGGCCCGGGGCTCTTTCCCCCTCAAGGGCTCGAACTGGTTCGCCCGCCCTTCGGATTCAAGCTCTCCTGACTCCGAATGGAAGAAGGACCTTGCCCTTTTGAGCGACACCCACCGCACCTTGCGCGAGGCCGTCGCGAACCTGAATCCCCCGGACCTCTATGCGACGCCCGAGGGAAGCAAGGTCGGCAACCTGGCCCTGTTGACGGGCATAGCGTCGCACGACCTCTATCACGCGGGGCAGATTCAATTGCTCAAGCGCCTGCGGTCGGATTGAGGCCGCATCGAGACATGCTTACTCTCAGGGTCGATCACGTTACCATCGCGGGCGCCGACCTTTCGGCGCTTGAGAGAGCCTTTGTCGCGCAGGGGCTCGACGCCGCGTACGGAGGGGTCCATTCGAACGGGATCACCCATATGTCGGTCCTCGGATTCGATGACGGCTCGTATGTGGAATTGATCTCGACCGTGGATAAAGGGAAGAGAGCCCCCCTGTGGCACGACAGCATCTCCCGTGACGCGGGCATCTGCGCCTGGGCCGTCGAGGCGGATGATGTTTCGGCCGAAGCGTCGAGACTCTCCGCGAAGGGCATTCCCGTTAGCGGCCCTGTCCATATGAGCAGGCAGAGGCCCGACGGTAAGACCGCCGAATGGGACCTTGCCTTCGTGGGAGCGCACGAGCCCGGAGCGAAATTTCCTTTCATCATAAGAGACAGGACCCCGCGCGAGCTGCGGGTCGCGCCTTCGGAGAGCGTGGCCGGGACCGAGCTGACTGGCATCAGCAAAGTAATGCTTGGAGTGACCGACATGAGCGCGGCGATAGATTCGTTCCGCCGCGCCTACGACCTTTCCGAGCCCGGGATAACCCGGGATGAAGACTTCGGAGCTAGGCTCGCGAATTTCAAAGGCGCGCCCGTGATACTCGCCGCTCCTCTCAAGAAAGGGGGCTGGCTGGCTGAGCGGCTCGGGCGATTCGGAGAACTGCCCTGCGGATTCCTGATACGGACCGCCGACTTCGCGAAGACGATTCAAAGATTCAAAGCCGCGATTCAGTCCGAGCTCTTCGGCCGCAGGGTGGCGTGGTTGAGCGCGGAGAGCTTTCCCGGCACGAGGATCGGGTTCAGGTCCTGACGGAGGGAGCGTGGAATGTCGTGAAGGATGCGGCGCGTGCTGCGTCGCCCCGTCCATCTCTTCTCCCATACCGGGTATGCCGGGCGGCAAGCCCGCGGGCGTGCGGTGCGTCCAGCTCACGGATGATAACCGCTGCCGCCTCTTCGGAAGGCCCGAGCGCCCCGCCGTGTGCGCGAGCTTGAAGCCGTCGGAAGAGATGTGCCGGAACAGCCCGGAAGAGGCGCTCGCGTGGCTTGGCGTGCTCGAAAGCCTTACGAGCGCCGCTTCCTCGAAGCGAGAGTAGTATCCGTAAAAGGCCCGGAAGGGCCTGTAGCTCAGATCGAATATATCGGAGGCGCGAATGGTGATTACTCGCAGATGTTTCCTGGAAAGGGCTGCCGGAGCCGTTTTGAGCGGGGCGGCTCTCACCGGGGCCGGGCCGCTCGCGGCGCGGTACTCGGGAGGGATCGAGAAGATCGGGTTACAGCTTTACACGCTCAGGAACGAGATGGAGAAGGACTTCGAAGGCACTCTCGATAAGGTCTCCGCCATCGGCTACAGGGAGGTGGAGTTCGCGGGTTACTTCGGGCGGACGCCGCGACAGGTGAAAGCGGCTCTGAGCCATAGCGGCTTGAGCGCGCCGTCTTCACACGTATCGCTCCAGGCGATGCGGTCGGACTGGAGCAAGGCTCTCGAATCGGCCAGGATGATCGGCCATCGCTATCTGGTCCTCGCTTACCTCCTTCCCGACGAGCGAAAATCCCTGGACGACTATAAAAAGCTGGCCGAGCTGATGGGGAAAGCGGGAGAGGATTGCAGGCGCGCCGGTCTACAATTCGCCTATCACAATCATGATTTCGAGTTCCAGCCGCTGGAGGGAGTGGTGCCTTACGACCTCCTGCTGAAAGAGACCGACCCGAAACTCGTGAAGCTGGAACTGGACCTCTACTGGATAGCGAAAGCCGGGCAGGAGCCCGCGAAGTACTTCGCGATGTATCCGAAACGCTTCGAGCTTTTTCACGTCAAAGACATGGACAAGACCCCGAAGAAGCACTTCACGGAAGTTGGGCGGGGCGTGATCGACTTCAAGCGGATCTTCGCCCAATCGAAACAGTCGGGGGTAAAGCATTACTTCGTGGAGCAGGACGAGACTCCCGGCTCTCCGTTCGACAGCATCAAGGTTAGCTACGATTACCTGAAGCAGATGAAGTTCTGATCCTGCCGGTAAGAGAACCGTGATGATCAAGCAGGAAGCGCCCCTCGAACTGGTGCAGCTCACGCGCCGCCGGGGAATGAGCGACTCGGCCTTCGAGCGTTTGATGGAGCTGCTGGCCGAGCGGCGCGAGCCTCTTCCGGGTGGCGACGCCCTGATCGGGTCGTACGCGGAGACGGTCGTCGAAAGCCTCTTCGCGAGTGAGTATCCGGCCGCGCCCGATTGCCTGGAGTGCGGAGCGTGCTGCTCCTACTTTCATCGAATCCCGGTCCGGTTGACCGACCCGACTCCACGGCTGCTGACCTGGATGGTCTGGGAGGCCGGGGCGGTCTCCGGCCCGAAACTCCTCTGGCTGCGCCGAGAGCCTCAAGCGGGCCATTGCGTGGCGTTTGAGGGGCGGGTCGGCGAGCGCGCATTCTGCGCAGTCTATGAATTGCGCCCCGATTCGTGCAGAGCGTTCGAGGCGGGAAGCGACCGCTGTCGCGCCGTGAGGCGATTGTACGGCCTGGAGCCTCGGCTTTCCGGCCCCGAGCAGAGTAGGCGCGCCCGCTTTCTCGCGGGCCGGGCGGATGAGGGCGAATACGCCGGTGAAGCCGGTCTCGAAGATGCCGCGCCCGCGCTCTCCGATGAGGCGGGCAAGCTGAAGTTCCTGCGCGAGCTGATCGATTTCAGCAGCGAAAAGCTCGAAATCATATTGGCCGAGTCTAAGAGGGTGCTCGAATTCCTGGACGCGCAGGGAATAATCGAAGGGGCCGCCAGGTGCAGGCGCGTCGTTGAAGCGATCGAAGCCGACGCGAAGGCGGTGGCGGCAGAACACGCGCGCACGTCGATATGGGCCAATCCCGAGACGCTTGAGCCGGGGCCGGCGGAGGACCTCTTGCGAGAGAGATTGAAAGCAGGCCTCGTTTCGCACGAAGCGCTGGAGCGCGCCTCAAAAAGGCTGATCGACCTTGGGGGGGTCGCCTTTGAAGCCTCAGGGATGCGCGCCCGCCTGAAGGAGCCTTTATGAAGGTGTACGGGATAGACCATGTGCAGCTTGCGATGCCTCCGGGGCAGGAAGACCGGGCGCGAGAGTTTTACGCCGGCGTGCTGGGCCTTATAGAGAAGCCGAAGCCCGAGGAGCTCGCGAAACGCGGCGGGCTCTGGTTCGAGCAGGAGAAGCTGAGGCTCCACCTCGGGGTCGAGCATGACTTTCGTCCGGCAAGAAAGGCGCATCCTGCGCTGCTCGTTGACGGGCTGCATCTCCTGATCGCCAGGTGTGAGAGTGCCGGATACTCTGTCACTTCCGGCGAGCCGCTGGAAGGGTACAGGCGGGCATACGTCGATGATCCCTTCGGCAACCGCATAGAGCTTATGGAGCCGGACGAGTAGGCGGCGGCGCGGGCGCTTACGTGAGATGCAGCTAAGGCAGGCCCGGACCGCGTGACGGGTTCGACAAAGGAAGAGACTCGGGTGTCCGCGAGGGAGAACCTCATAACCGCACGGGGTCATAGCTGATTCCCAGGGTCATGATCTTTTGCAGCAACGCTTCGTACTTGATGCCGCGATGCTCCGCCGAATCGGCGAAGTCTTCGTCGCGGGCTATTTGAGGGTTAGGATTAACTTCGAGCACATACATGCGGCCATCCTCTCTCAAACGGTAATCGATCCTCGCATACCCGGTCAGGCCGAGTATCTTGTAGATCCGTTTTGAAAGGCGCTCGAACTCTCTCCCGGCCTGGGGCTCAAGCTTCGCCGGCCGCGTCACGAGGCCGATCCTCTTTTGATACTCCACGTCCCATTTGACCTTCCCGGTCGCGATGTTGGGCGCGCCTTCCGGCAGGTTGGGCATCACCAGCTCCCAGGGCGTGTACGCATGCAGGTTCCGGTTGCCGATTACTCCGACATATATCTCGCGCCCTTCGATGTACTCTTCGGCGATGGCGGCCGTCCCGTTCTGGCGGTGAATGAACTCCACGCGCTCTTTCAGCTTCTCGTCGTCGCGCACGATCGATGCCTGGGCAATGCCGACCGAGCCTTCGTCGCTCACCGATTTGACGAACAGGGGAAAGCTCAGACGGCCCGGCCTCTGCACTTTGCGGTTGACCGGAAAGAAGGCGAAGCGCGGCACGTGAACGCGGTGGTAAGCGAGGATCTTCTTCGTCAGAGCCTTGTCGTGAGTCAGAGTCAGTCCGAGCGGGTTGCACCCCGTGTATTTCTGCTTCTTCAATTCGAGATAGCTGACCACGTGCTGATCGAACAGCGGATAGCCGGCGAACTCTTCGAGCAGGTTGAAAGCCACGTGCGGCTTATGCTCTTCGATAGCTTCCCGGATCACTCCGAGCTCGTCTCGGACGCCGACGGGCCAGACTTCGTGGCCCATCCGGCGCAGGGCGGATACCACGTCGTACTCCGTCCGCCACTCCTCTTTATCTTTGTTCTCCACGCCGTCGAGGCTTCCGGGCGGGATCAGGTCTTCGCGCACCAGCACGATGACGCGAAGCTTTCTTTTTGGCTTGAAGCTCATAGGGCGATCCTGTGATAGCCGGAATGAATTCCGTTCATGGTCTGGACCGTTAATAATACGAGCGCCTTCTGCCGGGCATGTTCCGGCGTCAGGTGGACCCGCAGTTTCAGCTCCCTGCACCGATTCATCATCTGTGTCAGCATCTGGTCGATGGCGTAGTTATGCACGCCGGTCCCTTCCGCGACTTCGTTACATAGCTCGCGGCGGAGTCGCCGGAGAAAGCTGACCGCGCTCGGCAAGGATTTATGGCGCGGCTCCGGCGAGAAGATCCGGAGCAGGTCGCGGTCGTAATCGGGGGGCCACAGAAAGGCATAGTGATTTCGCTTGCTGCTGTAATGCTCGCCGAGGGTCGTCGTAAGCTCGGAGAGGTCATCGACCGTATCGCGCGCTTCGTTACCGGGGGGCTTTCCGGCGAGCTCTTTGATGATCTCGTCAACGTATTTCAGCTTGCGGAGGGCGGGCCATCCCTCGTATTGGCGCCTCCATCGCGACCCGGGCGCGACCAGGACCGCAAAGGTCTCCGCGAAATCTTCGGCGGGGTGCGCCTGGGCATACCACGCCGGGAGGTGCAGGACGTAGTCCCGGCTGTTGGGCTCGGGTTTGTACCAGTTGGGATAGGGGACCTTGTACGAGCCGAAGAGCTCGCGGTAGCTGCGCCTGAGATAGAGGCGGAAGGCGTTATCTATCGCGTGGCCCGCTTCGTGGCGCATGATCCGAAGGCACTCTTTCTCCGTGCCGCCTTCGACTTCGAGCATCTGGTTGCGTTCGAGCTTGGATAGGCGAGGGTGAGCCAGGTAAAAAGGGATGGCGAAGCCCGGGATTTTATCCGGAGAAAACCACTCTTCGGATAACCAGACGTGGGGCTTGAAATTGAGGCCGCGAGCCGCGAGCTCCTCATGGAGCCTGGCTACGCGACGTTCCAGGTGAGTCCCTTCGATCCCGAGCGGCAACTCGCAAAGCCGCGTGCCGAGCAATTGCTCGTCCGTTAAGCGATTCAGGTCTTCTGCAAGCAACACGCGCTGGAAGCTCCATCTTCGTATCCACCGGTTCTGCTCCAAGCGCCCCTCAGATTATAGCCCATGAGAGCGGCGAAACATAAAATGCTTCGAAGCCCGGCCCGGTCACGGGGCCTGTTCGAGGGTGATCTTCCGGACCATGCCGCCTACCATGACCTCGAACTCGCCGGGCTCGACGATCCATTTATAGTCCGCTCCGACGAAAGCGAGCTCCTTCGGGCGAATGGCGAACCTCAGCTCTTTCGTCTCGCCCGGCTCCAACGCTACGCGGGCGAATCGCCTGAGCCGCTTGCCCGGAGGCGTGATCGAGGCGACCAGGTCGCGCACGTAGACCTGAACGACTTCGACTCCCGCCCTCCGGCCCGTGTTCTTCACCTTAACCGATATATTGAGCGGCGCGTCCCCGCTCGGGTTACGGGGGTCGACGCGAAGGTCGGCGTAAGCGAAGGTCGTATAGCTCAGGCCGTGGCCGAAGGCGAACTGCGGGCTGTGAGCGGCGTTCCCGAAGCTTGTGCTGTCGAGCTCCCACGATTTGTGGTCGTAGGCGATGAAAGAGTTGGGGTGGCGCGGGTAAGTGAAGGGCAGCTTGCCGCCGGGATTGTAGTCTCCGAAGAGCACGTCGGCGACCGCCTGCCCGCCTTCGTTGCCGGGATTGTAGGCCATGAGGATGGCGGCCGAGCTGTCGGCTATGCGGCTGATGATGCGCGGGCGGCCTTCGACCAGCACGAGCACGACGGGCTTGCCCGAGGAGGCGACGGCCGAGACGAGCTTCATCTGCGCCTCGTCGAGCGTAAGGTCTTCGATGTTGCCCGGCGTCTCCGCGTACGCGCTCTCGCCCACGCAGACTATGGCCAGGTCCGTGTTGCGGGCGGCGGCGACGGCTTCATCCACTCCGGTCTCCTTATCGAAGGTCGAGCCCGGCACGTACGTCACGTTCTGCTTCCCGATCTTTGCTTCTATCGCCTTGAGGACGGTCAGGCGGTCCTTCGGATAAAGCTCCGAATTCGCGCCCTGCCAGGTGTAGGACCAGCCGTTATTGAGGGAAGCGAGAGAGTCGGCCGTCGGCCCCGTGACGAGCACCCTGCTCCCCTTCGCAAGCGGCAAGAGGTTGTTCGTGTTCTTCAGAAGGGTCATGGACTCGCGGGCGGCCTGCAAGCTCACCCCTCTCGATTCCGCCGAGCCGACCTTTGACTTCAGGGCGGCATCCGGGACCGCCGACTTGAACAAACCGAGGTCGAGCTTCAGCTTGAGGATGCGCGCGCACGCTTCGTCGATGCGAGACTGCGGGACCGCGCCCTCTTTCACGAGCGCGATCAGGTGATCCGCGAAGCTGTAATCGTTCGGCACCATGCTCATGTCTATTCCCGCCATCACGGCCATGCGCGTCGCCTCCTTTTCGGAGGCCGCGACCCTGTGCTGGGTGACCATCTTCTTTATGTCCTCCCAGTCCGAGACGACCACGCCTTTGAAGCCGAGCTCGTTGCGGAGCATGTCGGTCAGGATGTGGCGGCTCGCGTGGACGGGAACGCCGTTGACCTCGCCCGAATTCACCATGATCGTGTGCGCCCCGGCCTCTATAGCCGCCTGGAAGGCCGGCATAAAGTACTCGCGCAGGTAAATCTCCGGTATCCACGCGGGCGACCTGTCCCGGCCGCTCAGAGGAAGGCTGTAGCCCATGTAGTGCTTCAGGCACGAAGCGACGCGGTCGGCGGACCCGATGTCGGAGCCCTCGTATCCGCGCACGGCGGCAACGCCCATCACCTTCGACAGGTAGGGGTCTTCGCCGAAGGTCTCATAGAATCGGCCCCAGAGCGGCTGGCGGCCGAGGTCGAGGACCGGGGAGAAGTTCCAGGGTATGGCCGCGGCGCGCGTCTCGGCCGCCGCGATCTCGGCCGCCCGCTTCATCAGCTCCGGGTCCCACGTGGCGGCCATCCCGATCTCTTGCGGGAAGAGCGTCGCCTCTCGCACGTAGTTGGCCCCGTGGATCGTGTCGATGCCGTAGATCACGGGTATCTTCAGCCGGGTCTTCTGGGCCGCCGCCTGAATCTTCCCTATGATGTCGTGCCACAGGTCGATAGGGTAGGCCTCCTCAGAGACGTTGAGAATCGAGCCTACTCCATACCTCTCTATCGCTTTCTCAAGCTTCGCCGGATCGATCCTCGTCCCGGCCCCTTTGCCGCTTGAGACCATTCCGATCTCAAGCTGGGTCATCTGGCCCACCTTCTCTTCGAGCGTCATCCGCCCGAGCAGCGATCGCGCCTCGGCGGATGCGTCGTGGCCCGAGCCCTTGTATTCGAGCGCGCCTTCGAGGAACTTCTGGCTGTCTCTCACCTC
>DATLMR010000382.1:0-29275 GCA_035537555.1 Blastocatellia bacterium
GTAATCCAACATGCTTACAACTACCCGGAGGCCTCTCCAACCGTATGAAGGAGGGCTCGGTAACCTTTCATCGAGTTCAAAATGTTCTTCCACAGCGCCGCCGGGGCTGAATGTTTATAGGGCCGAAAATTTACGTCGATATTCTCGCCTGATGCCTATAAACAGGCTGCCCCTGCCGGGCTCCTAAGGGCGGCGATTACAGCAATCCGTCGGGGAGGCCCATGCCGCCGAGCTTCGAGCCCAGCTTACCCTTGACCGCTTCATCGGCCTTACGGGTCGCTTCATTGAAGGCCGCCGTGATCAAATCCTGAAGCATCTCCACGTCTCCGCCCTTGGCCGCTTCAGGGTCGATCTTGATATCGAGAAGTTCTTTCGCCCCGTTCATCGAGATGCGAACCATCCCCCCACCCGCGCTGGCCTCGACGCGGGTCTGCTGCAATTCGCGCTGCATATCCTCCTGCATCTGCTGAGCCTGTTTCATCATCTCTTGAATATCGAATCCGCCTGGAAATTTCATGGAACTTTCCTCCTTGATCTTTTCTTTTGATAATTGCGAGCTTCCCTCGGCGCGCCGTTCGCGCGGGGAGAAGGCCATGATCCTGCCGGTCAACCCTCAGGCTTGATCACTTCGAGAACGCCCTGAAACTTGTCGACCACTGCTTTCACATTCGGGTGAGCCGAGGTCTCGTCCCTTGCCCTGGCTTCATCTTGCTTCGGAGAGGGCTCGGCCCCGCCCGGCCCTCCAATAGTAACCGAAACGGAAAGCGGGCGGCCAACCACTTCAAGGCAGGCTTCGGTGATCACTTTCCGGCTCGATTCGACCTGCGACTTGTACGAGCTTTCCGACGGCGCGAAGACTACGCGTAAGAACCCTCCGTCTATCTTGATGCTCTCGGCTTTATCGAGAGTCATGACAAGGATCATCTTCTTCCGAGCCTCCAGGGCGGCCTTTATCTTCTGGACCGCAGCCTCTCCGCCAACTGCCTGCTCCTTCTCCTTTGCGGCCGGGGGAGGCAGGACCGGCCCTTCATCATACGGCTCGTCAAGAAGCATGGGCGGCTCTTCCGGCGGATGTGATGTCGCCCTCCCCGTTCGCGGACGCGACTCTTTTTCCGTTGCCGGGGCTACCGGTTTCACCCGCGTCGAGGAGCTGCTCGGAGGCTCTTCGCCGCGCCCCGCGTCGAAGTCAGGCTTGTCCGTTTTGGCAGGGGCCGCTGGAGCCGCGGGCCTCGGCGGCGGCAGGGCTCGGGGAGCGACCTGGCTCGCCCTCTGCGGGGCCTTTGCGTCGGCCCTCGCGTCGCCGTGCGATTGAAAGCCTGGAGGGCCGTCGCTCCCGCGAGCCGCGACGGGACCGGATTGAGGCCGCTCGACCGCGCCGAGGGGCGTCCCGCCCGCGCGCGTTTTAAGGTCTTCGAGGCGTTGTAATGCTTCTTCAAGCAGGAAGAGCCTCCGGGCGTGCACCAGCTTCATCAACCCGATCTCCAGATGAAAGCGGGGCTGAGTCGAAAGCCTGATGTCCTGCTCGGTCTTTGTGAGAATGGAGAAGAAGCGCAGTAAATCCTGCTCCGAAAATGACTCGGACAACCTGACCAGAGCTTCGCCTTCACCCCGGGGAATCTGAAGAAGCTCGGGATCGAAGCCCGCTATCTTCGTCACAAGCAAGGCGCGCGTGTGGACCATCAGCTCCCTGCAAAAATTCCTTAGGTCGTACCCGCGAGAGACCACCTCTTCGACCAGCCTGAGTATGCCCTGCGAGTCCTCTCCGGCAATCGCCCGCAGGGTGGCGTTGAGTGATTCGAGGTCAACCAGCCCGAGCGCCGCCGACACGTCCGCTTCTTCGATGGTCTTCCCCGCGAAGCTTATCACCTGATCGAAGGCGGATTCGGCGTCGCGCATCGAGCCGTTGCCCGCGCGGGCGATGGCGAACAGGGCCGCCTCGCTTACTTTCAACGCCTCGGCCTCGGCGATGTGGCGAAGCTGCTCGATGATCTTCTTGACCGAGATCGTGCGAAACTCGAAGACCTGGCACCGCGAGAGAATAGTCTCCGGCACCTTGTGCAGCTCGGTCGTGGCCATGATGAACGCCACGCGGGGAGGAGGCTCCTCCAGGGTCTTCAGGAGCGCGTTGAAAGCGGGTGCTGAGAGTTGATGGACTTCGTCGATGATGAATATCTTGTACCTGTCGCGGGCCGGCGCGATTTGAATGGTCTGGATTATGACCTCGCGAACGTTATCGACTCCGGTATTGGACGCGGCGTCTATCTCCAATACGTCTATCGAGCCGGATTTTGCGATCTCAAGGCAGGAGGCGCAATTATCGCAGGGCTCGATCGTCGGGCCGTTGATGCAATTCAGGGCCTTGGCGAGTATGCGCGCAGTCGTCGTCTTGCCCACGCCCCGCGCTCCGGTGAAGAGATAGGCGTGATGGATGCGATTCGTGGTTATTGCATTCTTCAGAGTGCGCGTGATGGCTTCCTGGCCGATCACCTGATCGAAAGACTTCGGCCTGAATTTTCTCGCGATTACCTGTGAGTCTGACATTCTTTTATTTTATTCGAATGAAATGTGCGCTGCCACGATTTAGTCTATGCGGTCGCCCCGCCGCTTGCAAGAAAAAGGGGCTCTCCGCCCGAAGAATGCCTCACCGCGGCTATATGATCAGGGGTATCTCGCCGGGTAAAAACCTGAGCCCCGCCGGGGCGATATGTAATCTCTTTTAACATACCGCCCCGGCGGGGCTCAGGCACAAAAGCGGAGGGAAACCGAATTCAAAGCTCTCGCGAATTGCCGAGCGGTTCGTATCAGGCTCCGGAGAGGCCGCGGCACATCCGCGTACTGCTACCGTTGCTCCGTTCCCGGCCTGGCGGGATTCGCAGCCGCGCGATTGCACGGCGTCCGGAACCTGATACGAACCGCTCAAACCTCAAAACCGAGGCTTGAAATTACCCTGTGGCGGAGAGGGTGGGATTCGAACCCACGGTACGGTTTCCCGTACACAGCATTTCCAGTGCTGCCAGTTCAGCCACTCCTGCACCTCTCCCGCTGATCTCAAATAGCAGACTTCAACCCCTTGCTCGCCCTGCTCAAAATAATGGCGGAGAGGGTGGGATTCGAACCCACGGTACCCGTAAGGGTACAACGGTTTTCGAGACCGCCCGATTCAGCCACTCTCGCACCTCTCCGCGTCGGAACCGGTCTTGCGCTTTTCGCGAAAGAAGGATTGTAGCATTTCGCGGCAGAGATGCTCAAGCACGCCGCCTTCAGCCTCAACCCGGTGATTCAAAAAATCCGCCTGCAAGAAACGCAGGTGCGATTCGATGACCCCTGCCTTCGAATCCAAAGCCCCGTAAACGAGCCTCGATATCCTCGCGTGGACGATCGCGCCCGCGCACATCGCGCATGGCTCGACGGTCGAGTAAAGGGCCGCGCCCGAGAGCCTGTAATTTCCTCGGGCAGCGGCCGCTGCCCTGAGCGCAATCACCTCGGCGTGCGCCGACGGGTCGCTGGACCCGATCACAGAGTTATGGCCTCGCCCGATGATAGAGCCCTCGCGCACCACGACTGCCCCTATGGGGACCTCGCCTTTCGCCCGTGCCGCTTCGGCTTCATAGAGCGCTTCGCGCATGTAAAACTCGTCGCCCGCATCCATAGGGTCGAACCTTCTGGATAAAAGAATAGCGAATACTAGCCGCCTGACCTGTGCGTGTCAAGAACTCGGCCCCGCTTTTGGTCCGGCCTACCTTGACCGCCGGACGCGCTAGCAATAAGGTTTACGGCACGCGGGCAGGCGCGGCGAATGATTACACAGACCTCCAACGGGCCAATCTATTATGAGACCGCCGGCGATGGGCCGCCCCTGGTCTTCGTCAGCGGCTGGGCCATGTCGTCCGAATGCTGGCGGCCCGCGATCGCTCTGCTCAGGAGGAAGTACCGCTGCCTGACCTATGACGCCCGAGGTATAGGCAGGTCACAGCCTGTCCCGGCCGACGCCAGATTCGAGGTCGAAGACCAGGCGGAGGACCTTCACACGGTCATGGAGGCGGCCCGGATTTACGACGCCGCGATTATCGGGCACGAGCACGGCTCTATGGTCGCGGCCATATGCTCGGCCCGCCATCCGCAGGATATGAGCTCTCTGACGCTTGTCAGCCCGAGGTCGGGCATCCCGGAAGATGAGTTGAAGAGGATGTCGGTGACCACGCCCGCGTCGCTCGCGCTTCGGGAACTCGCCTCGTTCCCCTTCATTCGCAATGTCATCGCCTGGCGTTTCCGGCGGGCTCCTCAGCCGTTCCGCGACCGTCTCTTCGAAGATTTCGCGAACCTGAACCCGAGGGCCGGGTTTGAGATGGCCCGGTCCCTCGCGAATCCCGAGGCGGCGGACATGTTCGAGCGGTTCATCGAAAGGGCAGATTTTCCTGCGCTGCTCGTTTGCGGGGAGAAAGACAAGAAGGGGATCGCGCGGGCGCGCCGCCTCTTCTCTTTGCTCGGGGCAGGGAAGCTCGCGACCGTCAAGGGCAGCGGGTTCCTGCCGATGCTGGAGTACCCCGAGCAGTTCGCCAGGTTGCTCGACGGTTTTGTCGCGGCGAGCGCGCACCGCGCGGGCAACACGCTCTCGCTTCGGTGAGCCCCGCGCCCGGCTTTTATTTCTCAAAGCGGTCGAATAAGATTGTCTTTCGGGAACGAGGAATTAATAAATGGAAGCCGCGACCGATCACGTGAAGACGGGCCCTCAGGCCTCATATTCCGAGCCTGATCGCTCAAGAAGGGTAGCCCTGGCCGTTCTTGCCGGGCTTTCGATCGTCTACCTCTTCAGCATATTCTACTCGCCCGCGGAGCCGGGGCCGGACGGCCGGTACTTCACGATTTGCGCGTTCAAGAATGCGACGGGCCTGCCCTGTCCGGGGTGCGGCCTTACCCACTCGTTTTGCGCCGTCGGGAAGGGGGACCTTTCGAGCGCGGCCCGCTTCAACTTGATGGGCCCTCCCATCTTTCTGCTCTCGACTCTGTACTGGCTGAGGTCCGCGCTCTTCCTGGCGGGATGGAAGGAGAAGGTCCGGGCCTTCGACACTCTGGTCGCGCGCTTCAGGGTCGCGCGGGTCTTCCTGATATCGCTGCTCGTCTTCGGAGTCGGCAGGATCCTCTTCCTGCTACTTCAGTGATCCGCCTGAAACCCTTCCCCTCTGATTCCGATTTGAGGGTATCTTCGACGGTATCGAGGATAGAGATTGTCCCGTCTAAAGATCACCGCTTGCGCTGGTCGCTCTTTCGGATTCGCTCGATCTCGTAGTCTCTCAGGCGCTCGCGGTCCGACTGGGTCTCTTCGACCTCGCTCTTCCCGCTCGCGTGGCGAAGGAGGCTGAGCGCGGATTCGCGAACTCGCTTGGTCTCTCTGCGCCCGTCCTCGAATTCGATCTCCACGGCCCCGTTTTCGCCTTCCCCGAGAAGCCGAACGATAGTTCCGTAGAGCATGCCGGAAGGCATGGCATAGGCGATCTCATCCCCGACTTTGAATACGCGGGATCGGGACTTGTTCATCTTCATTCACCTCTGATCTTCTTCGGCGTTCGCGGCTTTTGAGCCTGCATCCTGGCGGCCCCGCACTTTGGGCAAATCCACTTGCGCTGCTTATGAAAGCTTCGCCTTTGCTCTTCCATCTTAATGCGGCATCGGGGGCAGGTCAAAGCTCTAACTCTTCCCGTTCCGCTCCCGCTCCGGGGGCGGCCGCCCGGCGCGGGCGCTCAATCGACGTTGGTCTCGGCCGCCGGGCGAATCTCCGTGGCGGTCGTCCAGTCTTCATCGAATACACGCTCTATGCGGCGGGACATCGCGTCATCTTCCACCAGGATGCCGACCTCTCTTCGCCGGTCGAGGCTGACCGCCCGAAGGTTCTGGCTGCCCACGAAGAAGCGCGCTCCATCCACGACTACGCACTTGGCATGGAGCTTATAACGAGACAGCTTCTTCACGTGGAGGTTGGGCACGACCTGATGATAATAGGTGTCCCGGCTGATGATCTTCACGTCGCAACCGGATGAGGCCTTGCGCAAAAGCAGGCCCATGACCTGCTGGTCTTCTAACTTCGCGTCCAGGATACGGATCGATCGCGTGGCGGAGTCGATGAACTCCATGAGCGACTTCCTGCTGTTGAGCGGGCTGATGACGAGAGGAAGGTCCGCCGGTCGGAACGATTGCCCGTGCCAGTCCGCGTCAAACAGCCGGTTCAGCTCGGTCGTTATCTGGTTATCGCGCACGCGCACCCCGAAATCGCGCGCGTAATGGAGGTTCTTCTGGGTGGGGTTGAAGGTGAGTATGAGCGACTGGGAATCGTCGATCATCATGATCTTGTAATGATATCTCTTGATCTTGTCCTTCTTCACCCTCGGCATCCGAACTTCGACGCCGAGCTTGGCGAGGTCATCTCCAAGCTTCTTGTTTCTCTTCGTCCAGCCTTTCGAAGCGAGTGCGATGAGGGCCTGCACCTTTACGTTCCTGGTCACGGCGAAGCTCAGCGCGTCCAGCACGATGGGATCGTCCATGCGAAAGATCGTCATCTTGATGGACCGCGTGGCGCTGTCGATCGCGTCGACGATCGGGAAAAAGCTGTCGCCGGGCTGGATGATCAGGGATAAATTGTGGACCTGTCGGTAAAAATCCATCGACCTCTGCCTTCCAGGGGCTGCCCCGATCCGGGAGCGAATCCAGCCGGGCCCTTGCCGCGCGTAGCGCCTGGCGCGCCCTCGCCTTTACAGCTTTAACACACGCGGCTATCCAAGTCCAGCAATCCAAAGTCATGTTCTCCCGCCCTTGTGGCCTACACATAATCGGCCGCGTTACGATCTGCAACCACGTTGCGATTTGATGTTTGGACCTCGTTAGCTATAATTCCAAGCGAGAAATCTATATGGAAAGAACCCTTGAAGCAGCAGGCGTCGACGCGCTTCTATCGCGGATAGAGTCGCGCGAGCAGTTGTCGTACGAAGAGTGGAAGGCGGTCGAGGACGCGGCTCCGACGGAAGACCTCGGGCGGCTCGCCGACGCCCTGCGCGAATCATTTCACCCGGACAACGTGGTCACATACGTCGTGGACCGCAACGTGAACTACTCTAACGTCTGCGTGTCGGTGTGCAGTTTCTGCGCCTTCTATCGCAAGCCGGGCTCACCCGAAGGCTACGTCCACGGGTATGACGCGATCTTCGAGAAGGTCGAAGAGATGCTCAGCCTCGGCGGCAGCGGGGTGCTGATGCAGGGCGGCCTCCACCCGGACCTGCCGCTCGATTACTACACGGGAATGCTCAGAGAGCTGAAAAGCCGCTACGGCATCCACCTCCACTGCTTCTCGCCTCCGGAGATCGACCATCTGGCGAAGATTACCGGGCTCGGGGTCGAAGGCGTGCTCAGGGAACTGAAGGACGCGGGCCTCGATTCCATACCCGGCGGCGGCGGCGAGATTCTCGTAGACGAAATCCGCCGTAAAAGGCGCACGCACTGCAACAGCGAAGAATGGCTGAACGTCTGCGCCGTCGCCCATCAGATGGGCATTCCGACCACGGCGACGATGATGTTCGGCATGGGAGAGACCCGCGACCAGAGGCTTATGCACCTGGAGAGGCTGCGCGCTCTACAGGATGAACATCCGGGCTTCGTGTCATTCATCCCCTGGACCCTCCAGCCCGACAATACGCCGATCGGAAAGGTCTTCCCCGATAGAATTTTGCCCGACGAATACCTCAGGTGGCTCGCCATAGGCAGGCTCTACCTCCAAAACATTCCCAACGTTCAGGTCTCGTGGCTGACTCAGGGGCTCGACGTGGGGAGACGGGGGCTTCACTTCGGAGCGAACGACATCGGAAGCACGATGATCGAAGAAAACGTCATCACCCCCGCGGGAGCGCATCACCGCGCGACGGAGATGATGTTGAGAGACGTTATAGTCTCCGAGGGATTCCTTCCCCTCAAACGCAAAGCGAATTACGTGCGCCTCGAGACGCTATAGAAAAGTAGCACTATAGAAAAGAGACACTATAGAAAGGGGAGGCTGCCCCGGGGGCGTTCCGGTGCCGCGCATGTTTGAGCCGCCTGACTCCGCCCGGGCCTGGCATCTTCATTGACCGACATCAAAAAAGAACCCGATTCCAAAAGCGAAGAAGGCATAGACTCTCTCGGAGACATGAGCGCGGAAGAGTTCCGCCGCTATGGCTACCAGGTAATCGACTGGATCGCGGAGTACCTTGATCATCCCGAGCGCTACCCGGTCCTGTCGAAGTCCCGGCCCGGAGATCTCAAGAAGGCCCTGCCGCAAAGCGCCCCGGTCAAAGGCGAGGAGATGGCCGAGGTGCTGGCGGACCTCGAGCGCCTGGTCGTCCCCGGCGTGACCCACTGGAACCACCCGGCTTTCTTCGCCTATTTTTCAATCAGCAGCTCGGGCCCGGGAATCCTGGGAGAGATCTTCTCCGCCGCCTTCAACGTTAACGCCATGCTCTGGAAGACATCGCCTTCGGCGACCGAGCTGGAAGAAGTGACTATCGACTGGACCCGCAAGATGATGGGGCTTCCCCCGGACTTTTCAGGAGTCATCTACGACACCGCTTCGATCTCGACTCTATGCGCGATCGCGGCCGCGAGGGAAGCGGTGCCGGGCCAGCCGATACGCGAGGAAGGGGTCGCGGGCGCGTGGGCGGAGGCCGCGAACTCGGCCGCTCCTCCTCCGAAGAGACTGCGCCTGTACGCCTCCGAGCACGTCCATTCTTCCGTAGATAAGGCCGCGATCATCCTCGGCATAGGCCAGGCGGGAGTCAGGAAGATTCCGAGCGACGAGCAGTTTCGAATGGATGCCCGGGCGCTCGAAGCGGCGATCAAGGAGGATAAAGAGAATGGCTGGCTCCCGTTCTGCGTAGTCGCCACGGTCGGCACCACTTCCATCACGAGCATCGACCCCGTCCCTGAGATCGCGGGAATATGCAAGCGCGAAAAAATCTGGCTGCACGTCGACGGCGCGTACGGAGGCTCGATAGCCGTCGTGCCCGAGATGCGCTGGATTCTTGACGGGTGCGAGCACGCGGACTCCATCGTCGTTAACCCCCACAAGTGGCTCTTCGTGCCCCTGGATTTGAGCATTCTTTATTGCAAAAGGATGGACGTTTTGAGGCAGGCCTTCAGTCTTATACCGGAATACCTCAGGACCGGGGAGAGCGAAGAGGTTAGAAATTTCATGGATTACGGCCCTCAGCTCGGCCGCCGCTTCAGGGCAATCAAGCTCTGGTTCGTGCTGCGATACTTCGGGTCCGACGGGATAGCTGCCCGCATAAGGCATCATCTCGGCCTGGCGCGCGACTTCGCCGAGCTCGTGGACGGCAGCCCTGACTTCGAGAGGCTGGCCCCCGTCCCCTTCAGCCTCGTCTGCTTCCGGGCGAGGCCGGCGAGTATGGTCGAAACAGGGGCGTCGGAGGGGATGCTCGATTCGCTCAATGAAGAGCTGATGGATCGGGTCAATGGCCGGGGAAAGATCTTCTTCTCGCACACGAAGCTGAAGGGTAAATTCACCCTGCGCCTCGCGATAGGCAATATCCGCACCACCCGCGAGCACATTGATCTCGCCTGGAATGAACTGAACGAAGCTCTCGGAGAGTTGTCGAAGGGGGAAGGATTCTCTAAGACCCGAAGCTGATGCTCTGAATCTGCTCCCAGTGAAGCTCGATGGTGCTTGCCGTCCCAATCTTGACGGAGATCGTATCCCCGTTCAAATTGAACTCCTTGCACTTGAGCTCGCTGCCGCCGACCAGGCGAATCAGTATCGAGTCCGACTCGGTGGCGGAGGCTTTGATCGCCTGCGCGTCATCCATCGCGACGACGGCATAGCTCCTGGGAGCCCCCGAGCTGGTCTCCGTCATGGTCAGGCGCAAGGTGCCCGACGCCTCATCGCGGGAGAGTACTCTCCCGCGAATCGTGCTGCCGTTTTTCAACGAGAGGACGAATCCGGGGGCCGGAGCGTCCTGGGCCCGCGCCCGTCCTGCCGAGTACGTCATGAGAAGGGCCTGGGCGAAAATCAAGAGCATGATCGGGAATGGTTTTTTCATTATTTGTTCCGCTTCTTCTCGTATACAGCCTTCAGTTGTTTGAGATAATCTTCGCGGTCCACGGCGTAGTAGATCGCCCCGGGGCCGGCGGATATTATAGCCGCGATTGCCTGCTCGAAGGCTTCATATGGATCGCGCGATTCTATAGCTTTCGCTTCGAAGTAGCCCATACGCCGCAGCCTGCCCATCAATTCCTGCAAAGTCAGGCGCCCTTCGAAGGTCGTTCCGCCGTGCTGGTGCGACCGTGACAGGAGGTGCTGTATCATCAGCGCGTCGCCATAAACCGGGGGCGGAACGTACAGCCAGCCATTCTCGAAGCGCCAATCTCCTTCGACCTTGTGAGAGAGCTGGACCCTTCGGACGCCGTCGGCCAGGGTCTCGTCCCATTCGGTCGAGGGGGCCGCGCGCTTGATCTGCTCGACCGCTACGGTCAGCAGCCACCTGTCGTCGTCGAAGTCGATTCGGCGCTTCAGGCGTTCGAGCCATTCGGAGAAGATCTGCATCCGGCTTCTCTCCGGGCTCCAGAGAGTGAAGCGGTCGTCGGCCTTCTTCAGGGCGGACCATAACTTCTTGCGCTCTTTTTCAAAAGACGGGTGGGCGTCTATGCGAATCGCTCGAAACGTGGCGAACCATCTGCGGGACCCGTTGCAATAGGGGCAATGCGCTACGTCGTCGCCTGCGATGAAGTGAGGGCGGGTCGTTGCCGCGCCCGTGAAATCGGCCTCTTCCGGCACGTGCTTCTTCAATTCGATGTAGGCCGTGCGGGGCGCCGCTTTCAACTGCTTGACGAAAAAGTCAAAGGCGCACCTGAGGCATATCTTGAGATTCGAGATCGAGATAGCCGAGCCGGGAATCGATTCGAAGCTGATCTCAGCCTTCTTCATAAGAAGTTCTGAATTCCGAGCGCCCAGACCCGGCGGCGCTCAAGGCTCAGTGAGGTAATTGGTGGGGATGGTGGGAGTCGAACCCACACGGGAGGTTATCCCAAAGGTTTTTGAGACCTTCGCGTATACCGATTTCGCCACATCCCCGATCAAAAAGGCTGCGAAAACGAAGACTCATTCTAGCCTCAAGGGCAGGGGGCGTCAACCGCGAGCCCATGCGTGGGACCGCACTCCGCGCTTCAAGTCGAGGCTTCAAGTCGAGCGGGGAACGATTATCGGCGTCGAGACGGCTTCACCGGACGGTGAGATGATTTCGATCGCAGACACCTCGCCATTCGGGCCGAGCTTTCCTATGGGCGTTATCTGCATCCGCTCGCTCCCGGCTTCGACCAGGAGAAAATGGGGCTCCGAAGCCCAGGCGACCGTCCGGGCGCTTACGAAGTCGGACGGCGTGCCGCGTCTTACCTTGCCCCCCGCTCCCGATAAAACGTATGTGATCCCTTCGGATTCCGAGTACTGGAAATTGTGCTCGTGACCGCTGAAGACAACGCGAACTCCCGACCGCTTGAAGAGCGGGACGAGCGTCTCAATCATCGAGCGCGAGTTCGAATGCCTCGGCCCGGCGCAAAAGGGAGGGTGATGCGTGAAGGGGATGCGCCACCCGGGCGGCTGGATCGAATTCGGGCCGCCCGCGTTCGCATCCGCTTCGCGCAGGGCCGAATCGATGAATGACGCGTGGTTGGGATGGAGGAAGAATCGGTTGCCGAATAGAATGGACTGGCGCGAAGTATCGACGCAGATGAACTCGACATCCGCTCCATAGGTGAAGCGATAGAATAGCCCCGGCCCGATGGACGCGCGGCCCGCCGCTTCCTCTCCGAAGAACCGTTCGTTCAGGAAAAAGTTGTCGAGCAATTGCTCCCTGTCGTCGCTCGCTTCGGTCTCGCTCGCGTCGTGATTGCCGACGCATGGGTACACGGGAATCCGGTTGATGATGTAACGATACGGCTGGTAAAAGGTGAAGAACCAGTCGTCGTCTTCATCTCCCGTCTCGTCTATCGGAATCCCGAGGAGGGTCTTCGAGGAATAGATATTGTCTCCGGTGGTCAGCAGAAGGCGGACATTCTTCCGGTCCACGGTGGCTTCGAGCGCATCGGCAACCTCTTTCTGGTGGCGTCCGGGCCGCACCGGCTTTCGTATCCCGGTCCCGAAATCGCCCAGGACCGCGAAGGTCAGAGGCGCTCGCTCGTCCGGGTGCGGGTGGGTCCGAAATCGGTTGTCGTAAACCCTGCCGCTCGCGGATAGGCCCTGCCGCCCCGAATCGCTGGTCCAGTCTCTCCTCTCGCCCGAGGCCCATTCCTCTCCGTTTACGATCACGCGGTAGAGGTATTCCGTGTCCGGCTTGAGGCCCGAAATCCAGACGTGATTCGCCGTCTGCGTCTCGGCGAAGGCCGCAAGGGAGCCCTCGCGGTCGAAGACCTCTACCCGCGCGACGCCATAGGGCTCGGACCTCGCGCCTATGGTCTCTCGACGCGGAGGGTGGACGTGATCGAGGTCCGAGTCGTCCACCAGCTTCCACGCCCCGTCGCTCGCTCTCACGCGAAAGTAGAAGCCTCCCCACGCGATAAGCGCGGCTTTATGAGTCAGCCCCGCGAGATAGAGATAAGGTTCGGCGTGAAATTCCGGCAAGAGACCCCTCCTGATTTCAGAGCCGCCCTGCCTCGCGCGATGCGCGGCGCGGGGCAGGCCCGCATTCAATTAAGTCGTTTGCGCAGGGAAGATACTTTCAATAAAAAGTCCATTTATGACCCGCGCCGGTTGATTTGCCCTCGGAAGCAATTTATCATAAGGAACCAGCTCGGTGCAGGTAATGCAGTGACCTGCGAGATTTCACCATAATAATTATGCATTGCGAGGGCAAAATGAAACGGACTTCTTTAACTTTAGTATTAGTTTTGTCTGTCCTTTCTCTGTTCGGTTGCGAGCAGAGAGGAGGCAATACCAAGGGCGCGGATTCAGGGCCGATAAGAGTCGGAGTATACATGGATCTATCCGGGCAGACCTCGAGCTTCGGCCAGTCAAGCGTGAACGGCATGAAGATGGCTGCCGACGAGATAAACAAAGCGGGCGGCGTCAACGGCCGGCAGATCGAGCTCGTCATCGAAGACGACCAGGGCCGCCCTGAGCAGGCGGCGACGGTCGTCACCAAGCTCGTCAACCAGGACAGGGTGCACGCGATCCTCGGAGAGGTCGCTTCTTCAAACTCTCTGGCCGCGGCCCCTATTGCCCAGCAGGCCAAGATACCGATGATTTCGCCTTCGTCCACGAATCCGAAAGTGACGGCGGTGGGCGACTACATCTTCCGCGTGTGCTTCATCGACCCCTTCCAGGGCGACGTTATGGCGAAATTCGCCGCCAATACCCTGAAGGCCAAGACCGCCGCGATCCTGCTGGATGTGAACTCGGACTATAGCCGCGGCCTGACGCAGTTCTTCGAGGCCAGTTTCACGGGCCTGGGCGGGCAGGTCATCCAGAAGCAGTCTTACACGCAGACGGACCGTGATTTCAGCGGCCAGCTGACCGCCATAAGGTCGGCGAAGCCGGACGTGATCTTCATACCGGGGTACTACGGCCAGGTCGGAGTGATCGCGAAGCAGGCAAAGCAGCTCGGCATAACAGCCCCTCTGCTCGGCGCTGACGGGTGGGACGCGCCGCAGCTCTGGGAGCTTGGCGGCGATGCCCTCAACGGCGCGTTCATGGCGAACCACTATTCGATCGACGACCCCGCGCCCGCGATACAAAAATTCGTGGCGGATTACAAAGGTCGCTACAACGGCCTCGCGCCCGACGCTATTGCCGCCCTCGGGTACGATTCGCTGAAGGTGCTGGCCGACGCTATAGGGCGGGCCGGGACGACCGACGCCGCTAAATTGCGCGACGCCATCGCGCAGACCTCTAATCTGGCGAGCGTGACCGGCAACATCTCGATCAACGCCGAGCGCAATGCCGTGAAGCCCGCCGTCGTGCTCGAACTGCAAAACGGCAAGTTCGTCTACAAGGAAACGATCAAGCCGGAGGGCGCGGCCGTCAGTTTGTAGTCGGAGAACATTAAGGAGAATCCGGCGGAGGGTATCAAGTTCCGCTCCCTCCGCCGGGTCGACCGCTTCGATCTTGCCGGAAAAATCGCGCCGCGCGAGGAACGCCTCCATTTTATGGACACTTTCATTCAGCAACTGATCAACGGCCTTACCATCGGTTCAATTTATGCCCTGATCGCGCTCGGGTACACGATGGTTTACGGTATACTGCGGCTAATCAACTTTGCCCACGGCGACATATACATGGTCGGCGCGTTCGCGGGATACTTCATCGCGCCCGCCCTCGGGTATGGAAACAAGCCAAGCATAATCGGGCTTGCGGTCGTGCTGCTCGGCTCGATGCTGGTGGCTGCTCTCGTGGGAGTGGCGATCGAAAGGTTCGCATACAGGCCGGTCAGGAAGTACGCGCGCATGACCACTCTGATCACGGCCATTGGCGTATCGCTCCTGCTCGAAAACCTGGCGGTCGTGATCTTCGGGGGAGCGCCGAAGTCATTCCCCCAGCTCTTGCAGAACGAAAGCTACACCCTGTTCGGCAACGCCGCGATTTCAAAGGCCCAGCTCGTCATCTTTATCGTTTCTATCGCGTTGATGCTGCTGCTGCAATGGATCATCTATAAGACGAAAGTCGGCACGGCCATGCGCGCCGTCTCGTTCAATCTGAATTCGGCGAAGCTGATGGGAATCAACACGAACGTGATCATCGCCTTCACCTTCGCCCTCGGCTCGGCGCTTGCTGCGGCGGGCGGGGTTCTGACGGCCCAGTACAACCCGCAGATCGACCCGCTCATGGGGATAATCACGGGCCTGAAGGCCTTCGTCGCCGCGGTGCTCGGCGGCATCGGTAATATTCCGGGCGCGGTGCTCGGCGGCCTCCTCATAGGCGCGGCTGAAACGTTCGTGGTCGGGTACGGGCAGAGCGTCGGCATCCCTTCTTCGTACAGGGACGCGGTAGCCTTCTCGATTCTCATACTGGTCTTGTTGTTCCGCCCAGCGGGCCTGCTCGGCACCACCGTCCAGGAGAAGGTGTGACCTGGGATTTCAGATAAGAGTTTCGCGCGTCGGGTTTTAAAGTTATCGCTCAGACTCAATCGTCAAGACTCAGCCCTGATTCTTATGCCTACACTCGTCAAACGACTCGTAAGCGCCCTCGCCATTTTCGTCGTACTCTATGTGATAAACGCGCTCATCAGCGATGAAGGGCTTTTCGGCGTGGGAATGCCTCCCTACTACGCGCGCATCCTCATACTCGCGGGCATCAACATAGTCCTAGCCGTCTCTCTCAACCTGATCACGGGGTTCACCGGGCAGTTCTCCATAGGCCACGCGGGCTTTATGGCCGTCGGCGCGTATTCGTCCGCATACCTGACCGTCTATCACGCGCAGGCGTGGGAGAAGTCCCTCGCCGGAGTCGTCGGAGAGGGAGTGGCGGGCGTTCTCGTATTCCTGCTCGTGCTGCTCGTCGGCGGGCTGGTCGCGGCCCTCGCGGGCCTGATCGTGGGTATCCCGAGCCTCCGGCTTCGCGGAGACTACCTGGCGATAGTCACGCTCGGCTTCGCGGAGATAATACGGATCGTAATCCTCAACATCGACAAAGTGGGCGGCGCGACCGGGTTTACGGTGCCGGGCCACTCGAACTTCCTGTGGGTCGGCTCGTTCGCCGTAATCACCGTCCTGGTGGTGCGAAATATCGTCCATTCGAACATCGGCCGCGCCCTTGTCTCGATCCGCGAGGACGAGCTCGCGTCCGAGGCCATGGGGATCAATACGACGCGGTTCAAGGTACTCGCCTTCGTCATAAGCTCGGCCTTCGCGGGCATCGCGGGAGTCCTGTTCGGGCATTATACGAAATTTCTCAGCACCAACGATTTTCAGTTCATACGCTCTTTTGAGATCATCATCATGATCGTTCTTGGCGGGATGGGCTCGATTACGGGCTCGATCCTCGGGGCCATATTGATCACCGTGCTGCCGGAAGTGCTGCGGGAGTTTTCCGAGTGGCGCCTGGTGATCTACTCCGCGCTCTTGATATTGATCATGCTCACCAGGCCTCAGGGCATGCTCGGCCAGCGCGAGTTCGGGCTCAACTGGCTCAGGCGGCCTCAGAAGGGTCGCGTGAGCGACGAAGCCGTGGGCGCCTCCAAGGGCCTGCCCATCGCCGACGATGTGAAGTCGGATTCGGCTGAAGTAGCGAGAAGGGGTAAAGAATAGATGAGTAATCAGCCCGAGCAGGATTCTGTAAAGGCAACCAAGGAAGAGTCCATCATCACGGAGGCCGCGCGCACGACGAGATCGGCGAAGCAGTCTGACACGAATGGCGGCGGAGTCCTTGAGACGAGAAAGTGCACCATTCGATTCGGCGGGCTCGTGGCCGTCAACGAGCTCGACCTGACCGTGCGAGAGGGCGAGATCTACGGGCTGATCGGGCCGAACGGGGCCGGGAAGACCACGATCTTCAACCTGCTCACGGGCGTTTACAGGCCCACTTCGGGCGAGATTTACTTCAAGGGCCGCCGGATCGACGGGCTCAAGCCTTACCAGATCGCCTCCTGCGGCGTGTCCCGCACGTTCCAGAATATCAGGCTTTTCCCCAGCATGAGCGTTCTGCAAAACGTCATGACCGCCTGCCACATACACGCGAAGCAGCACCTGGCCGACGCCGTGCTGAGGACGCCCCGCTTCAATCGCGACGAGCGCGACCACGAAAATTTTTGCCTGGAGCTCCTCGGTATTTTCGACCTCGCGAAGTTCAAAGACGAAGGCGGGACGAGCTTGCCCTACGGCAATCAGCGCAGGCTGGAGATCGTGCGCGCGCTCGCGACGCGGCCGAAGCTTCTATTGCTGGACGAGCCCGCCGCAGGGATGAATCCGTCCGAAGCGGAAGACCTGATGGACTTGATTAGAAAGATCCGCGACCGCTACGGGCTTACGATCCTCCTGGTCGAACATAACATGAAGGTCGTCATGGGCGTCTGCGAGCGAATACAGGTCGTCGATTACGGCAAGTCGATCGCTCTCGGCTTGCCCGAACAGATTAAGAATGATCCGAGGGTGATCGAAGCCTATCTGGGAGATTAGAAAGCGGGATCCTCGATCCCGGGCCAGCATTATGCTAACGCTTGAAAACATCTCGGTCAATTACGGCGCCATCGAAGCGCTCAAAGATATCTCGATGCGCGTAGAAAAAGGCGAAGTCGTCACCTTGATCGGAGCCAACGGGGCGGGGAAGACGACCACCCTGCGCACGATAACGGGACTGCTCAATCCCAGGCGCGGCCGCATCCTCTTCGAAGGCAATGACATCGCGGGCAAGCCGACGCACAAGCTGGTGGCTCGCGGCATCTCCATGTCGCCCGAAGGCCGGGGCGTATTCGCCAACCTGACCGTCCGCGAAAACCTCGGGATGGGAGCCTACCTGCAAAAAGATAAGCGCGTGATCGCGGCGGACATGGAAAAGGTATTCGTGATGTTCCCCCGGTTGAAAGAGCGCGAGTCGCAGAAGGCGGGAACGTTATCGGGCGGCGAACAGCAGATGCTCGCCATGGGCCGCGCCCTGATGTCGCGCCCGCGCATGCTCTTGTTGGACGAGCCTTCGCTCGGGCTCGCGCCGCTGGTTGTCCATACCATATTCGAGGCGATAGAGAATATAAGAAGCGAGGGGACCACTATCCTACTCGTCGAGCAGAACGCGCACGCCGCCTTAAAACACTCGGACCGGGCCTACGTCTTGGAGACCGGGCGGATCATCATGGAAGGCCCTTCGAAAGATCTCGCCGCCGACCCCCGGATCAAAGAAGCCTACCTCGGCGAATGAGCCTCCGCTTCAAACGGCGGGAGCCTCGCCCGAATTCGCCCGCCGCCACAGGAAGTAGACGGGAAATCCCGTCATCACGATGAGCAGGCCCGGCCACGTAGTCTGCGTTTTATAAAGCGCCAGCACCGTTATGATCGCGCTCGCGGCCAGGATATAGAGAGCAGGAAGCACGGGGTATCCCCACGCTCTATAAGGTCGTTCCGCGTCAGGTCGCTTAGAGCGAAGCACGAAGAGCGCGATTATCGTCAGCACGAAGAAGATCAATATCGCCGTCACGACGTAACCGAGCAGGCTGCCGTAGAGGTTCCCGTATTGCTCAAATCCCGTGGCGCCATCGATGACCGGGCCGCCCGCTCCGTCGCGCGATCTGGTCCGAGGCAGCACGAGCATGGACGCCCAGATGCATTGAAGGATGAGGGCCACGCCCGGAACGCGCTTGTCGTTGAGCGTGCCGCAGGACCGGAAGAAGAGGCCGTCGCGAGCCATCGTGTAGAAGACCCTCGCGCCTCCGAGGGAAGTCCCGTTATTGCAGCCGAACGTCGAGATCATGATGGCGATCGCCATGATCACCGTGCCCGCGCCGCCGACCACTCCCGTCACGGCCGCGGTCGCCACGCGGTCGGAGCTCGCCGCCTGAATCTCCGAGAACGGGAGCGTGATCAGGTAGGCCAGGTTGACCAGCATATAAAGCGATATTACGAGGACCGTGCCCGCCACGAGCGAAAGCGGGATATTTCGCCGGGGGTTTTTGACCTCGCCCGCCGTAAACGTTATGAAGTACCACCCGTCAGCCGAAAATACCGACCCTACCTGAGCCGCGCAGAAGGCCACGAAGAGACCGAAGGCTCCGCTCGCCGCGGTGACGGCCGGGATGAATCCAAAGTCGGGACTGATAGTCGAGACTCCGCGCGGGGTCCAGAAATCGCCGAAGTTCCGGGCGACGGCATCGGCGTTATACCCGAGGATGCAGACTGAAATAAGGCCCGCGAGCGACAGCGCCTTCGCAAACGTGAAGGCGTTTTGAACCATGCTGGCGAGCTTAATCCCGCGCAGGTTGATGGCGGTCAGCGTAACCAGGAGGAGGATGGCGACGAGCTGTTGCCACGAAAGGCTTATCGCGTAATCGGCCGATAGATTGACAGGGCGAATTATCCACGAGCTCCCGAGGTCAGTATTCGGGATCAGCACGTCGAGGTAGACAGCGAAGGCAACCGACACGGCGGCCAGAGCCCCTGTCTGTATGACAAGAAAGAACGTCCACCCGTAGAGAAAGCCCCACAGCGGAGAGAACGCTTCGCGCAGGTAGACGTAAACGCCTCCCGCCTTCGGCATCATCGCCGCCAGCTCCGCGTATGAGAGCGCGCCCGCGACGGTCAATAGTCCCGTGAGCAACCAGACCAGAAGGAGCAGGCCCGGCGACCCGACCTGGCGCGCGATGTCGGCCGAGACGATGAAGATTCCCGACCCGATCATCGACCCCGCCACCAGCATGGTCGAATCGAGCAGCCCGAGGCCCCGCACGAAGTCTCCAGGCCTGTCTTCTGCCGAGGTTTTGACATTCGCCAAAAAGCTCACCTCTCCTTCATCCCGCGCCGCCCGCCCGGTGCAGGCCCACGAGGATCAGGTAAGCCAGAATCGCCAGGCCGATGACGGTCGAGATCACCAGGCTGATGTTCGTGATCTGCCCGTGCCCCGCCGCTCCTCCTTCTCGCCGTGCCTTTAACGCTCTCTGCGCCACGATGGGGCAGAGGACGAGCAGGTTGAGCATCAAGGGAACGATCAGGAACCACGAGACGTCGACCCAGGAGGAAGCCCTGAGCGAATCGGCGAAGGCCGCGCCCCCCTTCGCCGTGCCCGCGAGGTCCTTGTGTTCCTTGAGCGCTTCGAGCCAGAGGTCGAACCACCGCATGAAAAATAAGAGGACCGTGCCGATAAGCCCGAGCCAGGCTCCATAGTAAGAGGTATGCGCGTTGTGCTCCGCGGGAGATTCGTTGGTGTGCCTCCCCGTAAGGCGGCTGTGGACCGAGCCGTAGGCGACATAGATGACGAACCCGAGGTTGAGCCACGCGGCGAACCTGAGCCACGAAGTCGGAGGCAGGAAGTAGATCAGGTACAGGCAGGAGAGTATTCCGAGCACCGGGAAGATGTAGTTCCGGCTGAGCGCGAATACGATCGCGCCGATCGCAAGGATGATGACCTTGGCGACGACCGGCATGGGGAAGAGGACCGTGCCGACGGCGAAGCCCGCGTAAAGAATCAGGGTCCACTTCCAACCGCTCGGCACGCGGAAGGGGCGCGGGCGGTCGGGGTCTTTGACTCTGAGCACGATGATCCCGGCGCAAACGAGGATGAAGGCGAAGAGGGTGCCGATATTGGTGAGATCAACCATCTCGTCTATGCTCGCTACCGCTGCGAATACGCCGACGAACACGCCCGTGAGTATCGTCGAAATGTGAGGCGTCCGGTACTTCGGATGGACCTTCTTGAAGATTCCCGGCAGCAGGCCGTCGCGCGACATCGAAAAGAATATCCTCGGCTGGCCGAGCTGGAAAACGAGCAGGACCGCCGTGTGCGCGATCACCGACCCGAAGGCCACGATGCCGACCGCCCAGCCGGAATTGGGGACGGCGTGCTGGAGCGCCATCGTCAACGGCTCGGCCTGCTCGGTCGCGAGCTTCGCCTGTAATTCGGGATAAGAGATGAGGCCCGTGAAAACGGCCGAAACTACTATGTAGAAGATCGTGCAGGTTATCAGGGAGGCCATGATGCCTATGGGAAGGTTTCGCTGCGGGTCCCTTGTCTCTTCCGCGACGGTCGAGACCGCGTCGAAGCCGATGTAGGCGAAAAAGATAATGGCCGCGCCCGCGCTTATGCCCGCCCACCCGTTCGGCGCGAAGACCGAAGAGTTATAAGGGCTCAATCCCCAGTTCGCGGGCTCGACCCAGTAGAAGCCGACTATGATGAAGAAGGTGAGCACGAGGATCTTTATGCCGACCATGATGGCGTTGAATCTCGCGCTCTCGCTGATGCCCCAGATCAGGATGATCGTTATCGCCGCGACGATCAGGATCGCGAGTATATTGAAGACTATCGGAAATCCGAATATATGCGGCGCGTCTCGATAGACCGTCTGCACTCCGTTGGCGTCCACGACCTTCGCGGCCGTCCTGTAATCCATCGATATCCAGTGGGGGATATCGATGCCGAGCCCGGCCATCAGGGTCTTGAAATAGTTCGCCCAGCTTATGGCTACCGCGATGTTGCCCACCGCGTATTCGATGATCAAATCCCAGCCGATGATCCAGGCCACGACCTCGCCAAGCGTCGCATATGAATACGTGTAGGCCGAGCCCGAGATCGGCACCATCGAGGCGAACTCCGAGTAACAGAGGGCCGTGAATCCGCAGACGACGGCCGTGATCACGAACGAGAGCATGAGGGCGGGGCCCGCGCCCGGCCTGTTCGCGTCGCCCGCGGTGGCGGTGCCTATCGTGGCAAAAATGCCCGCGCCGATGATGGCCCCGATGCCGAAAAGCGTCAACTGTATCGGCCCGATCGCGCGCTTGAGCTGGTACTCCGGCTTTTCGGCATCGAGCAGGATCGAATCGAGGGTCTTGATGCGGAACAGCCCCCCGAACGTCATAGCCGAGACGCTGGTCTTGTCAACCTGTTTTGTATCCATTCGCTGGCTTCCCCTGTTCAGTTTGGGTTGTGAAGGCTTAAAAGAAGTCCCGACCTGAGACGACTCCGGATACTCTGTTCTCTTGTAAATTTAAAAGTGAAAGCGCGCCGATTATCAACTTGGTAAAGGAGGTATGTCAAGTAGAGGGCGGCCTGGCCGGCAGCTTTTACAACTCGCCCGACGCCACGCGCCCTCGGGGACTTTCCGAAGCGGCTCCAATCGTGTATATTCAGCAGCTTTGCATTATGGCTATCTCTGCTAATAGAATTAGCAGGCTGGAAAAAGATTACCGGAGATACAATGGAACAAAAAGGTTTTACTTTGTGGTTTACAGGGCTTTCGGGCGCGGGTAAGACTACCCTCGCGAGGCTGGTCGAAGGCGAATTGAAGGCGCGCGGGCAGAAGGTCGAGGTGCTTGACGGAGACGTTATCCGCACGAACCTCTCGAAGGGGCTCGGCTTCTCGAAGGAGGACCGCGACACGAATATCCGTCGCATCGGTTTCGTGTGCGACCTGCTCACGCGCAACGGCGTGGTGGCGATTGCCGCGGCCATCTCCCCGTATCGCTCGGTCCGCGACGAGGTACGCGAAGTGATAGGCTCGTTCGTTGAGGTATACGTCGAATGCCCGATCGGCGTGCTCTCGGATCGGGATGTGAAAGGGCTTTACAAGAAGGCGCTCGCCGGAGAGATCAAGAATTTCACGGGGGTCGATGACCCATACGAGCCGCCCGTCTCGCCCGAAGTTACGGTCCACACGGATTCCGAGACGCCAGAGCAGAGCGCTGCCCGAATCATCTCGAGGCTCGAATTGATGGGGCTGGCCGCCGCCTCCGAGGCGGCAGGCTACAGCGAGGAAGACGAAGAAGAGGTCCGCCGCCGCCTCGAAGCGCTCGGCTACGTGTAAATCGATTCCGCCGGGCTGAGGAGGCTGAATCAGCGCACCTCGCCCGGCATTCTCCTTCAGGGCAGATTTATGGGGCTTTTTGATAAGTTCAAGTCCAGGTCTCCGGTCTCTAAAGAGCCTTCGCCGAATGAAGACGCGACGAAGGCCGCGAAGCGACGGGCGGTGCTTCTGGGCCTCGACGGCACTCCCTGTACGCTCGTCCGCCGGTTCATCGAAGACGGGACCATGCCGAATTTCCGGAGGCTCTCGGAGCGCGGGAGCCTCCTGCAAATGGACACGGCCATTCCCGATATTTCATCGGTCGCCTGGACCTCCTTCATGACGGGCGCGAATCCGGGACGCCACGGCATTTATGGCTTCCTCGACCTGCAACCTGATACCTACAAGATTTATTTTCCGAACTCGCGCCATATCCAGAGCGAGACGCTATGGGATGCCGTGGGCCGCTCGGGCCGCCGCTCCATCGTCATCAACGTTCCCTCGACGTACCCGGCCAAGGCCCTGAACGGAGTCCTCATATCCGGTTTCGTGGCCGTCGATCTGAACAAGGCGACCTACCCGCCCGAGCTCGTTCCCCGGCTGCGCGAAATGGACTATCGGATCGACGTCGACGCGCGCAAGGTCCAGGAATCGCACGACGCCCTTATGGACGAGATTCTCACCACTCTCGACCGCCGCGTGAAGACCCTTTTGGAGCAGTACGACACGGGCAAGTGGGACCTGTTCGTCGGCGTGATAACGGAGACGGACCGCTTGCAGCATTTCTTCATGGACGCCGTCGAAGACCCGGGGCACAAGTACCACTCGGCCTTTCGCGACTTCTACGGCCGGGTCGATAATTTTCTCGGGGCGATCGCGGAGCGGCTCGGCGACGAGACTCTCATGATCATGAGCGACCACGGCTTCACGGGAATTAAGCAGCAGGTCTACCTCAATCGCTGGCTGGTCGATAACGGCTACCTTAAGCTAAAGGAGAATGCGCGCTCGATCGAAGAGATCGACGAAGGCTCGCGCGCTTTCGCGATGGACCCGGGCCGGATCTATCTTAATCACAAGGGCAGGTACCCGAACGGCACCGTGGAGTCTGCCGATGCGCGCCCTCTGCTCGAAGAGATAAAGCGCGGCCTTTCCGAGATCACTTCGGAGGGCGCTCCAATCGTCAAGCGAGTTTATGACCGCGACGAGCTGTTTAACGGCCCCTGCGTCGGCTTTGCGCCCGACCTGTGCGTTCAGCCCGTATACGGATATGATCTCAAAGGAGCGGTGAATAAACCCGAGCTGATGGACCGCGAAATCTTCACGGGCATGCATACGCAGGACGACGCGACCCTCTACATCAGCACTGACGCGGGCTCTCTAAGGTCCGGAAAGCCCCACATAACCGATATTGCGCCTTCTCTGCTCGACGCAATGGGACTGCCCGTTCCGCAAAGCATGGACGGGCGCTCGATGCTGGCCCGGGGCTGAGGGGGCCTGGTCAGCGGCATGCTCAACTGAAGCCTCAAAAATTGCTTCACCCTGGAAAGACAAATCGGACCGATCTCCTCGAATGAAGACTGTAATCATAGGCCTGGACGGCGCTACATTTGACGTGATCCTGCCCCTTGTTGAAGCGGGGCGGCTTCCCGTCATATCGCGACTGATGCGCGAGGGCTCAAGCGCGCCCCTGCGCTCGACAATTCTCCCGAACAGCTTCCCCGGGTGGTCGAGCTGTACGACCGGCACGAGCGAGGGAATGCACGGAGTCTTCTCGCCCTTTATCAAGAATCCGTCGAGCTATCGAGTCCGCGCCATGAGCGGACGCGACATTCTGACTCGCCCCGTCTGGGACATACTCAGCGCGCGCGGAGGCCGTTCGGCCGTGCTCAACGTCCCGACCACCTACCCGCCGGAGCCGCTCAACGGGGTAATGGTCACGGGCATGCTCACTCCCAGTATGGGCTCGGAGCTCACTTACCCGGCGGACTTCAAGCGAGAGCTGCTCCGGGCCTTGCCCGACTACGTTATCGAGCCGCGAAGGCACCCGGATAAGCACGCGCGGGCCTCGGAATTTCGTCGCGCGACCGAGATGCACGAGAGCGCGGCGAGACTGTTGCTGGACCGCGAGGACTGGGACTTCTTCATGATGGTCTTCTCGGTCCTCGACCGCGCGCAGCACGACTATTGGTCCGACATGGTCCCTGAGCACCCGCGCCATGATCCCGCGACCCCTCGCGAGTTCCGCGAGTTCATCCACGAGACCTACGCGCAGCTCGATGGGGCGATCGGGCGGCTGCTCGAAAGGCTCCCCCCGGGTACGCGGCTCTTCATCGTCTCTGACCACGGCTTTTGCTCGGAATTGTTCGAGGTTCGCATAAACGAGCTGCTCGCGCGGGAAGGGCTGCTGGCCTTCAAGTCTCCCGCCTTGAGGAACAGCCGCGCGAAGCTGAGAACATTTAAAGATAAGGTGGCCCGCCGCCTCGCGCCCTCGGCCGATGACGGCAACGTGCTCGATAAGAAGGTGCGCTACGGCAGCGCGTTTCTCGAAGAGATCGACTGGTCGCGGACCCGCGCCTACTTCGCGCAGGATAAAGGGGTATGGGTCAACCTCACCGGCCGCGAGAGCGAAGGCATCGTCGCGGAGAGCCGGTATGATGACGTTGTCAAAGAGGCGCGCGCCGCCATCGAATCGCTGGTCTCCCCGATCGACGGCGATGCGGTCTTCGAGCAGGTCCTGCGCCGCGATGAAGCGTTCAGAGGGCTGGGCTCGGACCGTTTGCCCGACCTCGTGATGATTCCCCGGCTCGATGAGTTCGTCTATAACGAGAGGCCCAGCTACGGCGACGTGATCGTGCCTGCGGACTCGACCACCGGCACGCATTCCCGCGACGGAATCTTCATCGCCTGGGGCAGCGGAATCAATTGCAACACGCGATTCACCGAACAGCCTGATCTGAGGGACATCGCCCCGACCGCGCTTCAATCGCTCGAATGCCCTCTGACGCTCGACATGGATGGCAGGGCGCTCTCGGAGGTTTTCAGTGACGGCGCTCACGTGAGCAGGCAGGGCAGCTCTTATCGCGAGGCCGCGGGAAACCGAAAGATGACGGAAACGGTCTATAACGAAGGCGAGGAAGCGGAGCTGCGCGAGAGGTTGCGGGCGCTCGGGTACATAGAGTAAGGCCGCCTTTAGCTGTATAAGATGAAACCTAAGATTTTGATAATCGGGCTTGACGCAGCCACAATGGACCTGATCGAGCCCTGGTCCCGGGCGGGGAAGCTGCCCGTCATTTCAAGCGTGATGCGGGAAGGAGCCTCGTCGCGCTTCCTCTCCACCCCTAACATGCACAGCGCGTCGGCGTGGACTTCGATCCTGACGGGCCTCAACCCCGGACGGCACGGTCTCTACGTATTCTCCGATAGAGATTTCGCGACCGGGCGACAGCTCTTCTTCAAAGGCGGGGATCGCGAGGGTGAGCTCATCACTTCACACCTCGCCCGGCACGGTATGACCTCGGGGCTGCTCAACGTGCCGATGACTTACCCCGCTTCCTGCGCTCCGGGAGGGTATACCGTTAGCGGACTCGACGCCCCGTCCCTCGGCGAGAAGGCATTCTGCCCCCCCGAGCTGCGCGAAGAAATTCTCACCCGCTTTCCGAATTACAACTTTGCTCCGACCGGAATTGGAGACCTTATGAGCGCCGGTCGAATCAAAGATGCGATCGATGAATGGAAGAGGCTGATCGAGGTTCAGACCCGGGCGGCGCTTCACTTGATGGAGTCACGCCCCGTGGATTTCTTCATGACCGTTTATACGGCGAGCGATTGGGGCGGTCACAACCTCTGGAGGTATACGGAGGTCGATCCCGACTCGACAGGCGCGCGAAGAGATGAATCGAACGATTTCGGCGATGCGCTCCTTTCTATCTACCGCGCGCTCGACCGCGCGGTCGGGCGATTGATCGATCGGGCGGGCGAGGGCGCGCAAGTCTACATCATCTCGGACCACGGGATGGGGTCTCACTCGGGCGCCTCGTATCACCGGGCATCCTGGCTCGAAGAGAAGGGCTACATGGCGCGAAAGAGCCAGGGCCAGAGCAGGGCAGCCTTGTTGAGCGCGGGGAGGAGGGCCGCCAAAAAAATTCTTCCGGCCGCCGTGAAAGAGAAGCTCAAATCGAGCCTCGGCGCGGAGACGGTCAAGGGGTTTCAGACCGCCGAAAAAGACTCGTTCTATGAATCGATAGACTGGGAGAAGACCGTCGCCTACGCCGAGCCCGGCCGCCACGTCATCAACATCAACCTCTCCGGCCGAAATAAAGCCGGGAGGGTCAGGCCCGAGGACTACGATGAAGTCTGCGCCGCATTGATCGGGGACCTGTCGCGCTGGGCCGACGAGCGCGGACGGCCCGCCGTCGAGCGCGTCGCCCGCCGGAGCGAGGCCTACTTCGGGCCGTTCGCCGACCGTGCGAGCGACCTTTACGTCTACTGGAACGCCTCCGCGAGATTCGGCGACCCGCCTTCGGAAGTGCGCGCGCGGGGTTTCTGGTGGAGCGGAGATCACAGGCCTGAAGGTATCCTGATATGCAAAGGACCGGGAATAAGGCAGGGGTCCCGGCTAAACCTCCCGGTTGTGTACGATCTCGTCCCCACGGTGTTGTACCTGGCGGGGCTTCCCGTCCCTTCAAGCCTCGACGGGCGAGTCATCGAAGAGGCCTGCGCCGAGAGCTTCATCGCCTCGCATCCCCTCAGAGTCGAGTCGGCCGAGGACAAAACAACGTCGGAGCGCGGCGACCTGAGCGAATCCGAAGAAGAGATGATCGAAGAGAAGCTGCGCGGACTCGGCTACCTGTAAGCCAGGCATTAACGATGATTGAGCCTACTGAGCGAACATCCCGGCGGAGACACGCAGTAAACATAGCCTTCATCGTGCTCGCAATCCTCGCCATGTTCTGGCGGGTCTTCCTGTTTGGCGAGACGCTCATAGATGTGGAGACGCTGAACAACCAGCTCCCCTGGGGATATAATTCGGGCGAGACCTCGGATTACCCGTACAACAGGAGAGACCCTACCGATACCTACGTAACGCGAGAATACTTCATAGTCGGGGCCTACGCGGACGGAGAGCTGCCTCTCTGGAACCCGTACACGATGGCCGGACACCCCATCTATGCGGACGGCGTGACGAGAATATTCTCCCCGTTCCTTCTCTTCTACACTTTCCTTAAAGTCCCTCTGGGCTACACCGTCGCCCGCATCACGGAACTGGCTCTGGGAGCCGTTTTCATGTATCTCTTCCTTGCCTCGGCGGGGGCGAGGCCGAGCGGCGCGCTGGTTGGAGGGCTCGTGTTCGCCTTCTCCGCCCACTCGGTGCTTCATCTGACGGGCCTGGGCTGGTGGGGCGGCCTGCTTTGGATGCCTCTCATCCTGTTGTTCGCGGACCGCGCGATGGCGCGAAAGAGCTACCGCGCCGCAATCATGGCCGGGGTCTTTCTCGCCGCGCAGTTCTTCTGCGGTTTCATGCCGAACCAGATCTACTACGTCGGCCTGACGGTGCTCTATGACCTTTTCTTCGCCTTCACGAGGGCGGGCGGGGCCGAGGGGGACGCCGCGCGGCGCGATAAGAGGGTTGTCATAAACCCGATGCTGGTCCGGGCGGTCGCCTTCGCTTCCATCACGCTTGCGGTAGGGCTCGTTCTCGCCGCGACTCAGTGGGTCCCGATCATGGAGCTTCTCAGGTATTCGAACCGCAGGATCGTTCCCACGGAATCGGGGTTCATCTACCTTCCGCCCTGGTACCTCGCCACGCTCGTATTCCCGAACCTCTTCGGCACGGCATACGACGCCCATACGGTGAATCTCTTCACGGCGCTCGGAGTCTCGCACGACCACAGCCTGTACATCGGGATCGCCGGCCTGGTGCCGGCGGCCTTCTGTTTCTTCGCGCTCCGCCGGGCCGCGCGAGAAAGAAAGCTCGGCCGGACCGGGGGAGCCGCCATCAATGCTCGCGTGCCCTTCTTTGCGATGCTCGCGACCCTGTCGGTCCTGATAGTCGTGGCCGCGCCGCTCTACGTCCACGCCACGAAGCTCATTCCGGTTTTGCAGACGATTCGCGTGATAGTTCGCGCGACCGTGCTATACATCGTGGCCGCTTCCGCGCTCGCGGCCTTCGGGGCCGATTTGCTGGCGAGGAGCGATTCGGATATGCTCGCGCGTTTTTCGAAGTGGACCACGCGAGCGCTCATCGCCCTCGTTCTCCTTGTTGTACTCGCGACTGCGGCGTCCTACTATCTTGGTGTGAGCGGGCTTCTGGAGCCGGGCGGCTACGAGTACATACCCGGATCGGGATACCTCGCCTATGCCCGGGTCGTCGCGGGCGCGCTCTCCCGCCAGTTCACGCCGCCCGACGCGGGGCTCCTGGTGCCGCTCGCGGGGCTGGCGCTGGTCTGCCTGCTGCTTCGCCTGCTGAAAGATGCGAGGCTGAGCCGGGGCGTCTTTTTCGCGGTACTCGTGTCGGCCCTTCTCGCCGACCTCTTCTGGAACAGCCTTCAATACGAAAAGCTGCACGACGGCTCGCAGGTCTTCCCGGCGACTCGCATCACCGACACGCTGGCGTCGCTGCCCCCAGGCCGAGTGCTGGTCGCCCCTTCGGACATTAAAACGAACCGCCGCGCCGCAGACCTCGCCGGAGACCGGAAGATCATAGCGCCGCCGAATACCCTGCTGCCCTACAAGATCGCGAGCGTGACCGGGAAAGATCAGCTCTATCCGAAAACCTACAGAGATTTCTGCGCGCTGATCGAGCCCCAGCCGCATTTGAGCCACGTGGTCTTCGATGAGAC
>DATLMR010000383.1:0-12748 GCA_035537555.1 Blastocatellia bacterium
GTATTCTCCGTAGTCGGGTGAAGTGCCGAGCTGATCCAGCCCCGGAGGTCATAATCTACGCGAGGCCGATGCGGGAGTCAAAATTCTTTTCGGCCTTCCGAAGAGAGCTTGAAATACCTGCGATCATAACGAAATGAGAAAGGGCCGGGGACTCTTCAGGCCCGCGAGGGCGACATAACAGGCTTCCTTCTTATATCGCCCCCACGCGGCTCTGAGACGGGCCTATTGACTGAGAGTTTTCTCAGTGTTGAGGTAATGAGACTCAATCCGGGTTCGGAATTCATCGAGGGAAGCGCCCGTCCATTCCTCGCCCACCATCAGGTCTACTATGTAAGCGCCCAGCCTGCGATGGCTCTCAAACTGCGGCTCGTCGAAGAACTGGTCCGCGGTGCTCTCGTGCGGGAACTCCTTGTTCGACTGGCCGTAGTTGTACACATCGCGCGGTTCGTTGCCGTAATAGGCAGGCTTGATGTAAACCAGATAACCGGGCTGCCCTTCGGAATCCTTATCGACCATCTCATAGTGTATCGTCCCGATGGCGCAATAGAGCCCGTCTTTCTTATCCGTGGCGCTTCTCGGGTAAATTTTCATCTGGTCGAAGTCGATCTCGATCCCCATGTCGATTCGAATCTTGCGGACGGCGTTTCCCAGGTCTTCGAAAGAGCCCTCGGAGTCGGCCCCGCCGTCTACCAGTACGATGAATCGATTGCGGCGCAGGACCATCTCGTAAAGGCCGAGGTTCTCGAACTGGCCCCCATCCGACAGCAGTACGTAAGCATTCTTGTCGTCGGTCAGGCCGAAGGCCTCGGCCAGGAGAGGATAGATCGCCTGTCTCGGGTGAGCCTTATCGTAAAATTCGTCCCCCGCCGGGCCGGGATTTCCGAGCCACCACCCGAGGCGCGCATTGAAGAAAGTGAGCACGAACGTGATCGCGGACGAGGTTGAAAGGTAGCCCATGTTCGAGCTGACGGCCGCGCCCGAGATCGCCACGGCGGTGCCGAGCGAGATGCCGTCCTCGCCTCCGTAGTCTTTAGACTTCCGGTACCCGACAAAGAGGCTGCCGCAGTGTAAGGGAGAGACGGAGAAGGCTTCGGCCTTCCTCTGCTGCCACGCCAGGTTATCTCCCCCGACGAGGTTAAGGGTCGTATTCACGATGTGCAGAAGGCGGTAGGGAGGAGGCGGGTACCTCCAGTCGGCGAACTCCCTTGGGAAGGCCTGGGCCAGCAGCAGGCGGTTCAGGTAAATCAGGTAATCTCCGTAAATCGATTGTTGCGTTATCGAGGTGAGGAAGCCCGTCGTTCGGCTCGAATCCTTGATCTTCGCGAACGCGGGCGCGCCGTAAAAATTCTCTTCCTCGAGACAGAGGTTGAGGTCTTCGATCAGGTTCTTCTTTAGCGACTGTGAAGGCTCGTTGTAGCCCCTGTGATTCCTGAGCATCTCAACCGACTCTTTGGAGAGCTTGCTTCTCAGGTACGCGGCGACATCCGTGTCGATCGATTGCCTGTCGTCTTTCGCGTCTCGCAGCTTGACGATCAATCTGACGAGCCCGCTGCTCTTCGTTTCGTCGCTCTCCCTGAAGCTTCTCTCGCGCAGGAGGTTGGGCCGCAGCTCGTGCATCTGGATATTGTCCGACGGGTCGAAGCCCGTGAAGGGGTTCGGCTTCCGCTCCGCCGTGGCCCTCGAAGCGCCCAGGAACGCGCGTATGATGCGGTTTCGATAGCCCGCGTGGAGCGAGAACTTATTCAGGTTGACCACCCACCGGGAAACCGCCATGCCGAATGCGAAGAGGAGGAATGCGATCACCCCGATGAACCAGTAAGGCGGGTAATACATGATCTTCATCAGGTTGAGGTCGCCGTGCTCGTCGCCGAGGACCGGAGCGAGAATGGAAGGGTTCGACAGGTCGAACTCGTATTTCTCGCCAGGGTCTCGCCCGGGCGTCGCGTTCGCGTCATCGCTCCCTCCTTCCGCGGGCAACACCTCTTGAAATATAGCCTCCGTCGTCGCGGGGGATATCGTCTTGATGAACGCGGACCTGGCGATGTTCTTGTTGTAGTCGATAAAGCCGACTTTCTGGATCAGCAGGCTCGTCACGAAAGAAAGGATCACTATCAGGAGGGCGACGAAGAGGAGCGCGATGACCGACAGGCTCTGCTCCATCAGGACCGTCAAAGCTCCCTTTTGATCCGCCTTCCTCTCGCCCCCCGGAGTCTTTGCGCTCTTTCCGACGAGCAAGGGGATGAGCGCCGATATGCCTCCAATCGATGCGACCAGCTTCGGGCTAGCAAGGACGGCAAGCGGGCCGAAGATGACGAGCAGGCTGGCCACCGCCCAGATGATCGCGACGATCAACGTCCAGGCGCTATACCTGGCAAGCCATTCCCTGTCCTCGTCCTCGAGCACCACCGTATTGCCCGAGAGGTTTCGGGCCGATGCTCTCCTGGCCCTCGGAACTCTGTCCCACGCTTTGCGGCTCGTGAGCCCGACGTAGAAGGTTACGGCAAGGAACATCGCGACCATGAAGAGCGGGACCGCGAAGGTGGCATAAAGCCCCGTCGTCGGATCGATAGTGAACCGGTCCTCCAAATAGGAATAGGACTCTTTGATGGCGATAGGCGGCATCACGGGCCTGTCGAAGATTCCGGTGACGACCAGCCACGTGAGCAGGCCCCCGACCGGGCCCGTAATAAAGACCGTGACCAGCTCGATAAACCTGAAGCGGCGCAAGATGATAAACGCCACCAGCCAGCCGATGAAGTGGACCAGGAGGCCGAATAGCATGAATATCAGCCAGCTCCAGAGCTTGTCCCCGACGAGCGCTTCTATCTGATCGTCGGCATCGATGGAGTGATTTCTGAACCACGCCCAGTTGAGAGAGAATAGAAAAACCGATACGGTGAAAGGCAGGAGGCACCATTTCAGAAAGCTCTCCTGGCCCGTCCGCTTGCTCCAGAACTTGCTCTGCCTCAACGCGTCCGCCGCGCTCGGACGATTAATGGTTATGTAGCCGATGGAAAAGCCGGAGAGCAGGATGGCGATCGCAAAGACGGCGATCGCGACCGCATGGGAGGGACGTTCCCCGAGCAAGGAGAGATTGAGCCTTGGAAGAGCGAGGGCGGCCAGTAGCAGCGGTATGATGACGAGCCAGTTCAGCATCAGGTTTCTGAAATAGATCGTTACGAAGGACCAGACATCGGCCGACAGCAGGGTGAATTTCGGAGTCACGAAGCTTCCGTACTCGCGCATATGCTGCACGGGCTCCGCGTCTGGCACGATCCTCGATTTCGGGTTCCTGTGAATTATGTCGTCGGCCACGCCCGGCAACCCTCGCGGGTGCCTGTTGATCCACGCCGAGAGCCAGCCGCCCGTGTACCCTCCGCCGGAGACTGTAGAGAGGTAATGAAACCTCGACAGCATGCCGTGCCGCGCGAGGCCCTGGATAATGCCGAGGCAGAACGTCCCGCTTCGGATGCCCCCGCCCGAAAGGCAGAGGGCCGCGGAGTTTTCCGAATGCATCAGCTTGAAGATCTTCGCGAGTCGCACTTCGTATATCTCGGAGACCTCTTCGGGGTACGCCCCTTCGACGAGCAGCCGGTTGAACCTCTTCAAATCATCATCGACGAAAGAGAGTTCGCCATCCCTGGTCCCGAGCCGGACAAGCTGCTCGGTGGCCTCGGGAAGTCGCAATTCCGCGAAATCCTCTTCGGAGTAGAAGCCTTTCTGGGGCAGGATCAGGTTGAGCGCGTCGCTGAAAGCGGCGGCATCCGGCACCCTGTCGTCGTCGATCTCCTTGACCAGCCCCGGCTCGAGCTTCAAGAGCCAGCTCCGCAGGTGCTTCGATATCCGGTCCCTCGACGACTCGGAGGCGGCTTCGCGAAGCTTTCTCGCAAGCTCGGCCGTCGACTTGAGCTGATCGCCTTCAAACTCCCAGCCCGGCTTCGGGTTCAACTGGCGATGGAGGTTTATATATTCCTCTTCGAGGACCTGGCATAGATGGAAAGGTAACTGGGTGGGCTTAGGCATCTTCCTCTCCCGCTCGCGGTCAAATCGCTCCGGCAGGCGTATGCGGCCTTCCCGCGAGAGAAACTGATCGGCTTCTTCCATTGCCCCTAACCGAAATAGCGGGGCAACTGCTTACTTCGATAGCGGACGATGATCTGTCTGGCTTAAAGGGCCTGCTAGACCTGGAGGGTGCTCTGAAATACCGGTGCGCTCCGGGTCTTTGTTAAGGAATGAGAGTCGTTAACTCGGCGGCGAGTGTAGATTGTATTACTTTGATTGTCAATCGAATTCTAGTACCGGCGAGCCCGTGGAGGGCGGCGTCGGAGCGGGCCGATCAAAGGGCCGGAGGGGCGATAAGCGGAAGGCCGTCTTCCGCTTATCGCCCCTCCGGAGGCGAAAAACTGCCGCGGCCTTCCTATGCGCGCGCCTCGTAGGTGGCCGATGTCGAGGGGGTCTCCCACACGCGCACTTTGTAGACCCGTACGCGCTCGTCGTCTATCTCCTCGGAGACCCTGTGGAGTATGAAGCCCGCGAGGTGCTCGGACGAGGGGTTCAGCTCCACGTCGAACGGCTTCAACTCGTTGAGGTTCTGGTGGTCGAGATAATGCATCACCCGCCGCGTCGCCGCTTTAAGCTCCTTGAAATCCACGAGCATCCCGACCTCGTCCAGGCGCTCTCCGCGCACGTAGACCTCGACCTTCCAGTTGTGCCCGTGCATGTTCTCGCACTTGCCCCGGTAGCCGCGCAGGGCGTGGGCCGCGGAAAACTCTTCTTCGATCATCACTTCATACATTCCGTTCCCTCACTCATTTCAAACTGCGGTAAGTAGGGCCTTACCGGATCGAGACTGGAATAACTCGACTCAAGCCTAAAAGACGGGCGCGCCTTTGTCAATTTGCCGCCCCGGCCATCGGCCGTCTTCCATATCGGCGAGCCCAAGGTTGTGCGGTAGCGCGCGCCTCATATATCATTGACAACTTATTTGCAGGCAGGTGGAGCCTGATCTCTGGGAGGCATTTTTCATGGCACATAGGATAACGCTGATACCGGGAGACGGAGTCGGGCCTGAAGTGACCGGCGCGGCCGTCGCGGTAATCCGAGCGGCGGGAGTTCAAATCGACTGGGAACCTTTCGTGGTCGGGGCCGAAGCGCTGACCAAGTACGGAGACCCGCTGCCCAAGAATCTCCTCGATTCGATAAAGAAAAACAGAGTCGCGTTGAAGGGACCGGCCATTACGCCCATCGGCACCGGGTTCGTAAGCTCGAATGTCAGGCTTCGCAAAGAACTCGACCTCTACGCCAACCTCAGGCCGATAAAATCCCTCAAGGGCGTGAAGTCGCGCTACGAGGACGTGGACCTCATCGTCGTGAGAGAGAATACGGAAGACCTATATTCCGGCTTGGAGCACGAAGTCGTTCCCGGCGTCGTGGAGAGTTTGAAGATCATAACCGCGCGCGCTTCCACGCGCATCGCGCAGTTCGCCTTCGAGTACGCCGTGAGGGAAGGCCGCAAGAGGGTCACGGCCATTCACAAGGCCAATATAATGAAGCTCTCGGATGGCCTGTTCCTGAACTGTTTTAGAGAAGTGGCCAAAAACTATCCCGACATTGTGGCGGACGACCTCATAGTCGATAATGCCTGCATGCAGCTGGTCATCGACCCCAACCAGTTCGATGTTCTCCTGCTCGAGAATCTCTACGGCGACATAGTATCCGACCTCGGGGCCGGGCTGATAGGAGGCCTGGGCGTCGCGATGGGCGCGAATATCGGCGAGGAGATCGCCGTCTTTGAAGCCGTGCATGGGGCCGCGCCGAGCATAGCCGGTCGAGGCATCGCAAATCCGACGGCCTTGATTCAAACGAGCGTCTTAATGCTCAGGCACATAGGCGAGCGCGAGGCCGCCGGCCGGATTCAAAGCTCGCTCGAGAAGGTGCTCGCCGAAGGAAAAGTGCTGACGCGCGACCTTGGCGGGGAAGCCTCGACGATGGAATTTACCGAGGCCGTAATCAGGTCTCTCTGATTTGAGCGAGCGAAGAGCTCTGCCTGACCTGTATGCCGAGGGGTGTTCGCCCCGGTGGTCTTTCATCTCTTTGCCCAACAATATATTGAGTACACCCCGGATCGACGCCGCGGGGCCGCGCGTCTCGCACGAGCCCTTCTGATACTACGGAAAGGGATGGACTACTATTTTATATGAAGATTACTTCGAGCCAGACAAACCTGGGCGAACTCGACGAGGACGTTCTTGTCGTGCCTGTATTCGAGGGCGACTCCCCGAACGAAGGCGCGCTCGCGGCCATAGACCACCTGACGGCGGGCGCGGTCGCTTCCGTCTTCGAGCGAGGCGAAATGGAAGGGAAGCGTGACTCCTCGTCCCTCCTCCAGAGCTCCGGCACCCTCCCGAGTCGCCGCGTGCTGCTCTATGGAGCGGGCCGAAGGGAAGATACGAGCGCGCTCTCGGTTCAGAGGCTATCCGGGACCGCTCTACGGGCTCTGAGCTCGCGCAAGGCCCGCTCGGTCGCCTTCCTGCTGCGTGACTGGATGCAGAGCGAGGCCGGGGTCAGGGCCGTCGTGGAAGGCGCGATGCTCGGAGTCGTAGAAACGAACCTGTACGGCGCCAGGACCTCCGCTCCCGCGGAGATCGAGACCCTCCACCTTGTCGCCGAATCAGCCCCGGCACACGACATCGAAGAGGCCATAGCGACCGCGACGATAACCGCGGATGCAACCAATTTCGCCCGCCTGCTCGGCAATGAACCCGGGAACATAATGACTCCCGTGGTTCTGGCCGCCAGGGCTGAAGAGATGGCCCGGCGCGAAGGGCTGAGCATCGAGATCCTCGACGAGAAGCAGATGAAGGAACTCGGCATGGGCGCGCTGCTCGCCGTCTCTCGCGGGAGTGAGGAGCCCGCGCGCCTGATCATCCTCAATTACGTCCCCGAGGGCGGTCAGGGCGCGAAGCCCGGCGGCGACCTGCTCGCGCTAATCGGCAAGGGGATCACGTTCGATTCCGGCGGCATCTCCATCAAGCCCGCTGACAGCATGGACGAGATGAAATTCGACATGGGCGGAGGCGCGGCCGTTCTCGGGGCCATGCAGGCAATCGCGCGCCTGAAGCCCCCGATACCCGTCATGGGCCTCGTCCCCGCCGCGGAAAATATGCCTTCGGGCCGCGCGGTCAAGCCCGGAGACGTGGTGAGGAGCCTGAGCGGTAAGACCATTGAGGTCATTAATACCGACGCCGAGGGTCGCCTCATCCTCGCCGACGCGATCACGTATGCCATCAACAAAGGCGCGACGACCCTCGTTGACGCGGCCACCCTCACCGGGGCTTGCGTCATCGCGCTGGGAGACGTGCGCGCCGGTATCATAGGCTCGAACCAGGAACTTATGGACGCGCTCATGGAGGCGGGGGAAACATGCGGGGAGCGGTTGTGGCAGTTGCCGGCCGATTCGGAGTATAACAGCTCGATCCGGAGCGACATCGCCGACATCAAGAACGTCGGGGACCGCACGGCCGGGGCCATCACCGCCGCGATGTTCCTCAAACATTTCTCGGGGGCCGTGCCCTGGGCTCATCTCGATATCGCGGGCACGGCCTGGATAGACCGATCCAAACCCTACATGGCGAAAGGGGCGACAGGCTTCGGAGTTCGCCTCTTCACTACATTCGTCATGAATCGCGCCGGGAAGCCCGCGTGATCTTCGCGCGGGCAGGCGGCGGCTGAAATTCAATCGGAGTGGGCGACCATGACCATTAGCAGGGTAGATACGAAAAGCCTGGAAACGGCCGCGGGAGCCGATCCTGCGGTGAAGGCCCAGGTATTCGCTTTTGTCGAGCTTCTATTGCTCTCAATCTGGCTGGGCTCGATGTTCTTCTTCAGTTTCATGGTCCCCCCGAGCGCCTTCGGGGTTTTGCCTTCTCGCCATCTGGCCGGACAGCTTGTCGCGAGCACGCTCGGGAAGGTCGAGCTGATCGGACTCATTATCGGGGCGCTGGTTGTGCTTGTGCAACTGGCGACCTGGAAGCTGCGCGGGACGAGCCTCGCCCGCCTCGGGCTTGCCCTTGCGATGATGGCGGCAATGGCCGTCTCACGGCTCTGGGTATCGTCGACCCTGATGGACCTCCGCGCCTCCATGGGAGGAATTATCGACGATGTTCCGGCGACGGACCCGCTCAGGGTTCAGTTCAACTCTTTGCACCAGTATTCGGTGGCCCTGATGATGACGGCCATGGTCTCGGGGCTCGTCCTCCTGTTCCTGACCGTCAGATCCTGGGTCAGGCGATAGCGGCGGGCTTGACGTTGACCGAAGCGATCTATAATCTGCCTCAAACGCGTGGATACCAGGACTGAAAACTTGGCGGACCCTTCGCCTGAAACGAAGGGGCATCACACGGCCTTGCCGAGGAGGCTCGGCCTGCTCAGCGCGATGGCGGTGCTGGTCGGCTCGACCATCGGCACGGGCATCTTTCGCTCGCCCGCCGGGATAGCCGCGAAGGTTCCGGACGAAAACCTCTACCTCCTTCTCTGGGCACTCGGAGGCTTCTTCACGCTCTGCGGCGCTCTGACCTACGCGGAGCTTTCGGGAGCCCTGCCTCATACTGGAGGGGTCTTCGTCTTTCTGCGGGAAGGTTTCGGAAGGCTTCCGGCGTTCCTCTTCGGCTGGTCTGAGCTTGTTATAATCCGCGCCTCGGCCCTCGGAGGCATCTCCACGGTATTCGCCGAATACCTGCTGAGGCTGCTCGGAATCGAGGACGCGGCCCTGGTGCATTACGTGGCCGCGGGCGCGATACTCGTCGTGGCGACCTTCAATATTCTCGGGATCAAGCTCGGCTCGCTCGTGCAGAACGTGACGACGGCGACGAAATACGTGTTGCTCTTGATGCTCGTGCTCGCGGCCTTTCTGATCGGAGCGCATAATCCGGCTCCGATCCAGGCGCAGGCCGCGCCGCAGAACGAATCCACGTCGCTGGTACTGTTCGGCCTCGCTTTCATCTCCCTGCTCTGGGTCTACGACGGCTGGGCGGACGTTACGTTCGTGAGCGGGGAGGTGAAGAACCCGCAGAAATTCATGCCCATCGTACTGATCGGGGGAACGCTCGCGGTGATCTCCATCTACCTCCTCGCGAACGTCGCTTACCTCCACCTGCTCGACGTAAACCAGATCGCGGAATCGAAGCTTGTGGCGGCCGACGCGGCCTACCGCATCGTCGGGAACACGGGGGTCACTCTCGCCTCGATCGCCGTCATGATCTCGGCCTTCGGGACTTTGAACGGCTCGATGATGACCGGCCCGCGAATCTTCTTCGCGATGGCGGATGACGGCCTGTTCTTCAAGAAGATCGCGGCCGTCCATCCGAGATTCAAGACCCCGTACGTGGCGATCTCTCTCGCCGCCGGGCTCGCGATCTTCTTCGTGATGTTCCAGACCTTCGAGCGGCTGACGGACACGTTCGTGCTGGCGATATGGCCCTTTTATGCCGGGGGAATCGCCGCCGTGTACGCCCTTCGCCGCAAGAGACCGGACCTGCCGAGACCCTATCGCACACTCGGGTATCCGGTGACGCCCGCGCTGTTCATACTGGCCGTGGCCTTCCTCCTCGGTAACGCCCTGATAGAAGACCTGCGCTATTTTTCCGCGAAGCTGAGCGGGACTCCGACCTCGGCCGGTTTCAGCGGCGCGTTGATGGTCTTCGGAATAATCCTGTTGGGAATCCCCGCTTACTTCATCTGGCAGAAGACGCACGCTCGAAGCTCCGGCAGGACGTGAACCACAATGGCGGCTCCGAGGCCGGAGAACTGCGCACGCTTCCGGATTTGAGAATCCAGGCGATTTCGCTCACGTATAGAGAGACAAGCAGACACGACGGGTTTGGCAACTGGTTCCGCTACAGAGCGAAAGTAACCGATACTCAGGGTTCGAATGCGGGGCGCTGGGCCTACGATGTCTTCCTCCATCGCACCCCGTGAGCGGAGGGTGGCTTAATTTGTAGAATCGGCTGAAATTCGCGATAACTCAAACGACCGCGACCCGGCCCCCCGCGAGCTTCGTGAAGCTCGCGGGGGGCTCCTTTATCTGAACCGGTTCGATCGATCCCTTTGAGCGTCCATGCCCCTGGCTCGCCCGCCTGCCCGAATTCAAAATGTGATTTATCGAATGAACGAAGTATAATAGTGCGCCATGGTGAAAGCGGCGAAAGTGGCGACGAATGTATATAGAGCCAGGCCGGCGGGATGGAGACGATGGGCGAAGATCATCATCTCCGGCATCCTGATCGGCGCCGTGATCTATCACGCCTACATCCTTTCCTTCGTGGTCCGGTACAGGAGCGCCAATCCCGGAGTCAGCGCGATGATGCAGCAGCGCGAGTCGGAGGCGGAGGACTCAGGACAGCCCGTCAAGCGCGAGCAGGTCAGCGTGCCCTATTCGCGCATTTCGCCCAATCTGGTGCGGGCGGTCCTCGCGGGAGAAGATTCTCGTTTCTTCGACCATTCGGGATTCGACTGGGAGGAGATCAGAAAAGCAGCGGAAAAGGACTGGGAAGAGAAGCGATTTCACCGGGGCGCTTCCACCGTCAGCCAGCAGCTTGCGAAGAACCTCTTCCTCTCGACATCGAAGAACCCTCTCCGTAAGCTGCACGAGGCGCTGATAACCTGGGAGATGGAGCGCATCCTGAGCAAGCGGCGGATACTTGAGCTGTATCTGAACGTGATCGAATGGGGAGACGGCATTTACGGCGCGGAGGCGGCGGCCAACCACTACTTCAATACCTCGGCGGCCTCTTTGAGTGCCGATCAGGCGGCCTTCCTCTCCGCGATCATTCCCAACCCGCGCGGCGCGTACAATCCGAACAAGCACAGGCGGCGCGTCGAGCGGCGAAAGAGCCTGATACTCAGGCTGATGCGCCACGTCGTCATTCCGAGGGACCTGATCTAGGATGGCGCGTCGGGAACTATGGCAACCGCTTCGATCTCGACCAGCATCTCCGGCACGATCAAGCGGCTGACTTCCACCATGCTCGTCGCGGGTCGAATCTCTCCGAAGACCTCTCCGTGAGCCCTGGCGACCTCCTGCCAGGCGTCGATGTCGGTGACATAGATCCTCGTGCGAACCACGTCTTTCATGTCGCTGCCCGCCGCCTGCAACGCGGCGCGAATGTTACTGAGAGTCTGTACGGCCTGCGCGTAAGGGTCTCCGAGGCCCACGACCTCTCCGGACGCGTCGGTCGCCGTCGTGCCCGACACAAAGACCGTCGAGCCCACGCGGACCGCGCGCGAGTAGCCGACGACAGGCTCCCATCTGGTTCCGCTCGATATGTTTTTCCTCTCCATTGGCCGATCTCCCGCTTCGACGAATCTCACCTCTTCGGAAATAGGAATCTCAATATCATGCCGACCCGCTCGGACCACGCTTTCTCGTTATGCTCTGCCCCCTGCGCTTCGAAATAATTCAAGTCGGTCCCGAGCACCCAGCCTTTGGCGACGAGCGCGTCGCGGAGGGCCGCCGCGTCTTTTGTCGCCCTGTCTCCCTCGCTCGTCCCCATGTCGAGCCATATCCTGAGGGCGGGCTTGCTCCGCACCTGCTCGACGTTCTTGACGATGACCCTCCTGTCCCACCAAACGGACGGCGAGACGACGGCGAGCTTCCCGAATACTTTCGGATAGCGCAGGCCGAGATAGAGCGTGACCAGGCCACCGAGTGAAGAGCCGCCGAGTCCCGTATCGGACGGCCCCGAGAGGGTGCGGTATTCGGAATCTATGAAGGGCTTCAGCTCTTCGACCAGCATCCGGCCGTATTGCCGAGCTTTGCCGCCGACCTTGTGGCGAACGTCTCTCGTCTGAGTGTACTCGAAGACACGCTGCTCCCCGGCGTTGTATACCCCGACGATAATCAGGGGCTCTATCTCCCCTCCCGCGATCAATGCCTGGGCCGTCTCGTCCACGCGCCATTCCATCCCCGGAATGTAGGATGTCGCGCCGTCGAAGAGATTCTGGCCGTCGTGGAGGTAGAGAACGGGGTAGCGTCTCGAGCCGGTCTCATAGCCGGGCGGCAGGTAGACGATGATGTCGCGGTCTTTCGATAGGAACTTCGAATGATACCCCCTGTGCATTCGGAACTCGCCCGTGAGCGTATGCTCCCGCTGGTTGAGCCCGCTTGCCCAGACCGCCGCGCAGGAGACAAAGAAAGTCGCAAACACGATGGAAAATGAGAGGACTTGCTTCATGTCGGGCTCCTATCCAGGTTGAAAGTTACCGGGTCTTCCCATTAGACGAAGTTCCATCTCAGCCCTTGCCCGTGGAGCGAGTCGAGTCGAACCGAACCCATCCCTTCTGCTCGTGGCCGAAATTGAAGAGCTCGGGATGGAGAATCTCCGACATGATTTCAAGCGACTCTACGACTCTCGGGCCGGGTCTGTTGAAGAATTGATTTCCGTCCGCGACGAAGACGCGCCCGGCCCGCACCGCTCTGAGCGAGGCCCATTCCGGCCTGCCGCCGAGCAAACCCATCTCCTGCAAGGTCCTCGGAATGTCGAAGCCGCAAGGCGTGACGAGTATGACATCGGGGTCCTTCTCGACGAACTCTTCCCACGTCATCCAGGGCGAGTGCTTTCCGGCCTCCCCGAAGAGATTCGTGCCGCCGGCCATCTCGACAAGCTCGGGCATCCAGTTTCCCGCCGCCATGAGCGGCTCGATCCACTCGACGCACGCGACGCCGGGACGCACATGCGCCTCCCCCGCTTTC
>DATLMR010000384.1:0-26666 GCA_035537555.1 Blastocatellia bacterium
GAATGGGATGGATTTTACTGATGAGGCATTGATTTCGGCCTGTCGTCGCGGAGACGAATCGGCATGGGATATGCTCATCAAACGTTATCAACGCCTCGTCTATAGTATTCCGCGCCGCGCGGGTTTGGACGAATTCTCATCGGCCGAAGTGTTCCAAAACGTCTTCGCCGGTCTGGTCGAGAGGCTGGACCGGATAGAACACCCCGAGCGAATCCAGGCATGGCTGGTGACGACTACCCGAAGAGAAACGTGGCGAATGATTCGCGGCCGGAAAGCATCTTCCGCCATTACCATCCAGCCTGGAAACGACGAAACCGAGCCGGTTGACCCGCCGGACGCCGCTCCCCTGCCGGATGAAATCTTACTGCGGCTTGAGCAGCAGCACAAAATACGCAATCTCGTCGCGGAGATGGATGAGCGGTGCCGCCTGTTACTCGAGATGCTCTTTTACCGATCTGAGCCTTCACCATACTCCGAGATCGCAGACACGCTAGGCCTGCCCGAAGGCAGCGTCGGCCCGACGCGCGCCCGCTGTTTGCAGAAACTTTTGCGCCTGCTGGAAAAATCCGGGCTTTAATTTTACACGGGAATGTATTTCTCGTTTCAGAAGGCGCACTGTTAGACCGTATAGCTTAAAAGCCCTGACGGAGCGAGCCTATGAACTTGAACTCTCCTCACACTGAATTCGACGAACTCACCGACCTGGCCGAAGGCCGTCTTTCCCCCGATAAACGATCCGAGGTGATGGGACACCTTGCCTCGTGCCAAAACTGCTCTGAAGAGCTGAGCCGCGTCGAACAAACCATCGAGCTGATGCGCACCGATGCGCTGGAGGATGCGCCCCTCTACGTCATAGAAAGGGCCGCACGCCTTCTGCCATCATCTGCCAGGAGGTCCCCATCACTTTTGAGGCGCGTGCTGGCCGCCCTCGAATTCGATAGCCTTCAATCGTCACCGGCTTTCGGAGTCCGGTCCGGCTTATCGGGCGAGAGGCAGCTATTATTCAGCGCCGAGCAGCACGAGATACAACTTCAGGTATCGCCATCGGCAGAAGCCTGGATACTGTCAGGGCAGGTCCTCGGACCGTGCGACGGCGGAGAAGCGGAGCTGCGCAGCCACGCATACTCTACACAAGCGCGTCTAAACAATCTGTGTGAGTTCGTTCTGCCGCCGGTAGCCGGAGGCACCTATACTTTGACGTTGCGTTTCGCGGATGTTGAATTAGAGGTCCCAGACCTGAAGCTCGGAGCGTAAAGTGGATCGGCACGCTTTAGTCGAACGACTGACGGCGGCTGATGATGCCGGGAGAGCTTCGTTGCTCAGAGAGAATATCGACTCCCTCGATCTCAGTCTTGCGCGGTCGCTCAAATCCAAATTCGATGAGGTCAAGGTCAATAACCCGACACACGCTCATGGCGCGGTCGAGGCCTTGAGAGCTTTAGAAGAGATGGTGAACGATCCGGAAATCTCGGCCCTCGCGGGCTGGACGACCGGCATAGCCGCCCTACAATTGGATGGTCAAGCGGAAGCGGCTATAGAAAAACTCGATGAAGCCGCAACGCGATTCGGACACCTGGGACAACCCCTGCTGGCGGCGGCCACGCAGATCAATAAGCTCCATGCGCTGACTCTGCTGGGACGCTATAAAGAAGCGCTCGATTGCGGTTTGCGGGCGCGGGCCGTTTTTCTTGCCCACGGGGACGAGCTCGGAGCAGGACAGATAGAGCAAAACATCGGCAACATCTATTTCAGGCGTGACCGGTATCAAGAGGCTGAAGATTTTTATCGAACGGCGCGAAAGCGTTTCGCGGCGGTAGACGATCACAAGCAGCTTGTGCAGATAGACACTTGCCTGGGCGTGGCTCTGATCTATCAGCACAAGTTTCGCGACGCCGCGCTCTTTTCGGCCCGGGCGCTTGAACGCGCGGAAGCCGCGGGTCAGGTGCTGGCGCAGGCCGCTATAGTTTGCAATTTGGGATGCCTCGCGCTATTTCAAGGCAGGTACGACCAGGCCCTTAATCATTTAGAAAGATCGCGCAGACTTTATGAATCCCTCGGAATGCTTCACGAGTCGGCCATTGCCGAACAGGAATTGGCCGATGCTTACCTGGAGCTTAATCTGGCGCCCGAAGCCGCCGCGATGTACGCGCGCGCCGTTCCGGTTTTTGCGGAGCTGGGAATGCGCGCTGAGCAGGCGCGAGCGCTTGCGTATCACGGCCGGGCGGCTCTATTGCTCGGACGGACCAATGAGGCCGGGGCGCTGCTTAATGAAGCGCGAGCGCTTTATGCTGCCGAAATGAACACTGTCGGCGAAGCGGTAGTGACGCTGGCGGAAGCGCAGTTGTACCATCTCGAGGGGAATTATACTTTGTCCGCTGAAGCCGCGTCGCGAGCCGAAGGCCGGTTACTCGAATCCGGAAACTGGGAAAGGTTACTGACGGCGCGCTGGCTGTGCGGAGAGTCCGCGCGCGCGCAGGGTAATCATCGGCATGCGCGGAGCTTATTGATTGACACTTTGCGCGACGCCAAACTGCACGCGCTGCCTCAGATCGAGCAGCGTTGCCATACCTCGTTAGGGCTCCTGGCCTCGGAGGCCGGGGAGCTGAAAAGCGCCGAAGCCTCGTTCAAGCGGGCCATAGCTTTGATCGAAGACCTCCGCGCGTTACTGCCCTCCGATGAGTTTCGCACGGCCTTCGTCACGGACAAGCTCGCTCCGTATACGGAGATGGTCCGCCTGTGCCTGGCGTACGGAACAACCGAGCTTGCCGTCGAGGCCCTGTCTTACGTCGAGAGGTCGCGCTCGCGAGCCCTGCTTGATATGTTGAGCGGCGCGGTTCAATTCCGCCCGAATCCGCGAGATAAATTCGAATCGGGCCTGCTCACCCGGCTTGAAGAATTACGCGAGGAGCTGAGCTGGTTTTATACCCGGATCGATGAGGCCCCTAATAATAAAGCCTCTAAGAGCGCCGAGGCGATCGCGCCTCTCCGCGAGGCGGTTCGCGAGCGCGAGAGTACCGTGCTCGAGATCACGCGCCAGCTTCAACACCGCAACGCCGGTAATCTCAATCAGGTAGAGCCGCTCGATATCGAGCGGCTCCGGCTCGACCTTGGAGCGGAATCGGCCCTGGTCGAGTACTTCAGTCTGGATGGAGAGTTCCTTGCCTTCGTCGTCACCGATGAAAAAACCGAAGTCATTCGCGCCCTGGGAAGCGAAGAAGAGGTTGCGAGAGCGTTGGAAGGCCTGCGTTTTCAAATAAACTCGCTGCGCCTGGGAGCAGATCGAGTACGGCGCCACATGGACCAGCTCACGGGGCGTGCCCGGCATCACCTTGGCACGCTTTATGACCTGCTCCTCAGACCGATCGAAGAGCGGATCGGGGCGCGGCGGCTGGTACTGGTGCCGCATCGCGCCTTGCACTACGTCCCCTTTCATGCGCTTTACGACGGCGCCGGCTACGTCATCGAGCGCCGCGAGGTCAGTTACGTCCCGAGCGCGAGCGTCTTGCGCCACTGCATTGCAAGGCCACGGCGAGCTTTATCGCAGGCGCTACTGATTGGAGTCCCCGACGAGCGCGCGCCTCTGGTAAGAGATGAAGTGCTCGCGCTCGCGCCCCTTTTTCCTGAAGCGTCTGTCTTACTCGGTGAGGCCGCAACCCTTGAAGCTCTGCGGGAGCGCGCAAACACCACGGACTTGCTCCACCTGGCTTGCCACGGTCAATTCCGATCCGACAACCCTCTCTTTTCGGCCCTGCATTTGACGGACGGATGGCTCACCGTGGGGGACGCGTACAAGCTCGACCTGAGCTGTCAATTAGTAACGCTCAGCGCCTGCGAAACGGGCATAAGCGATGTAGCGCCGGGCGACGAACTGATGGGGTTGGCGCGCGGCTTTTTCTCTGCGGGCGCGCCGTCTCTGCTGGTGACGCTCTGGACGGTCGATGATAAAGAGACCGCCGCTTTAATGACGGACTTTTATAAGAGACTGCTATCGGGCGACGCTCCGGCTGCCGCCCTTCGCTATGCCCAGTGCCAGATGCTCAAAGGGCGGCCCCACCCGTTCTTCTGGTCCCCGTTCATCTTGTTAGGGCGCTGGTAAGCCGATCGGGCGCGCTCCGCCAACCTCTGCTCCACGATAAAGATTTTTCCAGCCATGTATTTTTTCGCCTCTTTCACGCACTACTATTAGGGAACCGTTCTTTCAGGTTAAAATTCGGGCAAGCCACGCCGGTCAAAAGGGAGGCTCTATGCATCTCGGGTCCATTCGCTCATTCACTCTATTGATCCTCCTCTCATTCCTTAGCCTTAGCGCGCTCACCGTGCCCGTGCGAACCCAAGCTTCTTCGGAAGAGGAGCCCTTGCCCGGCGAAGTAGTCGTGAAGCTGATAAGAGCGGATGCTCTGCCGGCGGTTGCAGCCGATTACGGACTTGATCCCGCGCCGATTGACCGGTTGGGCTCTCAGCCGATCTACAGGCTGAGAATTGTTGACGGCGCGTCTCCTGAAGATAAAGCCGATGCATTGATTCTTGATCCTCAAGGTCGTGTGACCTACGCCGAGCCGAATCGGCTGGGCCAGGCGCCGGAAGGGGACGGGCGGGTGCTTTACGCGGGGGGCCGGAGCCGGGGAGACTATGTCGCTCAGTGGGCTCCCGGCCTCATAAGACTACCGGCGGCCCACGCAATTACGCGCGGCGCGGGCGTAACGGTTGCCGTGCTGGATACGGGCGCTGATCTATCGCACCCCGCTTTTGCCGGGAAGCTTTTGCCGGGTTATGACTTCGTTGATAACGACTCCGACCCGATGGAGATGGGAACATACGGCTTAAACGCGATGTACGGGCACGGGACCCACGTGGCGGGCCTTGTATCCCTGGTAGCGCCCGAGGCTAAAATTTTGCCTTTGCGCGTGCTCGACCCTGACGGCTTCGGAGACGCCTGGGTGGTGGCCAAAGCTCTGGCGTATTCGATGGACCCGGATGGCGACCCGTCTACGGATGACGGCGTCGATGTGATTAATCTAAGCCTCGGCTCTCCAGGGCGCAGCAGTCTGCTCAGAGACGTTATAAAGGCCGTGGCTTGCAATGATAAGCAAGACAGATCTCCTAATGACCTGCCTTGCTTTTCACCTTCCGGGCGCGGCGCGGTCGTCATAGCGGCGGCCGGAAACGGCGGCTCCTCAGAACGTGAGTACCCCGCGGGTGATGGATTAAAGGGCACTCTGGCTGTAGGCGCGAGCACCCGATTCGACACGCTCGCGGCCTTTTCCAACTACGGATCATGGGTGGGCGTGGCCGCGCCGGGAGAAGATATTTTGAGCAGCGTGCCCGGCGGCGAGTACGGGTCCTGGAGCGGCACTTCGATGGCGACGCCCATAGTCGCCGGCGAGGCCGCCCTCGTTCGCGCCCTATATCCTTCGCTCAAAACAGCGAAGGTAGTGCAGCGCATCATCGACAATTCCGTGAATATCGGAGGCCGTGTCAGAAGCAGGATAGACGCGGCGGCGGCTCTTGGGTTGGGCGCGCTCAATTGACTTTTCCGCCGACTTCGCCCGATGGCCACATGCCTGAATCCGGCGGCCCCGGCCGTAGCGGCGATCAAAAAAACTCTCGGCGCATGTATTTAATTCCCTCCCGAGCCCACTGTTATAACGACAGTCGCAGCGATGGCGCTCCGAGACGAAACGGCCGGCGTCCCGGCAAAAAGCAGATAAAGAGAAGCCGAAAAGGCTGACACACCCGGATGTAGATAGCCCTGTGGGAGTACTCATCCTTCCGAAAGGCCGCCGAGGGAGAATCACTCGGGCGGAAAGGTATTCGTGTATGCAATCTCGAAGTGAAGCGGGCGGTTATTCAAGGCTCTCAAGAAATGCGCAGCTCGCGGAGCCCGCCTGGAATGTCGCGCGCATCCCCGCTCTTCACGGCCAGCTCCAATCGAATCATCCGCGGCCTGCTGACTTGTCGCCCCACAAGATACTCCTTTACTCGCACGATACTTTTGGGCTCGGCAACATCCGGCGCACGCTTCTGCTCACGGAGGAATTGACCCGGCAATACCCAAAGGCGGCCATTCTGGTTGTGACCGGCTCCCCAATGATTCACGCCTTTCGCATTCCCGAAGGGGTCGATTACATCAAGCTCCCCTGCCTGGACCGGATCGAGGCTGAGCGTTACGAGCCTCGCTTTCTTTCAGACTGCGCCGAAGAGATGAAGCGAACGCGGCGCGCCATTCTCGAAAAATCCGTGCTCGGCTTTGCTCCCGACCTGATGATCGTCGATAAGCGCCCGGCGGGAGTGGACGGCGAGCTGCTCGAAACGCTCGAGGCCCTGCAACGGAGGCAGAAGAAGACCCGCCTCGTGCTGGGACTGCGCGACATACTGGACGAGCCGGAACGCACGAGGGTCTCTTTCATCCGGAACGGGTCTTTCGAACTCATCGACCGCTTCTATGACGAAGTCTGGGTGTACGGGTCGCAATCCATATTCGATACCCTCAGAGAGTATGCCTTCCCCGATTGCGTGGCGCGGAAGACTATCTTTTGCGGCTATCTCAAGAGACCCACCGAGGCGACGGCCCGCGACGGCGGGGCTCCGAGAGTCCTCGTGACGACCGGCGGCGGCGGCGACGGGAGTCGCATGATCGAGACATATCTCGAAGGACTGGCCGTACTCCCTCGCAACGTGGCAATCGAAACGACAGTAATCTTCGGCCCGCAGATGCCGGAAAAAAAGCGCAACACCCTGCTCGAGCGGTTCGGCTACATGCCCGATGTGACATTCCTGGATTTCGAGCCGGACCTTACGAGGCGGTACGCCGAAGCGGATGTCGTCGTCTCGATGGCCGGATACAACACCGTGTGCGAGCTGCTTTCATTCGCGCGTCGCGCCATCCTAGTGCCGCGCGCGGAGCCGGTTATGGAACAACTCATTCGCGCGCGGCTGCTCGCCGGGCAGGGGCTATTCGATCTCATCGAACCGCCGGACCTCACTCCGGAAAACTTAATGGGGAGAGTACTGGCCTCCTTCAAGCCTGGCCCCTTGACCGCAACGCCGCTCGACCTCGACGGGCTGCCGCGAATACGCGAGCGCGTCAGCGCTTTGCTTAAAGGGGGATGGAAATGAGCCGTGGCAAGATAGCCGTGGTCACTAGCGGCTTTCCGCGATGCTCTGAAACATTCGCCCTCGGCGAACTGCTCGCGCTCGAAGAGCGGGGACTGCTCGCCGCTATCTTCGCCACAAAACCGGGTGACGGCTCGAGCCCGCAGCCTGGCTGCGAAGGGCTTATGGGCCGCGTTCGAGTCTTGCCGGAAGGCGCTCCCGCCGAGCAGGCGGAGGCCGTTGCTCGGGCTCTCGAAGGTCGGGCCGTCAATGGCATCCATGGTTACTTCGCGCACCTGCCTGCCGAAGTAGCTTCGATGGCGGCGGAGCGGCTTGGCGTCCCTTTCGGCTTCAGCACGCATGCGCGGGACGCCCGCAAGGCGGCTCCCCGTGCGCTTGCCGAGCGCGCTCGCAACGCCGCCTGCGTAATCGCTTGCAACTCCGACGTGGCGAGAGATATGAGCCGGAGCGGGGCGAGTGTCCGGTTGATGCCTCACGGCGTGGACCTGCGCCGGTTTCGTCCGCGCCCTCTGCCTGCCGAGCGCCCGTTACGATTTCTGGCGGTCGGGCGGCTGGTCGAGAAGAAGGGCTTCGATATTCTCATCGCCGCGACCGCCCGCCTCTCCTTCTCGTTCCGATTGCGCATCGTCGGCGAAGGCCCTCGAAGGGCTGTCCTCGAAGACCTGGTCGCCGCCGCCGGAGTCGAAGAGCAAATCACACTCTGCGGCGCGAAGACGCACGCGGAGCTTCCCTCTGAATACGCGAACGCTCATGCGGTTGTGGTCCCCTCGATCATCGATTCTACGGGCGACCGCGACGGGCTACCAAACGTGGTCCTCGAAGCGATGGCAAGTGCGCGCACGGTCATTGCCAGCGATGTTAGCGCGATTGGCAGTGCCGTCACCGCCGAAGACACAGGGCTCCTGGTGCCGCCGGGCGACCCGCTAGCTCTCGCGTCCGCGCTCGAGCGCATTGCCGACGGCGTTTCGCTTCGCACAGAACTCGGACGCAGGGCAAGGGCGCGCGTGGAGCGAGATTATGAAGTCGGGCGGTGCGCCGGGCGGTTTTGCGATCTTCTAGAGAGCGTTTATGCCTGAAAAAAGAGACGGAGAAGACGGCAGCGTGGCTTATATATTGAAGGGATTTCCGCGACTGTCAGAGACCTTTATCGCGAGCGAAATCTATCGATTGGAGCAAGAGGGGCTTCGTCTCCGCCTCTTCGTGATTAAGCCTCCCGACGAAGATCACCGGCCTGAGATAGTCGATCTTATCCGATCAAAGCCCGCCTATCTGCGGCCGACGACATCACTCTCCGGAGCCTCTCTCTTCGAATGGCTGGGCAGACACCTGTCTGATTTCCTGCCGGGCCTCCTGCGCGTCAGCTTGCGGCACCCCTTCGGAGTGGCGCGAGCCGCCGCCGCCGCGCTTGCACAGGCTGTGCGCGCCCGCCGCGCGTTCTGGTCGTGGCCGCGCAAAACCTATTTGAAAGAGTTCCTGCAGGCGACGACGATCGCGGACGGGTTGTCTGATGCGCCCGACGTTCGTCATCTCCACGCCCATTTCTGTCACGGGGCCGCGACCATCACCTGGATGGTCGCGATGATTACGGGCCTGCGATTCTCGTTCACGGCCCACGCGAAAGATATCTACTGCGAGTCGCTCAACCCGGCAGGCCTTTTGCGGCGCAAGATGAACGCGGCCCTTTTCGTCGTGACCTGCACCGACGCCAACCGCGAGCACCTGGAGCGAATGAGCGATACCCCGGTCCACTGCATATACCACGGCCTGAATGCGGATTTCACAAGACTGCTGAGAGAGCGGTCAGGGCCTCCTTCAAGAAACGGCCACATGCGGCTGCTTTCAGTCGGACGGCTCGTCGCGAAGAAAGGCTTCGACATATTTATCGAAGCGTGCGGAATCCTGCGGCAGCGCGGCGTCCCGTTTGAGACGGTGATTGTGGGCGAAGACGGCGATCATTCGGAAGAGATCAAGCGCCGCATCGTTGCTCACAATCTTGAGCAAAGCGTCCGGCTGGCAGGCCCGATGGCGCAAGCCAGCCTCTTTGATGAGTACCGCCGGGCGTCTATGTTCTGCCTGCCGTGTCGAGTGCTCGACAACGGAGACCGTGACGGAATCCCCAACGTGCTCGTCGAGGCCATGGCCTGCGGCCTTCCCGTCGTAACGACAGGGATCTCGGGAATCCCGGAAGTGGTAAAAGACGGAATCAACGGCTTGCTTGTGCCGACGGAAGACCCTGAAGCGCTTGCCGACGCGCTGATCCGCATCGGTCAAAATCGATCGCTCGCCTACCACCTCTCCTGCGAAGCGCAGTCCACTGTCAGCGAGCGGTTCGACGGCGAAAGGTTCGCCGCGCAGCTTGCCGCCTTGTTCGAGGAGGCCATGCGATGATTGCCGAAGCCCACGTCAAACCCCGCACGGGGCCTCGCCCGGTCTTTTGCGTGATCGAGCAGGCTTATCGCAGCAGGGCCGTGGCCGAAGAGTTATGCGCGGGCCGGTTCACGCACGTCGGCGTCACTCTGGAGCTCGGCCTTGAGCCGAACTGGCTGGCGGGCGGCCTTTCGATCGACGAAGAGTGGCGCATTGAATGGAGCAAGTTCTATTACGGGCTCGATCTCGCGCGGGCCTTCCGCGAAACCGGCGACCTCAAATACTCGCGGGCGTGGGAGAGGCTGGTTCAATCCTGGATAAGACAGGTGCCCGTCGGATACGACACGAGCGACGTAACGGGCCGCCGCGTTCAAAACTGGATTTATGCCTGGAACATCTTCGCATCGACGCCGGAATTCGACGGCCTTGAAGAAGGATTGGCGGAGCAAATAATCGCGAGCCTCACTCTTCAAGTGAATCATCTTCGGGACCACCTGACTCCCGAGCGCAACCATCGCACGCTGGAGCTTTACGCCCTTTTCATCGCCGCTCTGGCATTGCCCGAGCTCGATAGCGACGGCGGCTTGCTCGATCTTGCAGCCGGCGAGCTCTATCGCAACCTGATGACCGATATTCGCCCGGACGGCGTGCATCGAGAGAGCTCCACGCATTATCACATGACCGCGCTCCGCTCGTTTGTGGGCGCGCGCGAAAACGCGCGGCTATTCGGCCTCGCATTGCCTGACGGGTATGACGAGCGATTAGAGCTCGCCTGCGAATTCGCCGCGCATTGCCATCGGCCCGATGGCCTGATTCCCGCCTTGTCCGACAGCGATACGGGCAGTTATGCGGGCATTCTAGAGCTGGCCGCCACGATCTTTTCGCGCCCGGATTTTCTCTATGCCGGGACCTCGGGCGCAAAGGGCGTCGCGCCCCGGCGGGGGCTTATGAGCTTTCCGGACGGAGGCTACTTCATCCAGAGAAGCGGCTGGGGCGAGGGCAAAGACTCGTTCCGCGACGAGCGGTTCCTGATCTTCGACTGCGGCCCTCTTGGTGACGGGGGGCACGGTCACTATGATCTGCTCAACGTCGAGATCGCCGCCCACGGTCGCCCGCTCGTCGTCGATCCCGGTCGATATACGTATTCCGAGCACGCTCCAAACTGGCGGCGATGGTTCAAGAGCACCGCCGCGCACAACACGGTCTGCGTCGACGGCCTCGACCAGACCCCGTACCGTCGCGGTAAGCCTAAAGGGCGACTCGCCGAAGGCCGCTTGATCGAGCGCCTGTCCGCCCCCGGCTTCGATCTGCTATGCGGCGAGGCGACGAGCCCCGCTTACGAAGTCACGCACACACGCCGCGTCTTTTTCGTCGCGGGCGAATACTGGATCATTGCCGACCGGCTGCGAGGCGCCGGACCCCACCGCTTCGATCTGCGCTTTCATCTTCCCCCGGAGGCGCAGGGTGATGTGGCTATAGAAGCTCAAGGAAACAATCTCGTGGCGCGCGCGCCCGAATGCGCTCTGGTCTTCGACCCGGGGCGCGAGATAAAAATAGAGCCGGGTTGGTATGCCCCTTCATACGGGATCAAGCATCCCGCGCCCGTCATCTGCCTTTCGGTTGATGGGGTCTCGGAAGCGGACTTCTTCACTCTGATTATTCCACGAAATAGAACGCGGCCAGCACCTCGGCTTCGGGTCAGCACTCACGAGACGGAGTCAGGGGGGGCGAGCGTTTTCGAGATCGACACTCCGGGTCCTGCCGGAATGACGACCGATGTTGTGACCTGGCGCGAGTCGATCCAGCAACTTGCGCTCGAATCTTTTCACTGCCGCGCGTCCGCCGCATGGCTCCGAAAAACCGGCGAGCAAACGAGCCTCGTCGCCTGCAATGTCGGAGAGCTTACGGAATACTCCGGAGCCAAACAGACCCTCTTAAAGAGCCCCAGTCCGGTTCGATGGATTATGTGGAGTAATCAGACCGGCATGACGGTCGACGATGGGAGGGCGCTATGAGCACGGCGAGACGCATCGACCTCGCGCCTGACCAGGCCCTCCCGCAGCGGGATTTATTACTCGACCCTGACGGAATCGCGCGCAGGTTCTCCGCGCGACTCGGGTCACGCGGTCGGATCGAAATCGATCGCTGCGAGCGGCTGAGGATCAAATATTCGCCGGGCGCAAGCCTGCGCGTGCTGCACCGTATCAGAGTCGGGGGCTCATCATACACTATAGCCACGCGCGTCTTTACGGGCGGTCGCAGCGAGTCGGCTTTCGAGCGCGCTGCCGCGAGCGCCGTCCCCTGCGGGCCGCTGTTGCCGGTCGCGCATGACCGCGACCTGGATGCCGTCTGCTGGACTTTCCCGAATGACAGGAAGATAACGAGCCTTTCCGCGCTCGCGAATCCCCCCTCGATGTTTGCCGGTATTTTCACCGATCAATGGGCTCGAAGCCGGGTGGTCGCATACGCGCCGGAGAAATGCGTCACGGCTCAGTGCCTCAGCGACAGTGGAAACCTGCTCGCTTATGCAAAGGCTTACTCCGAAGAAGAGCGATGCAGCTATGACATTTACCAGGCGCTCTTGAAGAAGATATCGAATGCGAAATCCGGCCTCCGTATACCCCGCGCGCTAATTTATTCGGAAGAACACCGCCTGTTGCTCCTTGAGCCTGTCGCGGGCCTCCGCATCGCGGATCTTGACGACGCGAAGCGGCCGAGCGGATTTCACCGCCTGGGCGGCGCTATCGCCGGCCTGCACGGCCTCCCCGTTCCGGATGGCTTGCCGCGGTTCGAGCGCCTCGACCCTGACCGCCTGCTTGAAGCCTCGCAGGTAGTAGGGCGCGCTCGCCCGGATGTGCGGGAACTGGCGAGCAAGCTCGCACAGGAGCTTTGCGACCGGCGAGACGCTCTGAAGGAGGCTGAGGTCTGCGCGCATGGAGACGTCCATCCAAAGAACGGCATCCTTCAAAACGACGGCGTGGCGCTTATCGACCTGGATCAAGCCGGACCCGGTCCCGCGGCGGCGGACCTCGGCAGCCTGCTCGCGGCCCTGCGTTATTGCCGGTGCGTCGGAGCTCTTTCCCCGGCTGGCGAAGACGAGCTTGCGAGCGCATTTCTAAGCGGCTACGGCGAAGTGCGCGAGCTGCCTCCGCGCACGTCTCTGCGCTGGCACATGGCCGCCGCGCTGCTGGCGGAGCGCGCGCTTCGAGCGGTGAATCGAATCCGCGAAGAGGGGCTCAAGCATATGAGCGAGCTTCTGCTCGATTCATGGAATCTGCTGACGGAAGAAGGGCACGAGTGAGCGGGTCGGTCGCGCGGGCGACCGAAATATCCGAGAGGGGATTGTGAGATTGATCGGCAATATTAAACCTTCAGGCTCGAGAGAAGGCAGGGCGAAGAGGAAGCATTCGCGCTTCAGGCAGGTTTTGTTCAATCACCTTTCCGCCGTGAAGGGCAACCTGTTCATCGCGTTCCTTTGCACCTTCATTCTGGCGATGACCGATATGATCAAGCCCTGGCCTTTGAAGATAATCATCGACAATATACTCCTGGATAAGCCGCTTCCCGGCTACCTCTCATTCCTGAACGGAATGGCCGAAAGCGGCAAGACTCTATCGATCATCGTCATATCTTCCTCTATTATATTGGTCAGCCTGTTCAAGAGCTTCTCCGGCTACTTTCAGCTTTCGACCACTTCTCGCATCGGTTACAAGCTGGCCCATTCACTGCGAAGAGAGCTGTTCGTCCATCTGCAAAGGCTCTCCATATCATTCCACAAGCGCTCCGAGACGGGCGAGCTGTTGACACGGGTCACTGGCGACACCAACGACCTGCGCGAGGTCTTCACCGATTTCGGGCTCGTCTTCGTCTCCGAGATGCTGAGCCTCGCCGGAATGTTCGCGATCATGCTCTTCTTGAATTGGAAGCTGAGCCTGATCGTCTTCGCCACTTTCCCGGTGCTGCTCGCCCTCTCGTTCTACCGCTATCGAACTATCAGGGATTCGGCCAAGAGGCAGAGAAAAGCGGAGGGCAAGATAGCCTCCCGCGTCGGCGAAGTCCTGAACTCGATTCTTGTCGTGCAGGCATTCGCGCGAGAAGGCTACGAGGGCGAGCGGTTCGACGCGCAGAGCTCGCAGACGCTTGACGCGAGCATCAGGACCGCGAGGATGGAAGCCGCCGCCGCGCGCTCGGTCGATATCGTCAACGCGATCGGGACCTGGGCGGTCATCTTATTCGGGTCGCTGCAAGCGGTAAACGGGAGGCTCACGCCCGGCGACGTTTATATATTTGCCTCTTACATGAGCAGCCTTTATGGGCCGATCCGCAATCTGGCCAAGCTCTCGGCCAAGTTTTCGAAATCCGTCGTAAGCGCTCAACGGATCGCCGAAGTCCTCGACATAGAACCCGAGATCGAAGACTCTCCCGGCGCCGTCGAGGCCGCGAACTTGAAAGGTGAGATCGTATTCGACCGGGTCTCTTTCGCGTACCCGGACGGGAAGCAGGTTCTAACGGATCTGTCTTTCAGGATCGCCCCCGGCCTCCACGTCGCCCTGCTCGGGCCTTCCGGCTCAGGGAAATCGACCATCAGCGCTTTGATCTCTCGCTTCTATGATCCGCAAACAGGCTCGATCCTGATCGACGGATTAGACGCCAGGAATTACAAGCGCGAGTCGCTCCGCTCGGAGATCGGGATCATCCTCCAGGATTCGATTCTCTTCGGAGCCAGCATCAAGGAGAACATCGCCTACGGCAAACTCGACGCCTCCATGGAAGATATCGTCGCCGCGTCGAAGAAGGCCAACGCTCACGATTTCATAATGGAGCTCGAGAGCGGCTACGACACCATCGTCGGCGAGCGGGGCTGCACCATTTCCGGAGGCCAGCGACAGCGGATAGCCATCGCCCGGACCTTTATTCGCGACGTTCCCATTCTCATCTTGGACGAGCCGATGACCGGGCTCGATGTCGAAAGCGAGGTGGCGGTCAAGGATGCTCTGCGGCGTCTGATGTCCGACAAGACGTGCCTGCTTATAACTCACGACCTGCAATCCGCGCTTGAAGCGGACCTGGTACTCGTCCTGGATGATGGGCGGATCGTCGAGCAGGGGAGCCCCGGCGACCTGCTGCTTGAAAGCCGCCGCTACCGCGACCTGTACGAATTGAAGTTCAGCCGGTTTGAAGATCGCAGTTTACCCGTTAAGGCTTAGGGCAGTTTTCAAGCGGTTACATAGGAGATCGTCATGGAAAGAATTTTTAGCCTGCTATTGATCCTATTCTTCAGCCTGGGAGCCTCTCAGCGGGACCTCAGTGTCGGCGGCACGACCGAAGACCACACCGGAGCGGCCATACCCGGAGAGAGTTTGACGCTTACCAATAAAGCGACGGGCGTGGCTCTCAAGGCCGTGTCCGATGCCGCGGGCTCTTTCATCTTCAAAGACGTTCAGCCCGGCGAGTACATACTCAAGGGAGAAGCCGGGGGCTTCAAATCCGCCAGGATGAACGTAACCGTCGGCACGCAGCCGTTGACCGATATAATAGTCAGGATGGAAGTCAGCCTCTCCGACGAAGAGGTGACAATCGACTCGGAAAAGTCGGACCCGGTCTCGCCCGAGAGCAACGCGGGGATGGTGTACCTTAACTCGACTTCGCTCGGCGCGCTTCCCTCGCAGAGTCAGGATGTCTTGTCGGTCATCGGTAATTTCCTGTCGCCCTCGGCGCTGGGGACGGACGGCCCTTCGATAGTAGTTGACGGCGCGGAGGGCAATGACCTCAGCTTGCCGATCCCGTCGCTGAAGCAGGTCTCCATAAACAAGAATCCTTATTCCGCCGAATACAGGCGGCCGGGCTCGGGCCGGGTCGACGTCGTTACGCGGTACGGCTCGCGCGGCCATTTTGACGGGAGTCTTTCGTTCTTTTCACGCGGCTCCGCCTTCGACGCGCGCAACGCCTTCGCCTCAACCAGGCCGGATTCGAGCAGGCGATTATTTGAAGGGAGCCTGAGCGGCCCCGCGCCCTTTAAGCGCACCCGTTTTTTCTTGAGCGGCTCACGGCTGGTCAGCGATCAGAGCGCGGTGGTGAACGCTTTAACGCTTGCCGGGCCGCTGGTCGAAAATGTCTCGACATCGCTCTACAACACCAACCTGCTCGGGCGCGTCGACGTGCGCTCGGACGGGCCTGACTCTCTCGCTTTGATCTATGCTTTCCACGACCAGCCCGAGCGAAATTACGGAGTGGGCGGGCTGCGGCTTGCCGAGCAGGGCCTGAGCCGGGATAAGCGCGGTCACAAGTTTCAACTGTCGTACAACACGGTCTTCTCTGACAGCCTTCTCAATGTCGCGCGCTTTACATTCGAGCGAAGAAACGAGCGCATTGGAGACCTCGCGGATCTCCCTGCGATCCAGGTCAAAGGCGCATTCGTCGGCGGGCCTTCTCAAACGGCCCGCTCGATCGGAGAGACGAGATTCGAATTTCAGGATATAGCCAGTTTCGTGCGCGGCGCGCACACATTAAGGTTTGGAGCCGGGATCAAGCCGAGGTTTTATACCTTCACTGACGCGACGAACTTCGGCGGCACCTTCATATTCTCGGACCTTTCGGCTTTCGCCGCGCGAACCCCGGCCCTGTTTGAGATCGTCACTGGAAATCCCCGCGCCTCGTTTTCGCAGCACGAAGCCCACGGCTTCTTTCAAGACGAGATGAAGCTCGGGCAAAACCTCAATCTCACGCTGGGCCTGCGTTACGACTGGCAGGCGAAACTTGGCGACCGGAATAATTTCGCGCCTCGCATGGCAATCGCTTATGCGCCGGGAAATGGGAAAACCGTCTTGCGCGCCGGAGCCGGGGTGTTCTATGACCGCCTGAACGACAGAGCGATTCAGCGCAGCCTGCTCATCGATGGCGTGGCCACCAGGGAGCTGATAATCGCTGATCCTTCTTTCGACGACCCTCTGAGCTCGGGCTCCGCGCTTTCGCTCCCGCCCAGCATCTGGCAAATCGCTCCGGGCATACAATCGCCCTATCTATTGCAGGGCAGCTTGAGCGTTGAGAGGGGCCTGTGGAACGGCACGCAGCTTACGGTCGAGTATCAAACGATTCGAGGAGCTCATCTCTTCCGTTCGCGCAACATCAACGCGCCCCTGTCTTCAGCGGGGCCGCTCCCCGACCCTGATTTCCTGCTCGTGAGGCAGGTGGAATCTTCAGGCAGCCTGCGCAGTAACGCTTTGATCACGAGCTTTCAAGGCCGTGTCATCAAGCCATTCAAGCTGAAAGTCCAGTACACGCTCTCTCGAACAACCGACGACGTGGCGGGCCTGTTCGATCTCCCTGCCGACAACTATGACCTTCGGCTTGAGAGAGGGAGATCGGAATTCGATAAGCGGCATCGTTTCAACCTCGCGGGCATACTCGATCTCCCGCACAGGTTTAGAGTGGGCAGCATCCTGACGCTTGCATCAGGCGCGCCTTTCGACATCACGACGGGCTTTGACGACAACGGCGACAGAGTCGTCAACGACCGCCCATTCGGAGTCTCTCGCAACGCAGGCCGGGGGCCGGGATTCGCGCAGCTCGACTTGCGGCTCACCAGGCTTTTCCCCCTGTCGTTTTTGATGGATGAGCAAGACAGGGAGAAGGGCGAGTTCAGGAATGTCGAATTGAATCTCGACGTGTTCAATGTGCTGAATCGCAATAACCTCTCTGACGTAGTCGGAGAGTTGTCCTCGCCCCTTTTCGGAAGGGCGAACGCTTCGCTTCAAGCCAGGGCGATCCAGCTCTCGATACGGTTCAATTTCCGGGCTTATAGAAAGCAGTAAGGAGCGTTTAAATGAATAGGCCCGTAGTCTTATTCTACTGCCAGCATTCACTCGGCATTGGACACCTCGTCCGGTCCATGGCTTTAGCCTCGGGGCTCGCCGGCCGATTCCGTGTGGTTTTCCTGAACGGAGGCCCTCTTCCGGAAGGTATCAATCTGCCTGCCGGAGTAGAGATAATAGACCTTCCTCCTCTGGGCCTCGATTCTGACGGGAAGCTTGTCAGTCGCGACCGCCGGTTCACGGTTGATGGCGCGCGGGAGTTTCGCAGGGAGAAAATTCTTGCCACGTACCGTTCTTTGAGGCCGCAGGTAGTGCTTATCGAGCTGTTCCCCTTCGGCCGGAAGAAGTTTGCCGGCGAGTTGTTGCCGGTGCTCACGGCGGAAAACGCCGGGCCGGGCCGCCCGCTCGTAGTCTGTAGTCTGAGAGATATTCTGGTCGGCCAGAGGCAAGACCAGCAGAAACACGACGAGCGCGCCGTCGCGGTCGCCAATCAATACTTCGACGCCGTCCTCGTCCACTCCGACCCTTCATTTGCGCGGCTCGAAGAATCTTTCAGGGCCTGCTCGAAGCTGCGGGCCCCCGTCCATTACACGGGCTATGTCTCTCCCGAGAGGAACGGAGGCCGCAAATCCTGCGTTGCGCGGCAGAGGCGAATAGTCGTCTCGGCAGGCGGCGGGCTCGTCGGTTACCCGCTCCTCCAGACCGCCATCGAAGCGCATGCTTTACTTCGGGACGAAAACGTGGAGATGAAAATAATCGCGGGACCGTTTCTCCCTGACGAGTCTTTGCAAGCTCTGCGCGCGGCCGCGCAAGGGCGAAAAGGGCTCCAATTGCTGAAGAGCGTTCCCGATCTTTGTGAAGAGATGCGCGCCGCCGCCGCGTCAGTCAGTCAATGCGGGTACAATACCTCGCTCGACATCCTGAATAGCCGCGTCCCCGCTCTGGTCGTGCCCTTCGCCGAGAGGTTCGAAGACGAGCAGATGCGGCGGGCGGAGCGCCTTGAGCAGCTCGGAGCAGTTAGAGTCCTGAATCAAAGAGAGATGAATGCGCGCCGCCTCGCCGACGAAATGAGGATGTTACTCGACTTCAGGCCGGCAGCTTCGGCTCTCGACCTGAACGGAGTGCGGAATTCCGCCCGCATACTGGAGAGCCTCCTTGAGACGCGGCAATCGGGCCGGGCCTGCTCGTCATCTTTGACCGATACGTCCGGGGAGGCGTGCCTATGAGTAACTGGCTTATCCCGGTTCGCAACGCCCTCGACGCGGCGACCGAGCCGGTCACTTTCTTCTTCCGCGATGACGACGCCGGGTGGAGCGATAAGAGACTATTTCAACTGCTCGATCTGTTCGCGGCTTGCGATTTGCCGATCGACCTTGCCGTCATCCCTCAGGCGCTTACGCCGGAACTCGCCCACAAGATTTGCGCCCGTGTCGGGGAGCAGCCCGGGCGAGTTGGAATACACCAGCATGGACTCGCGCACGAAAATCACGAGCGCGAAGGCCGAAAATGCGAGTTCGGCCCCGCGAGGCCGCGCGCGCTTCAGCTCCACGACCTCGAGCTTGGAAAGGAAATTCTTGCCGGGCATCTCGGACCGATGGCTCAAGCGATCTTCACGCCTCCGTGGAATCGTTGCACGGCCGTCACGGGAGATTGCCTTGCCCGGCTCGGATTCGAGGCCTTGTCGCGAGATCACACCGCGGAGCGTTTGAACATCCGAGGGCTTTCGGAATTGCCTGTTCGCATCGACTGGTTTGCAAAGCGCAAAGGCGAGCGCCTCGACCTCGATCAGCTTGGAGCCTTGATCGCCGGGGCTATGAACGACTCCGAGCCTATCGGGATTATGTTTCATCACGCCGCCATGGGCGCGGAGGAGAGAGGCGCCGCCGGAGAGTTACTGGCCCTGCTATCAGGGCACGATCGAGCGCGGTGCGAGCTGATGCAGTCGCTCGTCGGGCGAGTTGTTCGCCCGCGAAAGGTTTGACGCGGTAGTGCATCTTGCGGCGCGAGCAGGCGTGCGGCCGTCGCTCGATGACCCTCTTGCCTATGAGCAGGCGAGTGTCAGGAGAATAACAGACATAGGGCGCAAGAGAACGAATAAGGAAAGCAGTGCTTTCAAGAAGAAAGTACTTGAGCTAAGGTCGGGCGGGCAATCGATTAATAAGATTGCCCATCGGCTACAGGTAAGTAAGCAATACGTGTCGCTCGTGCTCATAGAGGCGGGACAGGGAGGCAGGAAGGTCAACATAAAGCCCGCCGCCGAAAAGCCGGCAGATAATAATGAACAGATTCATGCCGCCGCGACACAGGTGGAGGGGCATGGGGAGTTCGCCCTGGCCGGGTTGCTGCGCGCCGTGGCCGAGCGCCGGAAAGCGGCGACTCCACCGGGCAGGAGGCCTAGAAAACGGGACTCTTCGTAGAGGCGTAGATTATAAGCCGGATGATCCGACAGCCTGACCGATCCGGCCACAGGCCCGGCATAGATTGCCGGTGAAGGTGGGATCAGCGCTATGACGGGTCCGTGTGAATGTGAACACGTGAACGAGGTATCGTGGCCTCGATCTCTCGGAGCACCCTTACTGTAAGGGCATGCGCTTCTTCCAGACTCTTAGTCCGCTCGATCTCTAAATGCAAATCGATAAACTTGTGAGAACCGGACCTCCTGCTGCGCAAATCATGAAACCCGCGCACACCCGAGTCTCGATACCGCTCTACGATCTGCGCTATCTCTTCAGAGACTCCGGCGGGAAGGCTCCGGTCCATTAAAATGTCCACGGCGTCTTTACCGATACTGAAGGCCGACCAGAGAATGTAGAGCGAGATTAGAATGGAGATCAGGGGATCGATTATCCGCCAGCCGGTCAGGCTGATTATAGCGAGCGCCACGAGCGCCCCCGCGTTGGTAAAAATATCAGAGACATAATGAACGGCATCCGAGCTAAGAGCTATCGAGTCGGTTTCATGCGCCACCCGTCTGAGCGTTCTCACCAGCAGCAGGCTCACTATTATCGCTACTGCCATGGTGATGATTCCCACCCATTCGTTATTGGTCTTATGCGGTGTCCGCAGCCTTGCGACGGCCTCGACTATAAGAAAAAGGCCGGAAAGAGCAATTACGACCGCCTGGAACAGGCCCCCCAGTGATTCCGCCTTGCCGTGTCCGTAGGTGTGATCTTCATCGGCGGGGCGAGCTGCCGCGCGCACGGCAATGAAATTTATGGTCGAGGCAATGATGTCCATCACGGAGTCGAGCAGTGAGGCCCATACGCTTATCGAGCCTGTAAGTAAACCGGTCGCCGTTTTGAGGGCGATAAGAAAGGCCGCGGCAAGGATTGAAAGCGTCGCGGCCCTTTTCTTGGCTCGCGATTCTTCGGCATGAGCGGATCGGGCGCGGTCAGTTTCATCTGCTCTGCTCATATAGCATCAATACTTATCAATCTTTGTTCCAATAAACAAATCCGCGGGAAAGGGACAGGCCTGCCCCGACTACAGGCAATGGCTGCGCTTTGCCGTTAACTTCCTGGCAACCGCCCGACTATTTGGCGGCCGATGATTTATGCCCGCGCTCGGCGATCCTTTCCCTCCTCGATCGTTCTTCAAATTCTGCTCTGCTTACGAAATAACCAGTAGACGGGCAGGCCCGTTGCGATCAAGCCAAGTCCGAGCAATGACCGTGATGGCGCCATTAAGAACGCATTGATTACCAACCATCCGGCCACCAACAAAAATAGCGCGGGCACGACCGGATACCCCCACGTGCGGTACGGGCGTTCCGCTTCGGGCATGCGACGGCGGAAAATAAAGACGGACGCCACGACCAGTCCGTAGAATATCAACGCGGCGAACATGACGTAATCGGTCAACGCGTCGAGGGAACTCGCCAGCGCCAGCACGCTTGTCCATTGCGCCTGCAGGATCAGAGCCTTGACCGGCACGTGTGTACGAGGCGAAAGCTGCGCGTAGCTTTTGAAAAAGAGGCCATCGCCCGCCATCGCGTAAGGCACACGTGCGTTGGTCATCACCGCCGTGTGCAGCGCGCCGAAGCTGGACGCGAGCAGCGCCGCCGCGATGAGACCTGCCGCGAGGGGGCTGAGAACTCTCCCGGCGACCTCAGTCGCCAGGGATGAATCCCCTGAGATATTCGCCACCTCGGCAGGCGTGAGGGCATAAAAGTAGGCGAGGTTGATGAACGAGTAAAGCGCGACGACAATCACCGTGCCGCAGATGAGCGCGAGCGGTATGTTGCGCTGCGGGTCCTTAATCTCACCGCCGACCAGAGTCAGGCTGTTCCACCCGCTATATGCCCACAGCGCCCCGATCATTGCCGCGCCGAACCCGCCCAGGCCGCCGCGTGCCGAAGGTGCCACGCCTTCGCATGCCTCGCCCGCGCCGGTCATTGCGAAATGCGCCCAGTCGCCGCGCGCAAACAAAAGCGCGCTTATGCCGACCGTCAGCACAAGTGCGATCTTGATGCCGGATATCACGGCAGCCACCTTGCCGTTGGTTGATACGGTAGCGCAGTTGATCAAGGCCACGATCGCAATGCAAACAAGCGACACGACCTGCAAAGGGCCGAAGGCGATTTGATAGCCCAGCAGTTCAAGCGTGAAATAGTTGGTATGGAGTGCCCCGCCTGTGACGATGTTGAGGAATGTGGCGAAGGCCACGACGCCTGCCGCCTGAGCTCCCGAATTTGCGATAGAGAAGCGCATCCAGCCATAGAGGAAGCCCCATAGAGGCCCGTACGCCTCGCGCAGGAAGACGTAATCTCCACCCGTGCGAGGCATCATGGCGGCGAGTTCGGCATAAGTGAGCGCACCGGCGAGAGTCATCAGGCCCGCGCCGATCCAGACGGCGATGACCATGACCGGGCTGCCTACGTTGCAAATAAGCACCTGAGATTTAAGAAAGATGCCCGCCCCGATAACACTGCCGATGACAATAGAGATCGAGGCTATTAGACCGAGAGAGCGAATCGGTATGATCTTGCCGTGCAGGGGTGTTAGCATGCAGGACACCGTCGAGATTAGAGGCAACAGCTTGTAATTTATCACTACAGCGGGAGAAGTGAAACAGGCCTATAATAATTCCGGAAAACCTGATTTATTTATCTCCCCTCGGTAGTAGGCGTAGGCTGGATCCAGGCGGCATATAGCCCGACGTTGTTGCTGGCGTAGGCCACCCAGCCGAAACCCTTCTCGCCCCATTGCTCGCCCCAGGAATTCTTGATGAGCCACGCCTGTTTCTCGTCGTCCCAGCCAATTAAGACCATGACGTGGTTGGGATCGCCTATGCTCCGCCCGTTGAAGACGCCGCCCTGGTAAAGGCTGAAGCAGGCGTCGCCGTGAATGGGCATGGCGAGCGGCCCGTGCTCGATAAGAGCCTGTTTGAGCTGGGCGACCGAGGGCAGCTGGTCCGGCTTCCGCTCGTTGACGTATCCCCAGGCCAGCGCGCGGTCATAGGCTGTCAGTATTCGGTCGCTGTTGGCGGGCAGGTTGATACCATCGGGGCCTTCGCCCGGGACCGCCATTTTGCCGCCGCGTTTTACCTTGCTGCGGCGCAAGGTGTCCGTGCAAGGTGAGACCCGGCCCGTGTATTCTTCGATGCTGGTCCGATCACCTTTTTTCCACACCTTGCGGTCGGGGATGTGCGGGACGTGAGAATTGACCATGAAAGCGAACGCCGTCCCGTGCCACCCGCCGCTCTCGCAATCGCCCTTCTCTTTGCCAATGCAGTTGAGCAACTGCTGGACGGAGGGAATCCGCTGGTGTGAACCATACTCTCCTACAGTCAGCTCGAAAAACCCAACGCCAAGCCGTAACTGCTCCAGGTTCCAACTGCTTTGATAGGCCGACATCGAAGTAAACGCCCAACAACTGTTGCAATGGCCCTGATCGAGCACCGGTCCCAGGTCCAGCCCCTGCTCGCGCCAGTCAAACTTAGGCCAGCTCACCCACTGCCCGTTGTTTTGCAAGGCAATAAATTGTTCGTATGCCTTGCGCACTCTTGGGGATTTCAGCACGTAATTGGCGTGCCAATTATTTGGCTTCATTTGCAGCCCTTTGCGGGCGCGCTCCAAACTATCCTCCACGCTTTGCCGGGCCTCCTGCCTGGCGCGCAACACCTTTTCGCGCAGGCCCACGACCTCCGGCGATCGCAGATCCTTGAGGTCAGGCATCTCCAGGCCCTCGTACAAATTCTCCGGCTCAACGCGCTCCCGACCGCGCCGCCCACCGGTCCGCGCCGACCTGCCCACGCGCGGCGAGGGTTTGCGGCCAAACGGCGCTGCGCCGACGCGATAGGTCGGCTTGTCTCGGGTGACGGACTGCTCGCAGCTGCAATCGGCGAGCTGAATCTGTTTGTCGGTCTTGCCAGCCGTCTGGGCACCGGCGCAAGGCGGGTCTTGTTGTGAGCTGACGCGAGGCGGCTCGTTGAACGCTGCCACTATCAGCATCGCCGCGAGCGCGACTAACGATCTTTTGCTACTCATCTCAGCCTCTCCCGGACTATTGCGTGCCGTTCTTTGCGCCGGTTAACACGCGCCTGCATCGCGCCACCGGCCGGCGAGCGGCAAGCGCGTAAACAAAGGCGTTGCAGTTCGCGTTACAAAACTACTGAATCAGGTTGCACTCTTCGTTTCTGCCGATGCAGGTGTCACCGCATCGTTTCTGACCCGACCCGCATCCCATAGTTGAAAAGAAGGATCGCAAGTTTCTGCTAATTACCCCTCTCACGCACCTGGTCGTCCGCGCGAACTTAACGAGGTCGTTGGCCTGAACGCGCCCTTTGACCCAGCCGCGCACGGTGACGATCCGGTCGCGTGAGCTAACGTTTATATGCCTCCACTGACCATCGAAGCGTTTGTCAGCCTTAATTTTTTCGTGGATGGTGGCCACAATTTCCGCGTCGGTAGTGGACCGGCAATTATTTTGCGCTGGCCTTGGGGAAGTCGTCCCGGACGGCGTTTCAACCAGCCCGGCGTCGGTTTTCGCTATGGCCCCGCAAAGAAACAAACCCACAGTAAGAACCAATCCGGTTATCAGGAAATCTAGTTTGGACATGCTTTCCCCTTTCATTTGAAGTCGGTAATCATCGAAAGCAAGCTATAGCGCGATTGCTTGCCGAAATAGATCGCCTTCCCGTCGGGCGACCAGGCAAGACTGGAAAAACGGAGTCTCGCGTCGTTGTTGGCGGTCAGCTTTTTAGCCGCGCCGCCGCGCGCGGGCATGATCCAGAGGTTGTCTTTGCCATTCTGTTGCGCGACGTAGGCCAGCATAAGTCCGTCCGCCGATAGATGAATGTTGTAGAGATAAGCCGATTGAAGTCTGGCCAATGTGTGTTGTTCGCCGGAAGCGACGGCGATTTCTACAATGCCAATTTCGGCCATTGGTGCGCCCCTGGGGCTGCCTTTGACGGTGGCGACGATTAGTTCTTTTCCATCCTCCGACCAGCCCAGCAGGCGCAAATAGTTTTCTGCCTGGAAGACCGCGTGAGCCGTTTTGGTTTCCACATCAACGACTCGGACGCCAAATATAAACTTACCGTCGATAGCTTTATTTGGCATTGATGTATAGGCAATACTCTTGCCTCCGGGCGACCACACCGGGCCGAAAAGAAATGTGTTGGCGTCACCGTTATCGGTGAGTTGCGTATCGTTTGCGCCGTCGGCCGAGACCAGCCAGAGGTTTTGCGCTCCCGTCTTTTGCGAGCGGTAAACGATCCTGCCGCCCTCCGGCGACCAGCTAAACTCGTTGGCTTGAATGCGGTTGTAAGGTAACACATTGAATCGAACATCGGGCAGATTGTTTGCTGTCAGTTGCTTCGCTTCGCCGCCCAGAGCGTTGATGGCCCAGAGGTTGAACATCTCGCCGGCCACGTGCATGAATGCCACTTGCTTCCCATCGGGCGACCATGTGGGCAGAAACCCATTAGCGACGAGCTGCGCGGGCGGCGCATCAGGATCGGTTGATTTAGTCATTATCGCGCCGCTGAACAGCTTGTCGCCCTGGCTAAGGTTCCTGACCGACGAGAAAGCCACCGTTTTGCTGTCGGGTGCTACGCTGGGCCACAATTCCGAAGTGATGTCGGAGGTGAGCGCGAACTCCTCGCCTTTGGCGACGTTGACGCCCCACACGTCCGATTCCTCTTTCGATGAACCGTAGAGAATCTTCGCTCCATCCGCCGCCACGTCAAGCACGAAGCCGTCTTTGTCGCCGAAGGTGAGTTGTGCGGGCGGGCTGCCGTCTGCACGGGTCACGAAAATTTGAAAAACCCCGTCGGTCAGCGCGCTGTACAGAATTCGCCGACTGTCGGGATGCCAGACGGCGTTGCGGATTTCCGCCGCGCTGCTGACGATTTGTCGCGCCGCGCCGCCGCGCGCCGGCATCGTCCATACGCCCCACCGCTCGCCTTCCGTCGTGATGTAGGCAATCTGTTTTTCGTCAGGCGAGATATCCATAGAGTAAGCCGATGATTTTGCCGAGTCGAAACCAGTCAATTGCGTCGTCTGCCCCGATTTGAGGTCGAGCGTAAAAAGGTTGTGTTTTTCTTCGTAATAAAGCGCGCCGCTTTTTGACCAGTAGCGCGGCATCGTGTCGCCGGCGCTGACGGTTTTTATCAGTACCGGCGAACCTCCGAGATAAGGCACCCGCCAGAGGCCATATTGATTGCCGCGCGTGGAGAAGAACGAGATTTCTTCGCCGTCGGGCGACCAGATCGGCTGGTAGTTGCCGAACTCGTCTTTGGTGGTCTGCACGGGCGGCGCGTTGAGGGCGGTTTGTTTGACGTAAATGTTAGGAGAACCGCCGGCATTGGTGACAAAGGCGACCCGCGCGCCGTCGGGCGAAAAGGAACCGACGCTGTAAACTTCGCCGGGTGCGCTATCCCAGGTAGCGACCTCCACCGTTTTCAGAGACGCGGGCGGGAGCGCATTGCCTCGGAAGGCAAACCACCACGCCGTTCCCAGGGCGAGGCCCGCCAGAAGCAGGATCGCAAGCGCGTGAAGCAGCGAAAACCGCCGCGCGGTCAGCGCCCCGGTAGCGTGTGCCGCTACCTCGTTGGTTCGAGGCAAAACGCGCCCCGCATGGTCGCTAAGTTCCAGTTCGCGGCTGAGGCTTTTGAGGTCGAGCAACAGTTCGTGGCTGGTCTGGTAGCGTTTTTCCCTGTTCTTCTGCAACGACCTGGCGACGATGCTCTGCAACTGGGGCGGAAGGTCGTCGAGCGGCGGCGTCTCCGTCAATATGGCGGCGATGACGTCGCCTTGCGTCGGTTGGTCGAAAGGCCCTCTGCCCGTAAGCATCTCGTAAAGCACCACGCCCAGGCTGAAGATGTCCGAACGCGCATCGACCGGCCGCCCTCGCACCTGTTCCGGCGACATGT
>DATLMR010000385.1:0-9997 GCA_035537555.1 Blastocatellia bacterium
CTAGCCCCGGTTGAGGCCGCGGGCGTGCCGAAAGGCGTGATCAGGTACGTGCGCGCTCCGTCATTCAACTGTATGTTGCGCCGGAGGTCGCACTGAAGGATGCTCGCCATCTGCATTCCGGCCATGTTCTGCTCGGTACGCTGGCGAGACTTCTTGATATAGGTGGTTCCTTCGTAGCCCTGCCCATTCGACGTGGTCCTGGTCTTTACCTTGATGTCGGCCGAGGCCGCCGTCGCGGCGCACATCAACATCATCGTTGCGCTCAATACGGTGAAAAAACTTCTCTTCATTGGTATCTGTTTCCTTTCCCTAACTCGCCCGGAAGAGGCGATGCCGGAATATTATCGGCTCTTCGTTCAAGCCTCTCAAAGGCACTTGCGTACAACAGACCTTGTACGTAAAACTTCGTCGCCCGAGTTCGATTTCAAATGCATGGCTTTCGCCGGCGAGGATCAGTCAGAGTCTTTAATTGGGATAGGGTCTCTGCCCGATTGTCGATGACATCTTCCGGATTCCCATTCCCTTGTTACTGCCTGTTCGTTCTTGCGGCGCGATTAACGCTCTTCGCCCTGCTTGATCAGTATGCTGGTCAGGTTTTCGCCGCCGGGTGTGATTACCACTGTAAGGCCCTGCCCTCGCAGAACCCTGACCCCGCCCGGGAGACTGATATTCTTCGTCGATCCTATCCGGTCTTTATACCAGTCGGCTACCTTGCCTATAGAGTCTCCGGTTTGCAGCTGGACCACGTTGCCGTTCTCGGTGCTGACCATCTCCATAACCTGTTCGGCGCCGGGATACCTCGGCACATCGACCCTCTGCACCTCCGCCGGGTGTCCTTCGCCGTGCCCTCCGGCCGCGGGCGGGGCGGGAGGAGGTAGCGGAGGCATGGGCGGAACGGGAGGCACGGGTACGCCGGCCGGTCTCTCTCCAGGCGGCGCGGTGACGGTGACTTCATCGGGCGCGCTCCCCGTATGCTTAACTGCCCAGACGGTGAATAAAACCGCGAGCAGGACGGCCATCAGCATCACGGCGACGGCGCCCCCGACCATAAATAGCGTCCGGTTGTTCTTGCCCTGCTCCAGGTTATTGGTCGAAGCGACCGGCGCGGGCGACGGAGGATAGTAAGACGGCGTCGTGAACCCTGCGTTCATCGGGCGCGTGGGCGCTTCGTAATCCGTGGGAGAGACGTAGCCCCGGGGGCCGGAATCGGGCGAGCTCACGGGCTGTCCGCAGGCCCGGCAGAATCTCGCCGTCTCTTCAACCTCAGCGTCGCAATTGTTGCAGTTACGAATGGCCATAAGCGAGAGATAAGATTACGCCATCGCCCGAGGCTGATGCAAGAGGGCCACTCTAAGCGGCCTTCGGGCCTACGGCAACAGGCTCTTGATGAGATCGAACAGGCGATCGAAGTTGATGGGCTTGGTCAGGTACCCGTTGAATCCCACATCGTAAGCCGCGCGAAGGAATCCGTCGGTGTTGAACGCGCTGACCGCGACTATGGGAATCCTGCTCAGGGCCGGGTCGTCTCTCATCTTGCGGGCGGCCCCGAGCCCGTCGAGGACCGGCATGCCGATGTCCATCAGGATAATATCCGGATTCGAGAGCGTGGCGACGTTGATCGCCTCTTCGCCGTTTGAAGCGGTGACGACCCTGTACCCCGCCTGCTGTAACGACAGGCTGATTATCACTATATTGTCGACCACATCGTCTACGACGAGCACCAGGGGATCATTGCCCGAAGCCTCGAGGTTATCAGTGGCTTCGGTCGAATCTTCCTGCGCTTCGAGTCGCGTGGTTGGAGGAGCCTTTTCCATCATGGTTATCCGCGCAGCAACTACATCACCATTGATAATACAGGGGTCAGGGGCAAGGGGCCAGTCACGGAACAGCCCTTCGCTAGGAATAGACCACCCGGTAAGCCTCGACCGGCACGCTCTTCCCTTTTACCATGATGTGTCCGAAGGGCGCGACGGGAAAGGCGTCTCCGCTGGCTGCCAGAGTCGACCGCGCGATGATGATCTGCGACGGCTCCGCGAGCTTTTCGAGCCGCGCCGCGAGGTTCACGTGATCGCCTATCACCGTGTAGTCCGTTCGCTGCTCCGAGCCGATGTACCCGACGGTGACCGTTCCCGTGTTGATGCCGATTCCCACGCTGATCCTGGGCAGGCCTTCTTTGACGAGGCCTTCGTTGAACTCAGAGAGCCGCCTCTGCATCGCCACGGCCGCCGCGACTGCGTTCGCCGCCGCTTTCTCATCCGTATACGGCACGCCGAAAAGGGCCATTATCCCGTCGCCTATGTACTTGTCGAGCATGCCCTGGTGCTCGAATATTATCGGAGTCATCGCCGCGAAGTACTCGTTCAGGAGCTGCACCACCACCTCGGGCGGCAGGCCTTCGGCCATCGACGTGAAATCGCGGATGTCGGAGAAGAGGATGGTGACAACCTGGTTCTTCCCTCCGAGCACCAGGTCTCCGGGGTTCTCCAGTATCTGCTCGACGACGTGCTGCGGCATGAAGCGGCCATAGGCCGCGCGCGCAATCGCCTCTCTCAGTAGCTGGTCGTGCGTCGTCGCGTTTTCGACGGCCATCGAGGTCTGGGCCGCCAGCGCGTTCAGCATGTCGAGGTCGTCGGCGCTGAACAGCTTCATCTTTCTCTGGCAGTCGACGTAGATCACGCCGAGCACGCCGCTCTGCCCGATCAAGGGGGCGCACATCACCGACTGCACGCGCTGAGCGGCGAGGGAGGCGGAGCGCTCGAACCGCTCGTCGGTCTGGGCGTCGATCGAGAGCAGGGAGACCCGGCCGGACAACACGCGGTCGAGCACGGTCCGGCTGATCGAGAACCTCTCGTTTATGCGAGCGCCGTCGCGAAATTCGGTGGCGAAGGGCGACAGCTCCTCGCCCTCCTCTTCTTTCAACAGCACGATGAAGCGGTCGGCGGCCGTCGTGCGGAATATCATCTCGCTCACCTTTTTGAATATGTCTCCGAGCGAGAATACCGAGCTGAGCAGGCGGCTCAGCTCGTAGAGGCGCGACAGGATCTCGGCCTTTTTCTGGAGGTCGGCGATCTCTTCCCGCGACAGCGCCGAGAGGCTCTGCCCCTCCATCCGCGAGCTGGTGTCGTAGGTGATGTGCGCCGGGCTGCGCAGCAGAAAGTTCTTGCCGATCTGCTTATCGTCGAACTGTATGTCGATGCCGTCCGGATGCTCTTCGAAATCGAGCGTATAAGCTCCTATAGCGATCGTGTCGCCGTCGCTGAGCGCGCATTCGTCTATGCGCTCCCCGTTCACGAAAGTCCCGTTGGCGCTCTTGAGATCGATCAGCCTGCACGTGCTGCCCGACCACCGAACGATCGCGTGCGCGCGCGATACCTGCGTATCGCCCAGAGTGATCTCGTTTATCGATAGCGAGCGCCCGATGCGGGTCTCCGTTCGCGCAAGCTCGAAGATCGAGCTCTCTCCCGTGGCGGCGTTCTTTATGATCAGCCTGGGCGGCATATTACCTCCTACCATTCGTACTCGCGCCCGATCTCGGCGGCGAAGACCGGAGGGGCTTCGAGCCGCGCGAGTTGCCGCAAGACCTGCTCGCGATTGCTCGGCTTTATGTGCACGGCGAAGATCCGCGCTTCCCTCTCAAGCTTCTTGAGATCGGAAGCGAGCGTCTGCGGGGTGAAGTGTTTGGAGGCGGACGCGAGCTCTTCAAGCTCGTTCGGGTAAGATACGTCGACGAAGACCGCCTTCAATCGCTCGCACCGGTTGGCCGCCCGCCATATCTCGTCGGTCGTGTAGGTGTCGGAGGTGAACAGCACGGAGGCCGCGTCATCTTCGACCAGCAGCCCCATAGTCTCTACGACGTGGTTGACCGGTATGGGGGTGACCTTCAGGCCCGCGATCCGCGTGGTCGCGAGCGGCTCGATCACGTGAAATCGAAGCGACGGGCCGCTGCCGCTCGCGAGCGGGATCTTCTCGAAGTCCGGCCACACCTGATCGTTGAAGACGTAATCGCGCAGCGCGGAGACGACCGACCGGGTGCCGTAGACCGTGACGGGCTCGGTCAGGGTCGTGAACGCCTCGGCAATGAAGATAGGAAGCGTGGCGGTGTGATCGCTGTGAGAGTGCGTGATCACGACGTGGCGAAAAGAGGCCATCTCTTCCGGCGCGAGCGCCAGTCCTATGCTGCCGCCGTCGACGGCGAGGCAGCCGTTGACCAGGAACGTGGTCAGCGCCTGGTAACGGGCTCCGGACTCGATGCTGCTCGGCAGGAGCTTGATCTTCATGACTCCTCCCCCTGCGCGGGGCCGGTGAAGAAACGAGGCCCGCGCGGTCACGCGTAATCTGAAATCTCTCCGTCGAACCTTTTCTCTATGCCCGCCCCCGCGCCCTACCCTATCTTTATGCCGAGGCTTTCGAGAAACTTGGTCGGCTTCTCCCCGCCTATCAGAGCGAAGACGTAGTCGTTCGGGATGCGCACCTTCTCTTCCCCGGTCTTCACGTCTTTGAGGATCACTTCGCCCTCTTTGATCTCCTTGATCTCGGTTCGAAAATAGGCCTTGATCCTCCCCCTGTCCATGCAGTCGTACACGTTGATCTTGTTGCCGAGCTTCAGGTCCGCCTTGAAATCGCTGCGGACGACCAGGGTCACTTCATTGTCGCGCGTGAACGTTATCTCGTCCCCCTCGCGCCTGAGGCCGCACAGGTCGACGGCCGCCTCTATCGCCGAGTTTCCCGCGCCTACGACGATGCACTTCTTGCCTGAATAGTCGTCGGGGTCCGTGAGCCTGTACTTGACCCTGCTGTCGTCGTAAGACCCGCCCGCGGCCTCGGGGAGCTGGCCGCCGCACGCCGCGCAGAAGGGCTGCCCGCCGCGCCGCTCGGCCCCGCACTTCACGCAGTGCTTCACCAGGCCGGGCCTGACCCTCATCTTCAGTTCCTCGCCCGGCACCCTGAGCTTCATGGGGGTCCCGCGATTACCGATAGCCAGGATCACCGTCCGCGCCCGGTAGACGGAGCTCTCCTTCACCTTTCCTTTTTCCGAGACGACCCTGAAGATGCCGTCTTCGCGCTTGATCTCCTTGCAGCTCTCCTGGTCGTGAATCACGATGCCGTTTGACTTCATCGCCCGCATCCAGCCTTCGAGCATCTCCTCTTTCTTCTCGCCCGCGCCGTCGAGGGGCAGCCCGCCCCTCGCGTCCATCGTGTCGGGCTTGAAGTAGATGTACTTGCCCGCCGGGTAAGCCTCGATCGTGCTGACGGCCCGGTCCTGTTCGAGAAGCAGGTACTTGAGGCCGCGCTGCCGCGCGATCACGGCGGAGGAGAGTCCCGCCGGGCCGGCGCCGATGACGGCCACGTCGTAAACGGCGTCGTCGTAAACGGCCGCGCCCCGGCCCTGCCCGCCGAGCGATTCGATTATGTGCTCGACGACCTGCGCGCCTTCGTTCACGGCGTTCTTGATCAGGGGCACGCCCGAGACGTCGCCGATCAGGTAGATGCCTTCGACTCCGGTCATGAATTTCTGGTCTCTGGCCGGGACCTTTCTCGGCTGAATCACCTTCGTCGTGTTGATGACGATGCAGGCTTTGGGATTGGTGGGGCATTCGACCTGGCAGCTCGTATCTTCCATGCATTGGTCGATTGCGACCGAAGTGGCGATCCCGTTGACTATGGCCAGAACGTCGTGCGGGCAGACTTCGACGCACGCGTGGCAGCCGATGCAGAGCACGGGATCGATCACCGGGTGAGGATAGGCCGGTCCCACCTCTTTGAGCTTTTCGAGATCGAGCGACCGGCTCCCGAACTTTCCGCCCTCTTCGACCGGCTCCACCCGAGGCTTGAGCGCCCTGAAGAGGCCCCTGCGGCGGACCGTACCCGCCAGGACCGCTCCCAGCCCTAACAGCACCGGCCCGCCCACCAGGGCCAGCCAGCCGTACCACGGGAGCGCGCCCATCTGGCGGACGAGGCCGCGCGCGGGCGCGTCCCGGTCCTGTCTTATTCGACCGGCGCTCCCTATCCCCGCGAACAGGCGCGCGGTGGCCGCCCTGCGCGTTTCGCCCTGCTCGCCCGCTTCCAGGTTATTGAAATAGGCCTTGAGCTTCCGGTCGCCCTGTTCGGAGGAGGCGACGAACTTCGCGAGGTCTTCGCTCTGCCCGTGCTGCTGATGGCAGCCGTTGCAGTTCGTCTGAACCCGCTCCGGGCGGCCCTCGGAGTCCGACGTCACGCCGTGGCACTTGGCGCACTCTTTGCGCGGAGACCCGCGCCAGACGGCGCTGCCTTTCGTGCCCGAGTGACAGTCTCCGCACCCGGTCTTTCCCTCCATCCTGCCGAGCTGGTGGACGGCGTGAAACTGGACCCTGGAATCGAACGACGAGAGGCTCGCGGGCAGGCCCTTTCTCTTGACCTGCTCGGGCGAAAGCTTCCATTGCCACCTGCCGCTCACCACCGGGTAGCCGGTCGCGCCGCCGTGCGGTATGGGGAGCGGGCTCCCCGCGCGCGCTCCGGTCTTTATCGAGTACGCGCCGTTGTGGCAGTTGGAGCAGAGCCCGTAGCTCATGAGCCCCGCCTCTGAGCCCGGCCCCTGGTGCTCCGTGTGGCAGGCCGTGCAGCCCATCCCTTCCCGCTCGTGCGCCGCGTAGATCGACGGCTGGAAGGCCTGCGTCGTGTGACAGTCGCCGCACCTGTTCTGCATGAGGGACGTGATGCCGTGGCAGGTGGAGCAGGAGCCGTTATTCATGTGGAGAGCTACGTTGCGCGGGAGCACGCCCCCCTCGGCGTGCGCCGACGAGAGAGGCCCCGGCGAGTAGGCTTCGTCGAAGAGATAAAGCGCCCCGACCGAGGCGGCCGCGACCACTATCGCGCCCCACGCGAAGTAGGATTTGCGCCATAGCCCTTTGAGGTCGAGCGTCGGCCTCCAGTTCCATTGCGCCTTTCCAACTCGCGGGTTCTCCTTGGGATGGAGCGGCGTTTCGGCGTTGATCTTTCCGGCCTCGCGCCTGCGCTTCTCCCAGAAGACTTCGAGCGCCTGCTGGTCGAGCGCGGGCAGCCCGATGTTCAGCAGGCCCGGGCCGGTGAGCCGCTTCGACGGACGTACGCCCCCGCTCTTCTTCGCGGAGGCCAGGGGTATTCTGACCAGAAGCGTCGCGCCAGAGCCGTCGTCCGCCGGCAGCGGCTTGCTCGATAGGGGACCGAGCGCGTGCAGCTCAAGCTCCCGCTCGACCGTTATGGCGAGCGCGTCCGTGACGCGAGTCGCGCCCAGGACGTAAGGCCCGATCTGAATTATGTCTCCGTCGGCGAGGGGGGCCTTCTCCACCAGCTCGCCGTTCAGCACGGTGCCGTTCGAGTTCGAGAGGTTGAAGACCCAGAACTCGCCGTTGATCTCTTTTATCCCGGCGTGCGTGCGAGAGACCGCGCGATGGTTGAGCACCAGGTCGTTGCCTATCAGGCGCCCGATGGTCAGCCCCTCGCTTTCAAGGGCTATGTCGTCGACGCCCCTGTCCTTGTCCTTCCTCTTGATGATGAATTTGCTCTTTACGGGCATAGCCTCTCGTATCAACCGGCGGCGTAATAGATCACCTGAATTATGTGCACCAGCATCAGCGCGAGCATGAGCGAAGTGGTCGCCACGTGCGGGGGCAGCCACGCCTTCAACAGGCGGTGAACGTAGATCAGCGCGTCGATCCTTCTCATGGCCGAGGCCGATTCGACCCCGCGCATCAGCCTCCGGCGGTCCCTCTCTTTCTCAAGGCCCTCCGCTTCGGCCTTGAACTCTTCCTTCGCTGAATCGAGCGCGCGGTCGAGCGCCTCGCGCTTCGTGTACTGCCTGAGCAGGTAGCCGAAAGAGATGAATCGCGGGATCACGCGACCCTTTACCAGGGCCGAGACCTTCTCGGACGGGTCCGCGGCGAGCTCCATCAGCTCTTTTTGCAGCTCCTGGCGGCGCGCGAGGAGGTCGTCGAGCAGAAGCGGAGCGCCTTCGATCTTCGTGAGCAGTCGCGGGCCGAGGTAATAACACGCGATGCCGAACGCGCCCGTGAGTATCACGAGATCGAAGCTGATCATGAGAGCGGTCGTGAGAGCCCCGCCGGAATCGGTGCCGCCGTGAAGGAAGATCATCGCCGCTCCCATGACCCCGAGGTACGAGTGCGCGAGCATCCAGTACCTGAGCGCGCCCGCGCGCTTCTTGTATATCTGCCGCCTCACGGGATAGAGCATCGCGAAGAAGATCGCCGCGAGCCCCGCGAGCCCCGTCATCCAGCGCATGTTCAGAAAGCCCCACACGCGCTCTCCGAAGCCGTAGCGGTCGAGGCCGAAGATCGCCGCCGCCGTGACGAGCAGGAGGCCGAGGATCCCGGCGGCGTGCGTAAGGCGGCGGGGAGGGTCCGACCTGTGGATGTTGCGGCCGTATGCGTGCCTGGGGTCGAGAACGAGCAGCCCCTCGATCTCGCCGATCTCCGTGAAGTACTCGCGAGGGTTGATGCGGGCCAGCGCGCCCGTGGGGCAGTTCTCCTCGCAGCTGTAGGCGCGGCGCTTCGCCCCCGGAGGGTTCAGGGAGGCCCGGTCGCTGCACAGGTTGCACTTGATTGCCAGGAGATCGTCCGTCGCTTCGGCGGGCGGCGGGAGCGGGTCGAGCCTGATCCTCAGCATGTCTTTCATGCGGGCGGCCAGGCCCATCTTCGCCTGGGCCGGGGGCCTCCGTGAGGTCATCGAGATCGCGTCGTAAGGGCATTGCGCGGCGCAGTCTCCGCAGCCGATGCAGGTCGAGGCGTTTATGTCGATCTGCCCTCCGGTGAAGCGCCCGATCGCGCCCGTAGGGCACCCGGTCAGGCACTCCGGGTCCTTGCAGTGCATGCAGACTTCGGGTGAGAGTATGCTCTGATGCGCGCTCGCCTTCGGAGCTTTCAACCGGGTTACGTGGATGCCGCGACGGGTGAGGCGCGACTGCCCGTGAATCTTGTGGCAGGCCAGAGAGCAGTTGCCGCACCTGACGCATAGGTCCATGTCCATCACGAGCAGGTTGGTCGCATCGACGAGCCCCGTGTCTATGAGGTCTTCGCGCGCGGACATCACCGCGGAACGCACTTCGGGAGCCCGTTTCAGGTCTTCGAGCGGGAAAGGCGGAGGGGCGAAGCGGGCGAGCTCCCTCGATAGAGAGTCTCTGACCTCCGACGCCTGCCGGAGCTGTCCCATAGGGATCTCCACGATCTCCGCGCGGCCCATGATAGTGACCGTGTATGGCCAGGCGGAGTTCCTCGCCACGTCTTCGAGGCCGAAGCAGAAGCCGCTGCCCAGAAAGTCTTCGATCTCCGCGCCCCCGTCCTGCCTGCTCCGGCGAACCCAGCCTTCCTTGAGTATGTAAACCCGGTCGACCGGCAGGCGCTCGTGAAAGAGGACGTGGTTCTTCGAGTAGATTTTGAACGAAGAGAGCTTCTGAAGCTCCGGGGTGAGCTCCGGCTTGAGATCGAGTATGCGCTTCAAATCCTCGACGGCCGCGTTCCTGCCGTGGAGGCGGTAAGTCCTGTCGAGCGTCTCTCCGAATTTCGGGAGCTTGCGAAGAAGCCTGAGCGCCGGGCGCTGCACCTCCAGGATGTCGGACGGCCCGAGCTGGGACGCCTTGACCGTGGCGTTGCGCGGCACGCCCGCGAGCACGGACATCTCTCCGAATTGCGCGCCGGGCTTCAGCTCCGCTACCTTCAGCTCCCCGCCGCCCGATGTCTCCACCAGCACGTCTATATCGCCTTTGACCAGGAGGTAAAAGGTATTTCCGCCCCAGTCCCCTTCCCGGACCACGACCTCGCCCGGCTCGTAAGTCAGCAGGCGCACGTAGGGGCCGACCTTCTTCCCGCCGTAGTTGCGCCCGTACACGATGACTTCGAGGTCCAGCTCGTAATTGAAATGGCCGTCGTTGGTCGAGAGCAGATCGGACACCGAGGGAAGGCTCTTGATCGCGTCCATCACCTCGCGGCGGCTCTTATGTTCAAGCGGCATAAATGATAACCCTTTGCTT
>DATLMR010000386.1:0-33347 GCA_035537555.1 Blastocatellia bacterium
GGGCGCACGCGCGGTTATGAAGACGAAAGCAAGAATGATGGATGGCAGAAGCCTGCCGGGTGCGGATCGCATTAGAACTCCTTTGAAAGCCATTTGCTTTTGCTTGCTTAAGGGACAAGGCTAAACGCGCCCTTTTTCACGGCGCGGGCGATACGGTCAGCCCTGATGCCGATGCGACAGGTAGTGCTGCCGCAGAAGATCCTTGCCGTAGTCGTTCCCGTTTGGCGTGCGGACGACCACGTGTATGTGCTGTCGCGTGGGCTGTTTCGGGTCGGCCGCGAGCCGGGCCAGGTTTGCGGGCCGCTGATGATCGAACTCGATCATGACGACCGGGCTATGAATGCGATAGTAGAACGCGCTGTCGGCCTCCGTTCCGCCGACCCAGGCGAACCATGTATTATCCAGGTGTCGCTTCACTTCCTTCATCTTAACCCGCGCGTGGCCCTCGTCCATATTGCCGACGTAGAGATCGACCAGCTCGATGAGTTGCCGCTGCTGCGGCGCCGACAGCTCCGAGCCGCGAACTCCGGCGTAGTCCAAAACGATATTGTCCTTGAAGGCCTCGGTCAGGTTATTGTTGCCGGTTTTGGAGAAGTTGAGAACGGCCTTCTTTCGCTGAGGCTCGGTAAGCCCCTGGGCCATGAGGAGCCCCTGGTTCTGCTCGTCCCTGAGGACGACCGTGCCCTTATACTTGCCCGACGTAGCCATGACCGGCTCCGAGCCGGCGAAATGAGGAGTCATCACCACCTGGTCGCCGAGGACGAAGTAGTTGATGATTGCGTGATGGCCGTCGAACTGCCAGCCCCAGGGCTTCGTGGCGGAGGGCTCGCCCATGATGGTGATGAAGTATAGCCATTCGCCCATGAACTCCCGGTCGCCGGTCAGCTCGGCCAGGGTTTCGTTCAAGCGCATGATATTGCGTGTGAGGTCCATTCCTCTCGCGCTGAGCGATGCTTTCATGAGGCCGAACGCGGCGGCGCGCTGCGCCTCATTCATCTCCCTGAAGCTGACGCCCTGGCGCGTGTAGAAGTGCTGATTCATCCATTTGCGCCATTCGGGGTCGTCGATGGGAAACATCGTTTTCGCGCGCTGCTCTGCCGTAAGAGAGGCGATAAACGCCAGGGCCGCATTGCGGGGAGGTCCCGTGGAGACGCCCGTGGAGTGGATCGGGAATAGCCCCGGAGCGACCCGTCCATCGGCGGTGATCCCCTTGAATGGCTCGGCAAGGCCCGCGCGCTCGGCTTCTTCCGACATTCGGCGGAAGCGCTCTCGAAGGTCGCCCGACCCTTGCCCGAGAGCCTGGGTCGCGAGGACCGCGCCGGGGACCAGAACGGAGAGGAACGCCCGGCGATCGATAAGCTCCCCGTGTTTTATATCCGAGGGGGCGCGGTGAAGGGCCGTGTCGTGTGCGTTATGTTTCATATTCGTGCTCCGTCCGCGGTAAGTCCGAAAGAGAGGAAAGCGTGGCAAGACTAGTTACGCGCAAGATTATTGTCAAGCGCGGGCGAATTCGGTCGAGCGCGGGCGCGCCGGGGAACGCGTGCCGGCCCCGGCTCTCATCAATCCTTCGCGCGCTGGTACTGCGCCGGCCACGGCAGATCGACTCCCAGTTCTTTGGCCGCGTGAATAGGCCAGTAGGGATCGCGCAACATTGCGCGGGCCAGAAAGACTGCGTCCGCCTCTCCGCTCGCTACGATCTGCTCCGACTGGCGCGCTTCTGAAATCATCCCGACAGCGCCGGTGGCGATACCGGCTTCGTTGCGGACGGCGGCGGCGAAGGGGACCTGATAGCCCGGCCCGACAGGGATCTTTACGCCGGGGATGACCCCTCCACTGGAACAGTCGATCAGATCGACTCCCGTTTCCCTGAGCAGTCGTGAGAACCGGATGGAGTCCTGTAAATCCCAGCCCCCGGCGGCCCAGTCCGTGGCGGAAACGCGGACGAAGAACGGCACTAAAGCGGGGACCTCTTCACGAACGGCTTTCGCCACTCTCAGGGGAAAGCGCACGCGGGCCTCGAATGTTCCTCCGTACTCATCTTGCCGGCGGTTCGAGAGAGGCGAGAGAAATTCGTGCAGGAGATAGCCGTGCGCCATGTGAAGCTCGATGATTTCGAATCCGGCATCGAGGCTTCGCCGGGCCGCGTCGGCAAATTGCCGCGTGACTTCTTCCATCTCCCGCTCCGACATCTGTCGCGGGATCGGGTAGCCGTCACCGAAAGGGATAGGGCTCGGCGCGATAGGTTGCCATGCGCCATCCGCGCTCGTCAGAGGCTTGCCGCCACGCCACGGAACGTCCGTCGAAGCCTTGCGGCCCGCGTGGGCGATTTGAATTCCGGGGACGGCCCCGCTCGACTTGATGAAGGAGGCGAGGGGCCTGAAAGCCTCCGCGTGGTCATCCGACCAGATGCCCGTATCGCCCGGAGAGATGCGCCCTTCAGGCGAGACGGCGGTGGCTTCGACCATCACCATCCCCGCGCCGCCGACGGCGCGGCTGCCGAGGTGAACGAGATGCCAGTCGTTCGGCATCCCGTTCTCACTCGAGTACTGGCACATCGGAGAGACGAAGACGCGATTCTTGAACTCCACGCCTCTGAGCTTGAAAGTAGAAAAAAGCTTGCTCACCCGTTCGCTCCTTTACAGCCGACACGGTCGCGCCGTTTTCGTCCCCGCAGGCGAGTCACCTGTTGACGGCTGCCATCCCCGCTTCCGGGTAGCGCGTGCCCGCGGCGACACCTTTCGGAGCGATCTCATCGATGCGCTCGAGGTCTTCCGGAGTGATCTCGACTTCGAGCGCGCGCATGTTCTCTTCCAGGTACTTGCGCCGCTTCGTGCCTGGAATGGGCACTACGTCTTCTCCCTGCGCCAGCACCCACGCGAGGGCAAGCTGCGCCGGAGCGCATCCCTTCTCGGCCGCCATCTCTTCTATGCGCCTGACCAGCTCGATGTTCTTGTCGAAGTTCTCTCCCTGGAAGCGGGGGCTGTTGCGGCGGTAATCGTCCGGCGCAAGGTCGGCGAAGCTCTTGATCTGGCCGGTCAGAAAACCGCGCCCCAGAGGGCTGTAGGCCACAAAGCCGATGCCGAGCTCGCGGCACACGTCGAGAATGCCGTCTTCCGGGTCGCGGCTCCAGAGAGAGTACTCGCTCTGAAGCGCCGTGATGGCGTGGACCGCGTGCGCGCGGCGTATCGTCTCGATGCCCGCCTCGGACAGGCCTATGTGCCGGACCTTCCCCTGCTCGACGAGCCGCGTCATCGCGCCGACGGTCTCCTCGATGGGCGTGTTCGGATCGACGCGATGCTGGTAGTAGAGGTCGATGGTTTCAACGCCCAGGCGACGCAGAGAAGCGTCGCAGGACGCAAAGACGTACTCGGGCCGGCCGTTGACGCCGAGGAAGCTGCCGTCCTCGCCGCGCATGTTGCCGAACTTGGTTGCCAGCACGACTTCGCCGCGGCGATCCTTGATGGCGCGCCCCACAAGCTCCTCGTTCGTAAACGGCCCGTACATGTCGGCGGTGTCGAGAAAGTTTATTCCAAGATCCAGCGCGAGATGAATGGTCGCGAGCGACTCATTCTCATCGCGCCCCGTGTAGAACTCCGACATCCCCATGCAGCCCAGGCCCATGGCCGAGACATTCAATCCGCTTCTGCCTAATTCTCGTGTCTTCATAATTCCTGCCCCTTTGAAAATAATATTGCGTCCTCACGTATCCACGAATAGCTCTTCAGCCACCCGGCTGCGCGAAGCGTGCGCGCGCAAGCTTCGCCTCTTCCGCCGTGCTCTGAAGCGCGAGCCGCGTTTCGCGCATGGTCAAGACACAGCCGGAGACCAGCCCCGTCACGCCGAAGGCGCCCGCGGCAAGGCCAAGCACGGCGGCCGCGCGAAACCCGAATTGCTGGTCGTAAAATGCCATAACCGATCCGACGACGGAGATAAGGGCCGCCGCGGCGAACGACCCCAGCGACGCGTACAAGATTCGGAGCGCCTTGAGGAGCAACTGCGCGCGCACCTGTAGCCGTTCGAGCTGGCCCACCCGCACGTGGTAGTCGGAGCTGCCCGGCTCGATGCCGGATAACTCCGCCGCGACTACCCGGGTCCGGTCCACCACGCGGGCTATGCGATTGGCCGTCCCGAGGCAGAGCACGGATGAGGCGTTCGTGAGGATCGCCGGGGCTACGACTGCTGTCAATACGGCAAAGGGATTTTCGTTCATGGTGAGCGTGCCAATCGGTTCGGCATACCGGACCGACTTCAGGCCATAAGTGAGAAGGCTACCCTGGCATCGAATGCCGCAAGCGCCCCGGCTCGTCGCCAGAGGGATGATAAACCGATGTGGCGCGCGGCTCAAGCACGCCCGGCTTCGGATAAGGCTTGAGTCTCATCCGAAGCCGGGCGTGAACGCCGAGAGGGTAGCCGGAAGAAAAGGAGATCCTTCAGGGCTATGCGGATTGTCGCGATTGCTTCTTGAGAACGTCACGGGCCGGTCTTATGTCGGACGCGAGCCTCACGGCCTTGAGCGCCCCGATTACGTACCACCCGAAATCGACCTGCCACCACCGGCGACCGAACCTCGCCGCGTTCGCGTCCGAGTGGTGATTCCTGTGCCAGTTCTCTCCCCACGCCCCAAGTTGCAGGGGGCCGAGCCACCAGATGTTCCGGCTTGAATCGACGCCATCGGGCAGGTCGGGCGTCGTATGCAGCAGGCTGTTGACGACCATCTGAAAGTGGAGAGCGTAGACCAGACGGATAGCGCCGATCCAGAAGAAGCCTTCCCACCCGAGGGCCGCCCCCGCGAATATGGAAAGCGCGATGATCGGGATCTGGAGCCGCCTCCATATTCTATACCTGGGCTTATCCATGTCCGGGCACCAGCGGTGAAGGTCCGACCCGGACCACTGATAGACCCACCTTATGTGCGCCCACCAGAAGCCGCCGTGACGCGGGCTCGACACGTCTTCTTCCGTATCGGCTTTAGCGTGGTGATGGCGATGATTCGCGACCCATCCCATGGGCTCGCCCGACGCGTTAAAGATGGCGAAGAATATGAGTATGTTCTCGACCACGGAGTTCAGCCGCAGAGAGCGGTGAGCGAGCGAGCGGTGGTAACAGACGGACGTTCCCAACCCGCCGATTGAGAGTACTGTCAGCGCAACCAGAAGCACGCGCCATCCAGGCAAAGGAACTATGAACAAGCCCGCCAACGCGAGCACGTGAATGAGAGCAAAGTAGAATAAAACCGGGCCGTTCCCTTCGGAAGGCTGCCACCACGGGCGATTCCAAGGGCGCTCGTCTGCTATCTGTAAAAGTCTTAACGTCAATCCAACTCCTTCTCTTTAGCGTCTCACTCGTAAATCAGAATTAATAACTCCGCGCCGTCCCGGGCATAAGTCCGGGCGTCTCTCGCGGCTTCACGCGCCGAGCAAGGCCGACACTTGCTCCGGCTAATATCGGCCCGCCCATGGCGAGCCGATCACGGGTATATTCGATGGCGCCGCGCAGGCAGATGGGTGTTGTCTAGGGGTGAAAATTCGTGACGGCATCGACCCTGGCCTCATATGTCCGTAAGGCAACTGACGGCACGAGGTGAGTAGCGGCTACCATAAGCCAGGTGTCGAGAGCTGTAGTTATAAATAGCCGGGGTAACTATAACATATGTCGGACGCCAAACAGAAGGGCGCGTGACCTCGTCCCGACTCGCGGGCTACCAGCCCAGCCCTATCCTGTTGAATTCTTCTTTGCTGATCTGGTAGCAGTTGCAGGAAGCGGCTTCAAGCCCGTTGCGGTCCAGGATGGTGATGTGGCCGCGGCTGTAGCGGATAAGGCCGGCTCTTTGAAGGATGCCCGCGGCGATAGTGACATCACTTCGCCGGGCGCCGAGCATATTGGCAATGAACTCGTGGGTGAGAATCAGCTCGCACGATTTCGCCCTGTCTTGAATCATCAGCAGGCAGCGACAGAATCGCTCCTGGAGCGGGTGGATGCGGTTGCAGATGGCGGTTCGCGAGACCTGAACGAATAGCCCGTGTATATAGCTCAACAACAGTTTCTGCAACGCGCCGCCTCTGGCGAATTCGGCTTTGAAGGCGCCGGCATCCATCCTCATCGCGCTGTCGGCCCTCCGCACGACCGTACTGTAGGGGACCGACTTGACGCCGGAGATCAAACAGATGCCCACCATCCCTTCGCTCCCTACGAGGCCCACCTCGATAGAGAGCTTATCGCGATTGCCCCAGATGAGAGACACCACGCTCCTATCAGGGAAATAGACGTGCTTGATCGCGGCATTGTTTTCGTAAAGGATCTCTCCGAGAGTCAGGTCCACATGCTTCAGGCTGGGAAGGATTCGCCGGTAATCGCTCCTCGGCAGGGCTGCGAGAATGGAGTTCTCGATCACAGCGGCAGGTCTTCGGGAGTTAGACATTGATATTCTCTTTACAACCGACTTATTAACTCTATTGCCGGCTTTTCCGCGCTGATCGTCTCCTCCTTATGCGGGCGCTTGCGGCTATAGCACCCTGAGCCAGGGAAGGTATTTTCAACGTCGAACGAGGCAGAAAGAATTTGAAGTCGCGCCGGGGCAAGAGAAGCGAATGGCGGCATATCGGCGCGGCCGGCTTCAGCCCATTTCGTCAGGGCAGAAAAATGGCCCGACGGGCGCCGCGTCAAACGAAGGCAGCCGGAACATCTCGCTCGGGTTCTCGTGAACCGGTTTGCGGGCCGGCTCGCCCTCGTTTCCGATGGCTCCATCATAGCCTCGCCGATTTGGAGCACGCGCCGCGCTCAATTAGCGCGAGCGGCAAGCCACTTCTCGACTTTCGAGGCCGCGTCGCCGAAGAAAGTCTCCGCGCCGGAGAAGGTGTCGCTGTGCAGCCAGAAGCCGCATTCGTTCATGTCGAGAAACCGATAACGGCCCGTGGCCTTCTCTCGCAGGATGTAGCATCTTTTCGTGAAGACCTCGTGGCGCACCGCGAAGGAGCCGCCTTCATAAATGAGCTGGCTCAGGAACCTCTCGCCCCTGTCGGTGCTCTCGATCCAGACGTCAAGCTCGCCCAGCTTGTTGTGGCCGAACCGGTGGTCGGTGATGTGCACTTTGTCGGACTCTACCAGGTCGTAGAGCTCGTCTTCAAATTCGTTAATCATAATACCTTCCTATAGAGCAGCCGGGTTCATTTCCCAAAGACCGGACGCCGGGCGCGCGGCCCGGCGTGCATGATGCTCCCGGATCATCCGGATCGACCCGGGGCCGTCAAAGCCGACGCGTGCTTAAAAGGATCTCGACTCGGTCCTGGGCTTGGCGTCATTCACTTTGAGCGCCCGCCCGTGCAGTTCCTGCCCGTTGAGCTTTGTCTTGGCCGCCTCTGCGTCTTCTTTCGAATTCATCTCGATAAAACCGAAGCCCTTCGAGCGGCCCGAGTCGCGGTCAGTTATCAACTGGCACGATTGCACGACGCCCACTTCGCTGAAAAGCGTGTTGAGCTCATCGCTTGAAGTATCGTTCGAGAGATTTCCGACAAATAGTTTAGCTGACATAGTGATGGTCCTTTCGGTGAGCGAGCCGTCCGTTCGCCTCGTGAGAAACGTCGGGCCGTCGAATACCTTTGAGGCTGAGCTGTTGGTTCAGGTGTACTGGAGGATTCCAGAAAAGCTGAAGAAGAGAGTGAGCTAGGCTCGGTCCTGAACAACCCTAACACCTGCCGGGGGCCTTGTCAAACAGAGACCCTTCGACGCTCGCTCAGAGCGACACGGCCATGGATGTGAAGCGAGCGCGGCTGAAGGCCTTCGCTCAAAATCGGCGGGCGGTCTTTACCTCGAGGAGTCGGGCCTCTCTTGCCGGGCGAGAGTCTAGGATCTATCTTTTCTCGCTTTGAGAGCCTCATTCACCTGCTGCTCGGCGGCTTCCTGCGACTCTCCCATAACCTCGGATATCTCGTAGACGAGGAGCGTCCTTGCCTTCTCGAAGGTCTTTTGCTCGCCGAACGACAGGGGCTTGGTTTCGACCAGCTCGGTGAGCGACTCGACTATTTCGGCCAGATCGAAGGCCGACCCGGAGGCGAGCAGTTTCAAGTTGTCGCGGGCGCGCTGTTTGCGGTCGTCTGAGGACCGGGCCGACTGACTCAACCGCTCCAGCAGCTCCGGAATCTGGGACTTCTTCAATAGGGGCCGGATGCCGACAGCCTGGACGTTATCTATGGGGACCAGCATGTTCGCGCCGCCGTTATTGAGGACGAGCAGCTGGTAGAAGCTCATCGGCTTGTCATTGATTATTTTGTGCACCACAGCGTCGATCAGGCACGGGCCCTGACACGGATAAACAACCTTACTTCCAACGGTCATCATAATTCAAAGCTCACTTTCAGGCCGGACGCCAGCCTGCCGCACGGTCCGTGATTATTTAGGGGTAAAGCTCTATTCTCACCCGCGATTCAATGCTTCTCATCTCTATCAACGTCGGTTCGTGGTGGCCGGATCGCGGATGCCTGAGCCCGCGCAGCCACGCCCGCAAAGCGGCCCCCATGTGTCCCGCGTAGTTTTCACCGGGATCGCCGGGCACGCCCGCGTATTTGATCGCGGGCAAAGGAGGGACTGCGATGCTTCTGGATTGAATTCTATTATTTCTCATATTAACTCTCGAACCGGACGGGCCAGGGCTACTATTCCCAGGAGGCCTATGCTTGCGCCGATAAAATTCCCATCCGATCATACACCATCGCGCGGCTCGCGGCTGTACAATAGTGCACGCCGTCGAAATAAAACCGGGAATCGACCGCTCTTGATTCTTGACGCTTTTAAGGATTCGGGCTTAATGTTTTGGCGAGCGGCGTCGGCATACTTCAAATGTCAAAACTCAACACAAGTGCTGAAGCTTGGAAAAGTTGAATCCGAAGCCATCCTGAGCGAGTCCGCGGCCCGGAAAGGGGATGACTCAACATGGCTGATGAATTCTATAGACAGGAACGCGCAGGGTATACCTTTGAGCCGATCAAAGAGCTCGACGTCATCTGGATCACGGCGGGCCTGGGCTGCGACGGCGAAACGATAGCGATGACCGGCGCGACCCAGCCGAGCATCGAGGACATCGTCCTCGGAGCCATTCCCTGGATCCCCAGGGTAAACCTTCATAACCCCGTGCTCTCTTACGAAAACGGCGACGAGTTCATGAAACTGCTTTACCTCGCCGAGGAGGGAAAGCTCGGCCCCTACATCCTCGTAATCGAAGGGTCGGTCCCGAACGAGCAGAACAAAGAGCAGGGCTACTGGGCCGCCTTCGGCACGGACAAGGTCACGGGCCAGCCGATCACCACCTGTGAATGGATTGATCGCCTCGCGCCCGGCGCGTGGGGAGTGATGGCGGTCGGGACCTGCGCGACCTACGGGGGGATTCACGCCATGGAAGGGAACCCCACGGGCGCCATGGGCCTGCCCGATTACCTCGGCTGGCAGTGGAGGTCGAAAGCGGGCATCCCGATAGTCTGCGTGCCGGGGTGCCCGACCCAGCCCGACAACATCATGGAGACGCTGCTCTATCTGCTCTATCAGGCCGCGGGCCGCTCGCCGATGATTGCCCTCGACGACGCGCTCAGACCGATCTGGCTCTTCGGACAGACCGTGCACGAAGGCTGTGATCGAGGCGGCTATTACGAGCAGGCCGAGTTCGCGGAAGAGTACGGATTACGCCAGTGCATCGTGAAGCTTGGGTGCTGGGGCCCGGTCGTTCAATGCAATGTCGGCAAGCGCGGGTGGATGGGAGGCGTCGGCGGCTGCCCCAACATCGGAGGCATCTGCATCGGCTGCACCATGCCCGGGTTCCCGGACAAGTTCATGCCTTTCATGAACCAGCCGCCCGGCTCTCTGTTATCTTCCAACGCCGTGATGACCTACGGCAGGGCCATTCATGCGTTGCGCAGGTTTACGCAGGCCTCTCTCAATATCGAGCCTGCCTGGCGGCGCGCGGGTCCGACCCTCTCCACGGCGCCGCCCGGCGAGCTATAAGGAAGAGAAGCCATGAAGATGCGGTTTTTCAGAGAGGATGAGAGACGCCGCCCGGACGACGGTTTCGGGCTGAATCTCGAAAATATTCTGCCCGAAGGCTTGATGGAAGCCGAAGAGATACTGACCAGGCTCGCCGACGTATTCTTCCCGAGCCATTCCGGGGGCGGGCGAACATCCGTCCGGCTGGCCGGAGGGCCGGAGGGCGGATCGCCCCTCGACATAGAGCTGCCCGACGCCGAGGCCAGATACCGGACCCTCGTGGAGCAGATTCCCGCGGTCGTCTTCATGGCCTTCCTCGACAAAGGCATCGGCGAAGCTTACGTCAGCCCGCAGATCGAAGCGATGCTCGGCTTCTCACAGGAAGAATGGCTCAATGATCCCGTGCGGTGGTATCAGCAGATTCACTCGGACGACAAAGCGCGCTGGAGCGCCGAGGCGGCGCAGATGTTCCTTTCGGGCGAGCCCCTGCGGTCGGTCTACAGGGTCATCGCCCGCGACGGGCACGTGATCTGGTTTCACTGCGAAGCCAAGATGGTACGCGGCGCCGACGGTCGGCCCTGGTTCATCCACGGGGTCGCGTTCGACGTAACCGAGCTGAAGCAGGCGGAAGAGGCCCTGAAAAAAAACGAGGCGATGCTGCGGGGCCTCTTCGAGTTCGCTCCCGATACGGTGGTCGTCGTAAACCATAAAGGGCGCATACTGCGCGTCAACGCGCAGGTCGAGCGCATGTTCGGTTACGATCCCGAGGAGTTGATAGGCGGGTCCATCGAAGCCCTGGTACCCGAGCGGTTCAAGCGGCAGCACACGGACCACCGCTCGGGCTATGTCGCCCAGAAGCACACGCGGCCCATGGGGACGGGCCTCGAGCTGTACGGCAAGCGCAAGGACGGCACCGAGTTCCCGGTCGATATCATGCTCAGCCCGATGCAGGCCGAAGAGGGCGGCATGGTCATTGCCGTGGTCCGCGACATAACCAAACGCAAGCAGGCCGAAGGGGCCGTCAGAGAGTACGCGGAACGGCTGAAGTTTCTCTCCCGCCGCCTGATGGAGGTGCAGGAGGCCGAGCGCCGCAATATCGCGCGCGAGCTGCACGACGAGATCGGCCAGGTACTGACCGGCCTCAAGCTCACCCTGGAGATGGGGGCGCGGCTGCCGCCGGGCGAGGCCCGCGAGAGCCTCAAGCAGGCGCAGGAGCTCGTCAACGGCCTTATGGCCCGGGCGCGCAAGCTGTCGCTCGACCTGCGGCCCGCCATGCTCGACGATCTTGGACTGCTCCCGACCCTGCTCTGGCACATCGAGAATTACACCGCCCAGACCCGCGTGCGCGTGAACTTCAAAAACAGCGGGCTCGAAGGTAGACGCTTCGCTCCGGAGCTGGAAACCGCCGCGTACCGCATCGTGCAGGAAGGGCTGACGAACATCGCGCGACACGCGGAGGTAAGCGAAGCGATGGTACGGGTCTGGACGGACCAGCGCACGCTCACCATAGAGATCGAAGACGCCGGAAGAGGCTTCGACCAGGAGGCCCTCATGGCCGGAAGCGAGACCAGCGGGCTCTCAGGCATGCGCGAACGGGCCGTATTGCTCGGAGGAGAGTTGAGTGTCGAATCCCACCGGGGCGAAGGCACCCGATTGACGGCCGAACTGCGCCTCGGAGAAGATTCGTGACGAAGACCGACGCGACCGTCCTTGGCAAGGCAGATATGACCAGTATAGTGCTTGCAGATGATCATCACGTCGTTCGCCAGGGCCTGCGGGCTCTGCTGGAAGCCGAATCCGATTTCAAGGTAATCGGCGAAGCCGGCGACGGCCTGGAAGCGCTCCAGATGGTCGAGCAATTGAAGCCGAACGTGCTGGTCCTGGACTTGATGATGCCCGGCCTCAACGGGCTGGAGGTGACGCGCCAGATCATCAAGCACTCGTCGCACACCAGGGTCGTCATCCTCTCGATGTATGCCAACGAAGCCTACGTGCTCGAGGCCCTCGGCAACGGAGCGTCGGCCTACGTCGTGAAAGACTCGAGCTCGGCCGACCTCGTGCTGGCCGTGCGCGAAGTGGCACTGGGCCGCCGTTATCTGAGCCCCCCGCTCAGCGACCGCGCCATCGAGGTCTACCAGGAGAAGGCCAAAGCCGCCACCCTGGACAAGTACGAGACCCTCACCAGCCGCGAGCGCGAAGTGCTCCAGCTCACGGCCGAAGGCCATACCAGCGCGGAGATCGCCGACCGGCTCGGCATCAGCTCGCGCACGGCTGAAACCCATCGCTCCAACCTCATGCACAAGCTGGACATGCACACGCCCGCCGACCTGATCCGCTACGCCCTGCGCCGGGGCATCATTCCTCTTGAAAAATGAGGCGCGGCGCCCTCCTTGAATCAGAGCAAAAATACGTGTCTTTTCCGCTGTAATTACGTAGGTGTACGAATAGACATGCTTGATCTGCGTGCAGCATAATGAAAAGCTCCCAAAGGAAGATTTACTGTGCAGAATAGCTTGATGACTCATATATTTCGGGCCTCGGAACCGGCTGGCTCGAAAAAGTCGTGACGGATACCGGCTGATGCCAGAGCCCCCTCTTGCGAAAGCGACAGTAGGCTTACCAACATCAACCCGTAACGGAAAATAGCAGAGAGGAGGAGCCATAATGGCGGCAGACACTGCTCCATACGGTAGGGTGACTCAGCGGCCTCCGGCTGTCAAAGAGGTACATATACTCTGGATAACGGCCGGACTAAGTTGCGACGGTGACTCTGTTTCGATCACCGCGGCCACGCAGCCCAGCATAGAAGACGTGATCCTGGGTGCGATACCCGGTCTTCCGAAGGTGCACTTGCACAACCCCGTGCTGGCGTATGAGAACGGCGACGACTTCATGAAGTTCTGGTACCAGGCCGAGAGGGGCGAGATCGATCCGTTCGTCCTGGTCGTAGAGGGCTCGATCCCGAACGAGAAAATCAAGTCTGAAGGCTACTGGGCCGCGCTCGGATACGACGACAGGACGGGCCAGCCGATAACGACCTGTGAGTGGATCGACCGCCTGGCTCCGAAGGCGTTAGCCGTTGTCGCCTGCGGCACCTGCGCGACCTACGGCGGGATACACGCGATGGCCGGGAACCCGACGGGATGCATGGGCCTTGCGGATTACCTCGGCTGGGGCTGGAAGTCCAAGGCGGGCTTCCCGATCGTAAACGTCCCGGGCTGCCCCGTGCAGCCGGACAATTTCATGGAGACGCTGCTCTATCTGCTCTATCAGGCGGCGGGGCTGGCCCCGATGATCCCTCTCGACGACCAGCTGCGGCCGACCTGGCTGTTCGGCAAGACCGTCCACGAAGGGTGCGACCGGGCGGGCTATTACGAGCAAGGCGACTTCGCCACGGAATACGGGTCTCCCAAGTGCATAGTGAAGCTCGGCTGCTGGGGGCCGGTGGTCAATTGCAACGTGCCCAAGCGCGGCTGGATGGCCGGAATCGGCGGCTGCCCGAATGTGGGAGGCATCTGTATCGGCTGTACCATGCCCGGATTCCCGGACAAGTTCATGCCCTTTATGGACGAGCCGCCCGGCGCGAGGATATCTTCGGCCGCCGTCGGCCTCTACGGCAGGGCGATCAGCGCCCTGCGCAGTATCACTAACTCGACCCTGAATAAAGAGCCGAAGTGGCGGCACCCGGGTCGTGAGCTCACGACCGGCTATCGGGCAAGAACCTACTAAGAAAAGGAGCAGGCAATATGAGTACTGTGACCAAACCACAGGGGAAGGCCCCGAGCGGGACCAAGAACCTGGTGGAGATGAACTGGGATCCGATCACCCGCATAGTCGGCAGCTTGGGCATCTATACGAAGATCGATTTCGAGAACAGGCAGGTCGCCGAGTGCTACAGCACCTCGTCCATCTTTCGCGGCTACAGCATCTTCATGAAGGGCAAAGACCCCCGCGACGCGCATTTCATCACGAGCCGCATCTGCGGCATCTGTGGCGACAACCACGCGACCTGCGCGACCTATGCCCAGAACATGGCCTTCGGCGTGAGGCCGCCCGCGCTGGCCGAGTGGATAGTAAACCTCGGCGAAGCGGCCGAATACATGTTCGACCACAACATCTTTCAGGATAATCTCGTCGGCGTGGACTTCTGCGAGCAGATGGTCAAGGAGACCAATCCCGGCGTCTGGGAGAAGGCCCAAAATACCGACGCGCCGAATGCCGGGCTGCACGGCTACCGCAAGATCTCCGACATCATGACCGCGCTCAACCCGTTCACCGGCGAGTTCTACCGCGAGACCCTGCAGGTCAGCCGCTACACGCGTGAGATGTTCTGCCTGATGGAGGGGCGGCACGTTCACCCCTCGACCCTTTATCCCGGCGGCGTGGGCACCGTGCCCACGATCCAGCTCTTCACCGATTACCTCGTCCGCCTGATGAAGTACGTCGAGTTTATGAAGAAGGTGGTGCCGCTGCACAACGACCTGTTCGACTTCTTTTACGAGGCCCTGCCCGGCTACGAAGAGGTCGGGCGGCGAAGAATACTGCTCGGCTGCTGGGGGTCGTTCAACGACCCGGACGTATGCGACTACACGTACGAGAAGATGGACCAGTGGGGCAATGCCATGTTCGTCACCCCGGGCGTCGTGGTCGACGGCGAGCTGGTCACTACCGATCTGGTGAAGATCAACCTCGGCATCCGCATCCTTCTCGGCCACTCTTACTATGACGACTGGGAGAACTCCGAGACGTTCGTCCGCAACGACCCTCTGGGCAATCCCGTCGACCAGCGACACCCGTGGAACCAGACCACTATCCCCAGGCCCCAGAAGCGCGATTTCGACGATAAGTACACATGGGTAATGTGCCCCCGGTGGTACGACGAGCGGACGGGCGACTACCTGGCGCTCGACACGGGCGGCGGCCCCATCGCGCGATTCTGGGCGACGGCGCTGGCCGGCAAGGTCGACAACGGGTACGTCAAGGCGACGGGCAACAGCGTCAAGATATACCTGCCGAAGACCGCGACCATGGACGAGGTCGAGTTCGAATGGAAGATCCCTAAATGGAGCAACACCCTCGAGCGAGACCGCGCGCGCACGTACTTCCAGGCATACGCGGCAGCGTCGGCCCTGCACTTTATCGAAAAGGCGATGGCAGAGCTGCACGCGGGCCGCACGAAGACGTGGTCGGAGTTCAAGGTGCCCGACGACGCCATCGGCTGCGGCTTCCACGAAGCCGTGCGCGGAGTCCTCTCGCATCACGTCGTAATACGCGACGGCAAGATCGCCAACTATCACCCCTATCCGCCGACGCCGTGGAATGCGAACCCGCGCGACATATACGGCACGCCGGGCCCCTACGAGGACGCCGTGCAGAATACGCCTATCTTCGAAGAGAACGGGCCGGACAATTTCAAAGGCATAGACATTATGCGCACCGTGCGAAGCTTTGATCCCTGTCTGCCCTGCGGCGTTCACATGTACCTGGGCAACGGCAAGACCCTCGAGACTAGCCACTCGCCCATGTTCGGCATGGTTGAGAAATAGAAAGGCGGTGACGCGACCCGCGCTTGCGAGTTCTCCGCGTGACAGGTGACGAGCGATACCTGGCTCTCGACCTGCCCCCGGAGGACGCGCCAGGCGGGTCGCGTTACTCATCACTACTCTTATGCTCGAAGACAACGAATTTCAGCAGCGCATTCAAAAGATAGAAGGGCTTGTCCGCAAGATCGAATCGATGGCGGACGAGAAGGCGCGAGCCAGCGCCCTCGAGCTCTTCCAATCGATCATGGACCTGCACGGCGCGGGCCTCGAGCGAATGATGAGCGCGGCATTCGACGCCGGAGACGCGGGCCGCCGCATCATCGAAACCTTTGCCGAAGACGAGCTGGTCTCAAGCCTGCTCCTCTTATACGGGCTTCATCCGCTCGATCTTCAGGCGCGGGTGGAAGCGGCCATCGATAAGATGCGCCCCATGCTGCGGTCGCACGGCGGGAGCCTCGAGCTGGTCAGCATCGTCGACGGGGTCGTGAGACTGCGGCTCGACGGAAGCTGCAAGGGATGCGGCCTGACGGCTCAGGCCTTGAAACAGTCTGTCGAAGAGGCCGTTTACGACGCGGCTCCCGATATGTCCGCGCTGTACGTCGCGGGCGCGGTGGAGCACCCTTCCGCCTCGGGCCTCGTGCAGCTAAAGAGCGCGATTACCAGAGAGAGCCCGGCCCGCCCCGTAACTCAGCAGGTGGGATATGAGGAGGGCGGCCTTGCCACGATGGCCACCGATCTGAGTTGAGGTTCGGCCTCCTTGTGAGCGCGGTCGCGGCAAGGAGAGCGGCTCTTTTGAATTGTGGAAGAAGGAGGACAAGTCTATGCCAGAAGATAAAGGATCGAGCGAGCCCACGCATCACACGGGCGCGGGGAAAGGCGAGGATATCCGCGATAGAGACGGAAAAGAGTCGGGACGGCACGATACCGGGGCGACGGGCGCGGGTCGCCCGAGCGGCGGGTCCACGGCAAGAGACTCGACGCGTATCAACCCCGAAAATGAAGACCCGATAGACGACGGAAGCCCGAACATGCCTCCGGCATGACAGGCCCGGGAAGGGCCGCGCGAGTAGCGGCCCTTTATAAAGAGCGCCCCTTTCAATGGTCCGATAGGTTCGCCGGGCGCGCGGGGATTTACCGAGAGCCGTCTTCGGGTTCGCCGCGCCCTTCGCGAATGTAAAGCCTGAATATGAGTCCAACACGTTCATCGCAACGCAACGGCCCTTTCGCGACCCTTCGCCAGTTCGTCAGGGAAAGAGCCCCGGTGGAGGTATGCGAGATGTGCAGCGCCGAGCTGCCCGTCGAGCACCGGCACCTGATCGACGCGGCGAGCCGGAAGCTGGTTTGCGCGTGCGACCCGTGCTCTATCCTTTTCAGCGGCCAGCAAGGGGCGAAATACCAGCGCGTCCCTCAACGCATCAGATCCCTGCCGGACTTTCGCCTCACGGACGCTCAATGGGAAAGCCTGATGATACCGATTCGCCTGGCCTTCTTCTTTCAAAGCACTCCGGACGGCCGCGTGATCGCGCTCTATCCGAGCCCCGCCGGCCCGACGGAATCTCTCCTCGGCCTCGAGTCCTGGGACGAGATCGTGAAGGACAATCCGATCCTTAAAGGCCTGGAGCCGGATGTCGAAGCGCTGCTCGTAAACCGCGTGGGCCGGGAGCGCGGGCAGGCCGAGCCGGAATACTATATCGTGCCGATCGACGAGTGCTACAGGCTCGTCGGGCTCATACGCGCGCAATGGCGCGGCCTGTCCGGGGGGGCCGAGGTGTGGGAAGAGATTCGGCAATTCTTCGCGGACTTGAAGCGGCGGTCCACTCCCGTCCGAGAGGATCCTTATGCCTGATCTGAGCTTCGAAGTCGAGAAGGCCGAAGTCCTTCCCTTCGCGGCCGTGCCGGTCATCGTGTTCAAGCTGCGCGTCACCAACCGCGAGGCCGAGTCTCCCGTGCATAACGTGATGCTGCGCTGCCAGATACAGATGGAGGTGACGCGCCGCCGCTATAGCCCCGAAGACCAGAAGCGGCTGCTCGATCTCTTCGGCGAGCCCGAGCGGTGGAGCGAGACCCTTCGCAACATGCTTTGGACCCACGCGAGCACCGTGGTCCCGCCTTTTACCGGCAGCACGACCGTCGACCTCCAGGTGCCGTGCACCTTCGATTTCAATGTCGCCGCGACCAAGTATTTCGCCGGGCTCGACGACGGAGAAGTTCCCCTGGCCCTGCTCTTCAGCGGCACCGTCTTCTATGAAGGGCGGGACGGGGGATTGCAAGTCACGCAGATCCCGTGGGACAAAGAGGCCCGCTTCAGGCTGCCCGTGCAAGTGTGGAAAGAGATGATGGATGTCTATTATCCCAACAGCGCGTGGCTCAGCCTGCGCAGAGATGTCTTCGACCGGCTCTACCGGTATAAAGTGCGCCGGGGCATTCCCACATGGGAACAGGCCCTGGAGAGCCTTCTCCCGGAAGCGGAAGCGCCGCCGTCCGAAGACGCGAAGAGGGTCGAAGGGAAGGTAAACTGATGAATCTCGGGCTCGTGGAAAAGATAGCCAGCGCCGTCCTGTACGAAGGCTACATTCTCTATCCTTACAGAGCCTCGGCGGTGAAGAACCGGCAGCGCTGGAACTTCGGAGCGCTATACCCGCGAGCCTTCAGCCTGGCCCAAGGGCTCCCGGGAGTGGACGCTTGCGCGATGCAGACCGAATGCCTCGCCCTCGCAAGTCCGGGCGCGGCCGTCGACGTGAGAGTGCGGTTCCTGCACCTGGTCGCGCGCGAGGTGGGCGAGCTGCTTCATCCCTCGCCGGGGCCGCAAGCGGCCGAAGAACCTCTGGCCGGGCTGAAGGAAGGAACCGACTACCGCGGCGTGCCGATGCTCGATATCGGCGGACAGATATTTCAAACGTGGCAGGAAGCCTCCGAGCGGGAAGTCACCATACCGGGCCTCGACCTGGACGGGCTCGCCGCCGGGCCGTCGAAACAGGACTTCGCTTTTCCGGCCGGCCGCGAGGTCGAGCCCCTGCTCGACGAGGGGCGGCTCGCCGGGGTGCTCGTCCGCAGGCAGCAAGCGATCGAAGGCTCCGTCGAAGTGGCCGCGGAACGGGCGGGCGAGCGGCTTTTCAAGATATCGGTTCGCATATCGAATCAGACGTCGCTTGAGGGTGAATACCTGGGAAGCCGAGACGAGGCTTTGATGCGCTCGCTCGTCTCGACGCACACCGTGCTGACCATTCGCGACGGCGAGTTCGTCTCGCTTCTCGAACCGCCCGACTCCATGCGCGAGATCGCCGCCTCCTGCGTCAACACGGGAACGTGGCCGGTCCTGGTCGGAAACGCGGGCGAGCGCGACTGTCTACTCTCTTCTCCGATCATACTCTACGATTACCCGCAGATAGCGCCCGAGAGCGCGGGCGACCTTTTCGACTCGACGGAGATAGACGAAATACTGACGCTTCGCATCATGACTCTGACCGACGAAGAGAAGCGCGAGATGCGCGGGGTCGACGCGCGGGCGCGCCGGATACTCGAGAGGACCGAGTCCCTCCCTCCCGAGCAAATGATGAAGCTCCACGCGACTATGCGGAGCCCCGGCCCTGTCAAAGAGGACGAGCGATGAACGAATGGGAATGGCAGCTCCTCGAAGAAAGGCCTACACTTGAGAGTGTGCGCGTCCTCGGGGTCGATCTGAGAAAAGGCGACCGCGTCCGTTTGAGGCCGCGAAGCGGCGGGGACATACTCGACCTGGCGCTGGCGGGCCGCATCGCCTCGATCGAATCGATAGAGCAGGATTATGAAAACAAGGTTCACCTCGCCCTCGTCGTAGACGACGACCCGGGTCGCGACATGGGCGAGCTCCGGCAGCCCGGCCATCGCTTCTTCTTCGCTCCGGAAGAGGTCGAGCCGATCGGGCCGGGCGGCGCGGAAGGGAGCGAGTGATGGCCGAGCCGCGCATTCTCATCGCGTGCATAGGCAACATCTTTCTCGGGGATGACGGCTTCGGCTGCGAAGTGGCGAGGCGGCTCGCCGCGCGCGAACTACCGGCCGAAGCGCGCCTGGTCGACTTCGGCATTCGCGGCTTCGACCTGGCTTATGCCCTGCTCGACGGCCACGAAGTGACCGTCTTCGTCGACGCGGCCCCGCGAGGCGGAGAGCCGGGCACGCTCTACTTGATCGAGCCCGACCTCGACGAGCTGGACGCTCTGGACCCTCGACAGGCGATGGTCGAAACGCATGGAATGAACCCGATGAAAGTCCTCTGCATGGTCAAGTCCATGGGCGGAAGCTTCAAGCGAATATTTCTCGTCGGCTGCGAGCCCGCCACGCTCGGCCCCGACGAGGGGCAGATGGGGCTGAGCGAGCCCGTCGAGGCGGCCGTGGACGGGGCGGTCGGCATGGTCGAGTCGCTCGTCTCGAGAATCCTCGAGGAAGGTAGTGAAGTCGCTGTGAGTAATAATTCAACATAGGGGTTTACCTGGAATGTACCTTATTAAAAGAAAAGAATCGTCGAGCGGTATCATCTGGAAGATCATCGGAGGCGCGGCGCTGGCAACGGTCGCCGCCGGACTGATCGTGAGCCTTCCCGACATAAAGCGCTACTTGCGGATCAGCACCATGTAAAACGCGACGGCGTGCTGGTTTGAATCCCTGGCGCTCGACCTGCACGGGCAAGGAGTGCGGGGCTCAGTGAATCGAATGAGACGGGCGAGGCTTACCGGCACACCCGAGCTGCGCGTGGGCCGAGGCGGCGCGAAAAAGTGCTTACGCATTAAACGGCGCTCGCCGAAGGCGGGAGGCCACATCGCCCCCGGTCCCGATCACTTCGCTTATTAAGGTCGCGTGCGGGAAACAGGAGCTCAATATGAGCGCGGATGAAACCGTCAGGTATCGCATAGAGCCCAATCGCAGCCGGTTCACGGTGCGAGCGTTTGCAGGCGGGATGCTCTCCGCCCTTGCGCACAACCCCACGTTCGCGGTCCGCGACTTCTCGGGCGAAGCGGAGCTCGCGCCGAATTCGCTCGAAGGGGCTTCGCTCCGCCTGAGAGCCAGGGCCGAGTCGCTCGAGCTGACCGATCAGGTGAGCGATAAGGATCGAAAGGAGATCGAGCGCCTGATGCGCGAGCAGGTGCTCGAAGCCGGGCGCTATCCCGAGATCGTTTTCGAGAGCGCCGGCACGTCGGCAGTCAGGATCAGCGACGGCTGGTACCGGTTCAATATAACGGGCGAGCTATCCCTGCACGGGGTCGCCAACAGGTGCTCTTTCGACACGAATGTCTGGATCACCGAATCTACACTTCGCGCGCAGGGCGAGTTCCCCCTGCGACAGACCGATTACAACATCAAGCTGGTCAGCGCCGCGGGCGGGACGATAAAGGTCAAGGACGAACTGAAGTTCGCCTTCGACATCATGGCTAATAAAGAAGGCGGATGAAGCGAGATGTCTACGCGGGTCCACATACTGGTGCGCGGCACGGTTCAGGGAGTGGGCTTTCGCCCTTTCGTCTTCTCGCAGGCCCATCTGCGCGCGCTCAGAGGCCGCGTGCAGAATAACACGTCGGGCGTGCTCATAGATGTCGAGGGAGAATCGAAGGCGATCGACCAGCTCATCCATGAAATCGAATCGAACCCGCCGCCGCTCTCGACGGTCGAATCGGTCGAGCGCAGCCTGAACCTGTCCCCGGCGAATTACAGCGATTTTCGCATCATCGAAAGCGTCGCGGAGGGAGAGAAGTTCGTCCCCATCTCGGCCGACGTGGCCGTGTGCGACGATTGCCTCAGGGAGATGCTCGATCCGAACGACCGGCGCTATCGCTATCCTTTTATCAACTGCACGAACTGCGGCCCCCGCTTCACGATAATCGAAGGGATACCCTACGACCGCGGGCTGACCACGATGCGGGACTTCCCCGTGTGCGACGCCTGCCGGAACGAATACGAGAACTCGCTCGACCGCCGCTTCCACGCGGAGCCGACAGCTTGCTTCGCCTGCGGCCCGCGATTGTCGCTCGCCGATTCCGAAGGGCGCGAAGTGGCCCTCGACTCGTTCTTCGGAGAAGAAGCCCTCGCGGGCGCCCGCCGCCTGCTGCTCGAAGGAAAGATAGTGGCCGTCAAAGGCGTCGGAGGGTTTCACCTCGCCTGTGACGCCTTGAACCGCGATGCGGTAGAACGGCTGAGGCGAAGGAAGGTCAGAGAGGATAAGCCCTTCGCCATGATGGCCTCGTCGGTGGGCCTGGTGCGGCAGTACTGCGCCGTGTCGGAGGTCGAAGAAAGATTGCTCTCATCGGAGCGCCGCCCCATCGTGCTTCTGGAAAAGAGGCCCGGCCCGGGTCTCCCCGAAGCGCTCGCCCGGGGAGCGACCTCTCTCGGCTTCATGCTTCCCTACTCGCCCCTGCATCACCTGTTGTTAGAGGGCCTCGACCGCCCCCTCGTGATGACGAGCGGCAACGTTTCGGACGAGCCGATTTGCCACGAAGATGCGGACGCCGTGAGGCGTCTGAACGGGATCGCCGATTACTTCCTGCTCCATAACCGGCGCATTCACGTCCGCTCCGACGACTCCGTCACGCGCGCGTTCGCAGGCAAAGAGATGATACTGCGCCGCTCGCGCGGGTACGCCCCGGCCCCGATCAAGGTCGCGCTCAAAGGCAGGCGAGAGGTCCTCGCCTGCGGGGCCGAGCTCAAGAACACTTTCTGTCTCACGCGTGAAGATTACGCCTTCGTGAGCCATCACATAGGGGACCTCGAAAACCTGGAGACGCTCCGCTCGTTCACGCAAGGGATCGAGCACTTCAAGAGGCTCTTCGATCTCAGGCCCGAGGTGGTCGCCTACGACCTGCACCCGGAGTACCTCTCGACCAAGTACGCGCTCTCGCTCGACGAGGTCGAGACGAAGGTCGGCGTCCAGCACCATCACGCCCACATCGCGAGCTGCATGGCCGACAGCGGCCTGGAGGGCGAGGTCATAGGCGTCGCGATGGACGGCCTCGGATTCGGCTCTGACGGCCGGTTCTGGGGCGGCGAGTTCTTCGTCGCGGACTTTCTCGACGCCGAGCGCATCGCCCACCTGGATTACGTGCCGATGCCCGGGGGCGCGAAGGCGATTCGCGAGCCCTGGAGGATGGCGGCCGTCTACCTGCGCCGGGCGCTCGGAGATGAGTTTCTCGGCCTGGACATACCCTTCGTCCGCGAGCTGGACCGCGGCAAGTGGTCCGCGCTTCGGAGTATGTGCGAGAGCGGCACGAACAGCCCCGGGACTTCGAGCATGGGGCGGCTGTTTGACGCGCTCTCGGGCCTTCTGACTTTGAGGGGCGCGGTCAATTACGAGGGCCAGGCCGCGATCGAGCTGGAGGCGGTAGCCGATCCCGCCTGCTCGGACACGTACGACTTCGAGGTCGCCGAGAACGGGAGTATCATTAAGGCCGACCCGGTAATTCGGTGCGCCGTGGATGACCTGCTCGGAGGCGTTTCGCCCGGGGTGGTCTCGGCGAAGTTCCACCTCGGCGTGGCCGGCCTGATCCGGTCCCTCGCGGTCAGACTGAGAGACGAGCGCCGCCTCGGCCGCGTCGTCTTGTCGGGAGGCGTCTTTCAGAACATGTTCCTTCTGAGCAGGGTTTGTCGAATGCTTCGGCAAGACGGCTTCGAGGTATTCACGCATAGCCGCGTGCCGCCCAATGACGGGGGCATATCGCTCGGTCAGGCCGCTATCGCGGCCGCGCATCTCGCGTCGGGGAGGATATGACATGTGCCTGGCAATACCAGCCAAGATTATCGAGATAGTTGACGAAGAGAACCAGATAGCAAAAGTGGAGGTGGGCGGCGTGAAGCGCAACATAAACATCGGCATGCTCGAAAGAGACGAGGTGAATATCGGCGACTACGTCCTGGTCCACGTCGGTTTCGCCATGAGCAAGGTCGATGAGAGAGAGGCCGAAGAGACCCTTCGGCTCCTCCGGGACCTGGATTCGCTCGACGAGGAGCTCGACCAGTTCAAGAATTCTTTACAGTAGCGGTGCCATATGTCGAAGACTTCCGACGATTTCTCGCGCGCTTTTTATCCCTTTCTCCACGACGGCGGCGACCGGCCGGAGGGGGTGATGGAGGAGCTGCGCTTCTCCCTGATGGAGAAGGCCCGCGAGAGCGTAGAGGTGAAGAGTCGCTTCTTCGAGGAGAACAAGGACGAGATCCTTCAGGCGTCACTCGCGCTCGCGAAGACTTTTCATCGCGGCCGCAAGATGCTGGTCTGCGGCAACGGCGGGTCGTCCACCGACGCCCAGCACGTCGCCGTCGAGTTCATGCACCCGGTCACGGTCGGCAGGAAAGCCCTGCCCGCGATCTGCCTCGCGAGCGACATGGCCATGGTCACGGCGGTGGCCAACGACGTGGGGTTCGCCGACGTCTTCGCGAGGCAGATAATCGCGCTCGGAGGCGAGGGCGACGCGCTGCTCGCGATCTCGACGAGCGGAAACTCGGATAACCTGATCCACGCCTTCGAGACCGCGCGCCGCATGAAGCTCACCACGATAGGCTATGCCGGCGACACCGGCGGCCACATGGCGGAGATGCGGGAGAAAGGGCTTTTGGATTTCTGCCTGGTCGTTCCCACGTCCAGCATACACCGGATACAGGAGACCCACGTGGCTCTTTACCACGTCATGTGGGATCTGGTTCACGCCTTCTTACAACATAAGTCCCTGCTCGAAGAGTAGGACAGGGCTGATAACCGCTCCGCGGGGGTGACGAAATGAAATTCATAGACGAATACAGGCAGGCCGATATGGCGCGCAGGCTGGCCGGGCAGATCGCCGCCATGACCGACGCGCCGCTCAAGCTGATGGAGGTGTGCGGGGGCCACACCCACACGATCTTCAAGTACGGCATCGAAGACCTGCTCCCGCCCAACATCGAGATGATTCACGGGCCGGGCTGCCCGGTCTGCGTCATCCCTCTGGGCCGCACCGATGATTCGATCTCGATCGCCCTGCATTCGGGCGTGATCTTCACGACCTTCGGAGACATGATGCGGGTCCCCGGCTCGAAGACCAACCTGATAGCCGCGAAGGCCGCCGGGGCCGACGTTCGCATGGTCTACTCTCCCCTCGACGCCCTGAAGATCGCCAGGAAAAACCCGGACCGGCACGTCGTATTCCTCGCGCTCGGCTTCGAGACCACCGCTCCCTCGACGGCGATGACGGTCTTGCAGGCGGCGAAAGACCGGGTGGAAAACTTCAGCGTCTTCTGCAATCACATAATGATAATCCCCGCGCTCAAGGCGATGCTCGATTCGCCCGACCTCAAGCTCGACGGGTTTGTCGGCCCGGGCCACGTCAGCACGGTCATCGGCACGCGCTGCTACGACTTCGTGCCGAGGGATTATGGAAAGCCCCTGGTCGTCACGGGGTTCGAGCCGCTCGACATCCTTCAATCGGTCTACATGATCGTCAAGCAGGTAATCGAAGGGCGGGCCGAGGTCGAGAATCAATACGCGCGAGTCGTGCCGCGCGACGGCAACCGAAAGGCGCTCGAGGCAATCTTCGAAGTGTTCGAGCCCCGCGACTTCTTCGAGTGGAGGGGCCTGGGCTCGATAGCGCGGAGCGGCATGAAGATGCGCTCCAAATACTCCGCCTTCGATGCCGAGATCAAGTTCGCGGTTCCGGGATTGCGCATCGCGGACCCGAAAGCCTGCCAGTGCGGAGAGATATTGAAGGGCGTGAAGAAGCCCTGGGAGTGCAAGGTCTTCGGCACGGCCTGCACGCCGGAGACTCCCATCGGCTCGTGCATGGTCTCGTCCGAAGGCGCGTGCGCCGCCTACTACAACTTCGGCCGCTTGTCGAAAGTCGCCGAGCGATCGGGAATGAATACGTCACGATGAGATTCAGGATGAATCCCGGGATCGAAGCGGGCATATGACAAAAGAGTTCACGTCCTCGCCGCTGTTCGAGCGAGTCGAGCGGGCGAGGCGCAGAAAGACTAAAATCAAAGACACCCACATCACCCTCGCGCACGGCAGCGGCGGCAAAGCCATGCACGAGCTTGTGGAAGGGCTATTTCTCGAATACCTGAGAAACCCGCTCCTGGAGATGATGGAAGACCAGGCCGTTTTCGAGGTCGGCCCGCCGGGCGGCGCATCCGGCGGCGCGGGCCTCGCCAGGCTTGCCTTCACGACCGATTCTTTCGTCGTCGACCCCATCTTCTTTCCCGGCGGCGACATCGGCCGCCTCGCGGTCCACGGCACGGTCAACGATCTGGCGATGAGCGGCGCGCGGCCGCTCTATCTCTCGGCCGGGTTCATAATCGAAGAAGGCTTCCCGATCGAAGATCTGAAGCGAATACTCGGCTCGATGCGCGCGGCGGCCGACGAAGCGGGAGTGCAGATCGTCACGGGCGATACGAAGGTGGTGCAGAAAGGGAGCGCGGACAAGATATTCATCAACACGTCCGGCATAGGAGTGATAGAGTCGCCCGTGCGAATCTCGGCCTCGCGCGCGCGCGTCGGGGACAAGGTGATACTGAGCGGCACGGTCGGGGATCACGGCACGACCATCATGATAGCGCGAGGCGAGCTTGAGCTGGAGACCGACATCGAAAGCGACAGCGCTCCGCTCAATTCCCTGGTCGAAGCCATGATCGAGGAAGCCGGGAAGGTCGCGACGGCAGACGCCATCCACTGTATGCGCGACCCCACGCGCGGAGGCGTGGCGACCACTCTGAACGAGATAGCTCTCTCGTCGGAAGTATGCATAGAGATTTATGAGAGCCGAATCCCGGTGCGCGAAGAGGTTCACGGCGCGTGCGAGATTCTCGGCCTCGACCCGCTCTACGTCGCCAACGAGGGCAAGCTGCTCGCCGTAGTGGCGGACGAAGTGGTCGAACCCCTCCTCAGGCGGATGAAAGAGAGCCCTTACGGGCGGGCCGCCTGCGTCATTGGCGAGGTGAAAGCCGAGCCTAAAGGCATAGTCGCTATGGTGACGGGTTTCGGCGGCACTCGCATCGTCGATATGCTCGCCGGAGAGCAGTTGCCCAGGATTTGCTGAAGAGAGCGGCAAATATCGCCGCCCGATTTTCGAGGGCTTGGGCGATATACCGCCGAACTCGCGGGAACCGGACATGGGGATCATTGGCAGAGACGTCGGCTACCGGATACTCAAACGCTTCTGGCCGGGCGGAGAAACAGGCTACCTCGACGGTAGCGCCTACAAAAGCAAAAACAAATTGGAGGCCCTGCTCGGCGACGATGTCTGGAGCAAGCTGGCGGGGAAAGTCGTCATCGACTTCGGATGTGGAACCGGGGCGGAAGCCATCGAGATCGCTCTGCGAGGGGCGAAGCGCGTCATCGGCGTCGACACCATGGAGCCCCTCCTGGAGATAGCAAGAGGCTCCGCGGAGTCGGCGGGCGTCGCGGACCGCTGTATCTTTACGCCCGCAGTAGATGAAAAAGCGGACGTCATACTCTCCATGGACGCGTTCGAGCATTTCGAGCAGCCCTCAGAGGTACTGTCGCACATGCGGAGCCTCATCGACGAGCGCGGGCGGGCGCTCGTCTGCTTCGGGCCGACGTGGTATCACCCCCTGGGAGGCCACATATTCTCCGTATTCCCCTGGGCCCATTTTGTATTTACCGAGGAAGCGTTCATCCGCTGGTTCAGGGACTTCAATCCCGACAACCACACGAGCTTCCGCTCGGTCGGCTTGAACAAAATGACCGTGAGCCGTTTCGAGAAGATTCTAAAGCAGAGCGACTGGCGGGCAGAGAGCTTCGAAGCCGTGCCTATCCGCAAGCTCCGAAGGCTGTCTAACGCGTGGACCCGGGAATTTACGACGGCCATAGTGCGGTGCGAGCTGGTTCCGAAGTAGCGAGACGGCCGCGATATGCTTCGAGTCGAGCGGCGACATTATGAAGCGCTTCGATATGAAGCGCTTCGACATGAAGGCTTCGATTAGCCCCGAGGGCGCTTCCGTCATTCACCCTGTATCTGGCTCGCGCTCGAAAGAGTCAACTGCCAGCCCCCGCCTCGCCGCTCGTAAATGTCCATGGCGGAGTAGGTCCCGCTATAGCCGGCCTTCCTGGATCGCGCTTTTATACGGATGCTGGCCTCGACCGTCGCGACATTTCCCTTCACGCGCGCGTCGACACTTTCGATGTCGATCGATTCGAACTTGAAATCTCCTGTCCTGAGATCGTCCAGCCACTCGCCTTTCGTCAGGTTAATCCCGTCAGGGTCCGTAAAGACAAAATCGGCGGCCAGGATAGAGTCGAGCGCCTCGGTGTCGCTTCTGAGGCAAGCGTCCATGAATCTGTATTCGAGCGCTAATACGTCTCGGTGATCGGTGTTGTCTTGATCGGGCATAATGGCAGGCTCCTACGGACAAGAGTGTATAACAAAGAAGCCGGATTTCAATATGGTGCGGGCGGAGGCAACGCCTATTTGCTCAAGGGCATGAACGCGCCTCCGAATACATCCAGCCGGTAATCGGCCTCGCTCACTCCATACTTTTCGTACATCTGCTTGACGAATTGATCCGACCTGTCGAGGTATTCCCTGCACTCTTTATACACGCTCAACAACTCGCCCCTGTTTTCAGGGCTTTGCGATTCGACGCCCCCGAGCGCGGCCACTGCCTTTGAAAAGAGCTCGTCTTCCTGGATGAGGATCTGCTGGCACAGTTGAGAGTCAGCTACTGAAAGGTGAATTATGCCTTTTCTGCCGCAGGAGGTGAGGAACAGACAGGTAATCAGGAGGGCAGCCATTATCGATATTCTTCGCATAGTTCTTCCGCCCGAAGAGGAATAGACTGATGACCGTACCGGAGGCCGAGCGGCGGTATATCAACTCTCGTCGGCTCGTTATGGCGCGGCCGCGGCTCTCTTATTGCTCTCCTGCGCGCCGACGATGCCGCCTATTATCAAACCGCCCACGGCCCCGAATACCAGTATCGGCACCCAGGCTCGGGTGATTATCGCGTCGGGCAGGCTCAACAGCACTCCGAAGAGAAGACCGCGAGCCCAGCCCGGCATGGGAAGGGTCGTCGTCGCGATCACGAAGCCTATGGCAAAGCGGTTCAAGAACGCGCCCGCCAGGGCCGCCGTCTTGTCATCGAACCGGAGCGGGATCATCGAGGCGGCGGAAAGCGCGCCGTAGACTATCCCGCAGATTATTCCGAGTTTGATCTTTGACATAAAGAGGTCTCCAGCCGGCTCATAATACATCCGGAAGACTCTTCCATCAACGTTCGTTTCGACGGGGAGGGCCGGGCTATTTTGGAGTGGCGATGGACGGCCGCATTGCCGAGAAGACCAGGTCGGTCGCGGCTGCTACCTGCTCTATGTTCTCCTTCAGCTCTCGCGCATCGAGCACCCTTATGCTCAGGTCGATCCTCACGAAGAGGTCTCCGTCTTTGTCTATCCCGATTTTGACACGGTCCAGGTCGCCGTTCATCTGGAGCAATCTCTGCATGCTTTCAGGGGTCAGCCTCAGGTTCTTTTTTTCGGCCACTATCGTAAACAACACGAGAACGTCCTGTTGGGTGGAGGCAACCACGTTGAATTTGGGCAGAGACTTTCCTTCGAAGGCGACGGCCCAGACGCTGTCCGCCGCTTTCGTATAAGCGTAGCCGGACTCCTCCAGGAGCGCGGCAACCCTGGCCGTCGATCTCTCCTGAGCGTGAGCGGCAACTGCCGATCCTTGAAAACAGAGCAGGAGAACGGCCAGGAGTAGAGTTACAGGCGAGAGGTTCTTTCTCATGTGCCCGCATTCTACCGGCTAAACCCTGTCGAGTCCAATTTGAAAAGAGGCGGCCCCTTGCCCGGGGAAAGCTGCGTCCCTATAATGGGGGACCGTATCGAGCCCGCGCCATTACAGACTATCCCCGGAGTTTTCGAACATGTTCCTTGAATACGTGTGGGTTCTCGTTTCAACCGTACTCATAGCCGGCCACTCACCCGCAGCCGGAGCGCCTGTCGAGCAGGCGGGCGCGGCGGTCCACAGCGCGGCGGTTCGCCCACGGTCAGGCCCATCGCGAGTTAAAGTTTCGAGCATGCGGCAGGGCGAAGAGCCTCGGAGCCCCGCCCGAAATTTCGAAGTTCAGAAGCTCGCGGAAGGCGTCTACGCCGTGGTTCGCAAAGACCTCCCGGGCCTGATGGTAGACGCGAACAGCGTCTTCATTATCAATGATGAAGACGTGGTCGTCGTCGATACCAGCGGGGCCCCTTCAACTTCCAAAGAGGTAGTGGCCGCGCTCAAGAAGCTGACCGGCAAGCCGGTGAAGTATGTAGTCAATACTCACTGGCACGACGACCACATCATAGGGGACCCCGTCTATCAGGAAGCATTCCCCGGCGTCGAGTTCATCGCCCACGCCCGGATGCGCGAATACCTGCCCAATCAGGGCGCCGTCAACCGGAAGAGCTTCTTGCAGGGAGCGCCCGGAGCTCTTGAGAGCCTCAAAAGCGCCCTGGCCAAAGACAAGAGCATAACCGGCGCGCCGATCTCGGCCGAAGAGCGTGAAAGTTATGCCAGCGACATACGGCTTGTGGAGCTGGCGCTGGCGGAGGCTCCCGGCACCCGGTTAACCCTTCCCACAATCACGCTCGAAGACCGCCTGACTCTCTACAGAGGGAACCGCATCATCGACATCCGGCACCTGGGAAGCGGCCACACGGGCGGAGACATAGTGGTCCACCTGCCCCGCGAGGGCATCCTCATCACGGGCGATCTCGTGGTATGGCCCGTTCCTCTGGTCGGGGCCGAGCAGTCGCACATCGGGGATTGGAGCGCGACCCTGGAGAAGCTGCGCGACCTCAAGCCGTCGATCATCGTTCCCGGTCACGGCCCCGTCATGCGCGACGATTCGTATGTAAAGCTCATGTCGAACCTGTTCGCCTCCATAAAGCAACAGACCGAAGCGGCCGTCGCGCGCGGCGAAACGCTCGAACAAGCGCGGAAAAGCGTGAACCTCACCGACCTTCGAAAGCAGTTTGCGGGCGATTCAACGGTCAGGAGAGTCTTATTCGACATCTACGTTGCCGGCCCGTCGGTGGCGGCCGCGTTTCGCGAGGCGTCGGCGAAGCGGTGAGCGGCGGCTCGCGGGCAGTTAAGCGGAAATGAAAGCTGGATGTTTAGTAAACTCAAGCTGGCTGAAGGCGCGAGCGGCCGCTCGCGGCTTCAGCCCTGATCCTCGTTTGCATACGAAGCCATAGACGGGATGAAGGGAGTATAGAGGTGACATTACGGACTTCTTTTATCGTGCTCGCGCTGCTAGGGGTCTTTCACGTGCAGGCGATGCTGCCCTCCGGTGTCTCTAACTCTTTCGAGGCTCCGCCGGTTCAACAGGAGGCGGTCGCGGCGGGCGGGCAGGGACAGCCGAGGGAGAAGCCTCTTTCCGACCCCAGGCTCGACTCGATGGTGTCGATCAAAGAGAAGGGCGGCACTCTATTCGAGAACGTGGCGGCCGTGCTGGGAAAGAAGTATTACGACCAGCGCTTCAGAAAAGAGGAACTGCCCGGGCTCGTATCCGAATACCGCGAGAAGGCCGCTCACGCGACGACCCTGCGCGAGCAGAGAGAGGTGGTTCAGGAATTCCTGAGCCATATTCCATCGTCACACCTCGGGCTTCTATCGAACCAGACGTTCCGGTACGTGGTCTATGATCTACAGGGCCGTCCCTATCCGACTTTCGGGTTTCAGCTCATGGACATAAAGGGGAAGTTCTACACCTTCAGCGTGCTTGAGGGAGGCCCGGCCCTCCGCGCCGGCCTGCTCCCCTGGGACCGCGTCGTATCGATCGACGGCGTCCCCGTGGAGCAGGCACCCCGGCTCGAGTGGCGCTCGGACGATGCCTACATTAAAGATGATCACGACCCTCCGGTTCACTACCTGAAGGCAGGGCAGGGCGAGACGATACGCGTCAAGATCGAGCGCCGGCGCGGCAAGTTCATGGAGCTTTCGATAGCTTCGGAAGACTACTCTGCCTTCGCGGCCGCGAGAGCAAGCGCCCATGTCTACGCGTCGGGTGGCCGCAGCTTCGGGTATTTGCACTTCTGGTACGTTCACATGACGGGTGTGCCCGAGCTCCTGAAGGAAAAGCTGGAAGGCGAGTTCAGCAACTGTGACGGGCTGATCATCGATCTGCGAGGGAGGGGAGGAAACGGCCTTGCCGTTCCGAAGATCGTCGACATCCTGCGCGACGAGAGTTCGAGGAGGCACCGGCCTATCATAGCTCTAATCGACAGGCAATCCAGAAGCGCGAAAGACGTGCTGGCCTACGAGCTGAAGAAGAACGGGATTGCGAAACTGGTCGGGGAGCAGACGGCGGGCGCCGTCATTCCCGCCACCTTCGCCGATGTCGGCTATGAATCGATGCTTATGTTTCCCAGCTTCAAGCTCCCCCGTTACACGGACCTCCTGGAGTCCAAGCCGGTAGAGCCGGACCTGTTCGTCGAGAGGTCCGGCCCGTTCAGCGCCGGGAAAGACGCTATTCTGGACGCGGGTCTTGCCGAGGCGCTGAAGCTTGTGAAGGCCTCCGCGAACCAGGCGGGCGCGAATTAGCGCGAGACGCCTCGGGCTCAGGTATTCCGGGCGGCATCCGCCCGAGAGTAATTCACGGGCGCCCGGCAGGGGCGGTCGCGCTACCCGCCGTGATCTTTGGTCTTATCCGACGAATCATCGGAGGGGGTTTCTCCGCCGATCGATTTGATCCGGTGATCGGTGCCGAGCGTCCAGGCAGGAGGGTCGCTCGCGGGGAAGGTCTCTTCCAAAGTCTCGTCTATTATGGCCTCGATGCGCTCGTTTTCGTCGATCTCGTTTTCATCAGGTTGAGAATTACCGTATGTCATTAGATCGTATCTCCCGTCCACTTCGACTCAATGCTAGCACCCTGATGGTGGCCCGGGAAGGGCGGATCGGCCCGGCGAAGACGAGCCTTTTCAAGTCTCGGAGGCCCGGGAGTCGAAAGGCCCTCTCTACCGGCACGCCGTATCGGTTGCCTCGGGATTAGAGCCATATTGCGGGCTAATGATAGAGTGATGTCCATTCCCGGAAATCTTTCAGTTAAGGTTTTCAAATTGAGAATAAATATTTATTATGTCCGCGTGGACACTTTTGCGAATTGAATCAATGTTCGGGGCATCGCTCTGTTCTTGACCCAATGCTAGCATTGGCCGATAGTATGTATAGCCCTCGAGGCAAGATCATTCTACTGCGTAGCAAACGATTCCTTCATAGCTAAGAATCAAGGTATAGCCAGGCCGGCCTGACTGAGATTTGAGTGTTACGACTCATTAAGCGGAAAACACCGGGCCAGCCAGCAGTGGTTGTCTTTTGTCATATCTGGAGATCGTAAAAGGAGAATTGAACCGAATGTCAACCCACACGCCCAACACGGAAACATTAGATACAAGATTATTGCTCAAGGTCTTGATGGCTGTGAAGAAGGGAGACTTCTCTGTCCGCATGCCTGACGAACATAGCGGTATAGCCGGAAAGATAGCAGACACACTGAACGATATCATCGACATGAATGAAAAGATGGCGCGAGAGCTTCACCGGATCAGCTCGGTCGTGGGAAAAGAAGGGAAGATCGCTCAGCGCGCTTCGATAGGGCACGTGAGCGGCGCGTGGGCCACGGGGATAGATTCGCTGAACAGTGTGATTTCCGACCTCGCCCAGCCGACAACCGAGGTTTCTCGTGTAATCGGAGCCGTTGCCAAAGGCGACCTTTCGCAAACGATGGCTCTGGATATAGACGGGCGTCCCTTGAAAGGCGAATTTCTTAAGACAGCCAGGATCGTCAACACGATGGTCGACCGGCTCGGCTCGTTCGCTTCCGAAGTGACTCGCGTCGCCCGCGAAGTGG
>DATLMR010000387.1:0-12575 GCA_035537555.1 Blastocatellia bacterium
ATCGTGACGGCGGTCGATAATTACGTCGCCGACATTTTAGTCGAAGACGGAAAAGTATCACTCATAGGCAGGCGGCTCGACATGGAAGCCGACCGCGTGTTCGACGCCACGGGCAGGCTCGTCATTCCGGGCGGCATAGACCCGCACACCCATATGGAACTGCCGTTCGGGGGCACGTCCGCCTCCGACGACTTCCGCACGGGCACGATCGCGGCGGCGCACGGCGGGACGACCACCATCATAGATTTCGCGGTCCAGTACCACGGCCAGTCGCTCATCGAAGCCGTCGATAACTGGCACGCCAAGGCCGAAGGCAAGACCGCCGTCGATTACGGATTCCACCTCATCACTACCGACCTGCCCGACGAGCGCGTCCCGGAGATGCGCCGGCTGATCGGCGAAGGCGTCATGAGCTTCAAGCTCTTCATGGCTTATCCCGGGGTCTTTCTCGTCGACGACGCGACCATCTACCGGGCGATGAAGAACGCGGGCGAGGCGGGCGGCCTCATCTGCATGCACGCGGAGAACGGGATCGTCATCAACGAGATAATCAAGCACGCGCTCGCCGAAGGAAAGACCGCGCCGAAGTACCACGCCCTGACGCGGCCGACGAAGGCCGAAGCCGAGGGCGTTCATCGCGCCATCGCCATCGCGGAGATGGCCGACTCTCCCGTCTACATAGTGCACCTGAGCTGCTCGGACGCGCTCGAAGAGGTGCGCGAAGCGCGCGACCTCGGGATCCCTGCCTACGCCGAGACCTGCCCGCAGTATCTCTTCCTCGACTACTCCGCTTACGAGCAGGAGGGATTTGAAGGCGCGAAGTACGTGATGACTCCGCCCCTGCGCGAGAAGTGGAACCAGGACAAGCTGTGGCAGGGGCTCGCGGGAAACGACCTTCAGGTAATCTCGACCGACCACTGCCCCTTCTGCTTCAAGGAGCAGAAAGAGCTCGGGCGCGACGACTTCACCAAGATCCCTAACGGCGGGCCGGGCGTCGAGCACCGCATGAGCCTGGTCTACGACGGGGGGGTCGTGGGCAACCGCATCAGCCTGAACCGGTTCGTCGAGATAACATCGACCTCGGCGGCAAAGCTCTTCGGCCTCTTCCCGCGCAAGGGGACCATAGCCGTCGGGTCCGACGCCGACATCGTCATCTTCGACCCCGATGAAGAGATGACCATATCCGCCTCGACGCATCACATGAACGTCGACTACAGCGCGTATGAAGGGAGGACGGTGCGGGGCGTGACGAAGACCGTGCTCTCGCGCGGGCGTGTAGTCATAGACGACGGCCAGTACGTGGGCAAGCCCGGCGACGGCCAGTTCCTGAAGCGAAGCACCTTCAGCGGAAAGTACTGACCGGGGATCGTGATGCCGGGCGGGTCAAGGGGTTCCGTACAGAATCTCGAACGACGCCTTGAAGCGCCGCCCCATGCTTTTACCGGCGCGCAGGATTAATATCACCACAATATCGAGGCAGGTAACCGGCCCCCGATCCCTGCCCTTGAGAGGAGGGCCATGGCTGCTCAAACAGAACCGCCCGCCGGACGAGACTTCGTCGAGCTGAGCGAAGACGTCTCTCACTCGCCCCTGTGGAACCGCGACCTCGCCCCCACCACCATAAAAGAGCGCACGTGGTCGACCTATAACATAGCCGCGCTGTGGATCGGCATGAGCGTCGTCATCACTACCTACACGCTCGCCGGGGGGTTCATCGAGCAGGGGATGAACTGGTGGCAGGCGATGCTGACGATCCTGCTCGGCAACTCGATAGTGCTGATCCCGATGATCCTGAACGCGCACGCGGGCACGAGGTACGGCATCTCGTTTCCGGTGCTCTGCCGCGCAAGCTTCGGGACCCGGGGCGCGAACATCGCCGCCATCGCCCGCGCGCTCGTGGCATGCGGGTGGTTCGGCATTCAAACGTGGATAGGAGGCACCGCTCTGGACGGGCTGATGAAGGCCATGTGGAGCGGGTGGGCGGCGGTGCCGGCCCACGAATTCATCATGTTCGGCCTCTTCTGGCTGATTCAAGTCGCGATAATCGTTCGAGGCATCGAAGGGATCAAGTATCTCGAGAGCTGGTCCGCCCCGCTCCTTCTCGGGGGCGGCGCGGTACTGCTCTGGTGGGCCGTCTCCCAAGCCGGAGGCATGGGCCGCGTGCTCGGCTCCGTGGACCTGCTCCAGCGCCTCGACCCGGGCAAGCCGCGCCCGACCTTCTGGCAGCTCTTTCCTCCCGCTCTCACGGCGAGCGTCGGCTACTGGGCCACGCTCAGCCTCAACATCCCCGATTTCACGCGCTATGCCCGCAGCCAGAAGTCGCAGGCCCTGGGCCAGGCGCTCGGTCTTCCGACCACGATGACCGCGTTCGCCTTCATCGGAGTCGCGGTCACTTCGGCGACCATGCTGATATACGGCCGCCCGATACCCGACCCCATCGAGCTCGTCGGGCAATTCAACAGCGTGCTCATTGTCCTTTTCGCGACCGTCGTGATCTTCGCGGCGCAGCTCACGACCAACCTCGCCGCGAACGTGGTCTCTCCGTCAAACGACTTCTCGAACCTCAACCCGAAGCGCATATCCTACATCACGGGCGGGCTTATAACGGCTACCGTCGGAGTGCTGATGATGCCGTGGTACCTCTACCGCAACAAGGCGGAATACATATTCACGTGGCTGATCGGGTATTCGGGACTGATGGGCGCGATCGCAGGCATTCTGATCTGCGATTACTGGGTGATCCGGCGGCAGGAACTCTCTTTGAGAGACCTCTTCCTGGAGCGGGGCCTATATACCTACAGCAACGGGATCAACTGGCGCGCCGTGGCGGCTTTCATACTCGCCATAATTCCGGTCGTGCCCGGGTTCCTTCGCGCGGCCGCCACGCCCGGCGGGGCGGTCCCGGATCCTACGTTCGCCGATACCCTCTATACCTACAGCTGGTTCGTAACGTTCGGGCTGGCTTTCCTGATCTATCTTCTGCTGATGTGGAATCGGAGGGGCGAATAACAAAGGCTGCGGGCGGCCGAGGCGTCTACGAATTCCGGCGGGCGGTGTCACCCTCCCGGTACTTCGATTTCTCCGCGATGTGGTGACGGACGCGGGCCACGGTCGTCGATTGGACCTTCGAGACCTCGGCCTTATTCTCCAGGAGCTGCTCCACGCTCGTCTCTAACTGCGCCATGCCGGCGGGCTTGACGATATAGCCCGCCGCGCCCGCCTCCATCGCCTCCGCGATGTCGGAATCGTAAGCCGCGCCGGAAAAAAAGAGGACCGGGACACGCGGATTGGACTCTCGAAGGTGGCGGCAGAGCTCGACGCCCGACCCGTCGGGCAGGCGGTTGTCCAGAATGTAGAGGTCGAAGCTCTCTTTTGCGATAAACGTCAAGGCCTCGGCTACGGTGGCGGCCGTAGTCACTTTCTGGCCTGAATGCCCCAGCAAGACTTCCATCATCTGACACGTATCCTCATCGTCGTCGACAAAGAGAATTCTAGCCTCTGATCCTTGCATGGCCCGACTCCTATACCAGCTCAAGTTTTCGAGGTTGATAATGTGAGGTGGCTAATAAGATAGCAGGCGGCTTTCGAAGAGTCTGTACGATGGCGTACCCTGAGCGAAAAAATTGAAGAGTTCAAGATTTGCGAAGCCAATCCGTCGCTCGGGTGATGACTTCATAGCATTCACAGGAGGCTGATTTCAAACCGTCGCGGTCCAGGATCGTGACGCGGCCGCGCGTGTAGCCGATCAAGCCTTTGCTCTGGATATGCCCGGCGGCCACGGTTATGCCCGCGCGGCGACAGCCGAGCATATAAGAGAGAGACTCCTGAGTGAGGTGCAGGTGGTCCGACTTTACGATGTCCTGGGCCAGCAGCAGCAAGCAGCATAGGCGAAGCTCGATGTCGTGAAAGCGGGTGCAAAGAGCCGTTTGACTGATGTGCGTGATCGACGTCTGCGCGTAGCGCAGCATCAGGGATTGCAGGGAGTGAAGGCGCTCGCACTCGCTCCTGAATACGTCCGCCTTCATCTTCAAAGCGTGACCTTTCATCTGCATTATGACCCTATACGCGCTTATGTCGGTCCCCAGAAAGGCCGGCAGGCCTATCATCCCTTCGTAACCGACTATGGCCATCTCGAGCGAGTTGCCCTCCTGCGTGTAGGAGACCAGGGAAGCCAGCCCGCTTTCGGGAAAGTATACGTAATCTATCCGGGCTCCTATCTCGTAGATGACTTGCCCGGCCGACAGAGGGCAGGGCTCAAGCCTGGGGAGCAGTTGGGCGAGCTCGCTGTCCGGCAGGGCTGATAGAATGCAATTGTCAATTTGAGTGCCGGGGGAGACGCTCTTCATTTTCTTCCTCGCAAAAAAACCGGAGCAAGTTAATAAGAATGCCGTCGGCAAATTCGTCGGAAGCCAGTCCGTTATAACCGCCAGTTCGGAATCGGATCGCAACACGAGCTATGAGAGGGGTGTTGAACTCACTACTACAAGAGCTACCGCGCGGATGATACCACGTTCCAGATTGTGTTGCTAACTAATACTTCTTTGGTACCATGTACAGGCGGTTTGTCACCTCCGGCCTGAGCTTCGTAGTATGATTCGTGTCGATCAGGGGCGCGCCGCTCTGCAATCGAGCGATCTCTGAATAGGGTCCGTAAGCGAATGCCATTAATGGAATCAAGATCATATACTAAACCATACGTTTTCGCGATCGCGGTTACATTCACGATACTGCTGGCGGGCGCAAGCCGCGCCGCTTCCGGCCAGGTTCCGGCGAATCCCGCGTCCGCGCCGGAGAGGCTGCTCAAAGACCTGAAGAGCAATGACGCCTCGACGCGGCGGGCGGCCGCCGGCCAGATCGGAGCGATGCGCGCCCGCAACGGGATTCCGGCGCTCGTCGAGGCGCTCTCAGACAAGGAGGCGAGCGTGCGCGAGGCGAGCGCGTTCGCGCTCGGTCAGATCGCCGACCGGCAGGCGTACGAACCGCTCGCACGCGCCCTGAAGGATAAGGATGCCGAGGTTCGCGCGGCTGCTGCCTTCTCGCTCGGCATGCTGGGCGACCAGGCGGCGAGCGAGCTGTTATCGAAGGCCCTCGACGACTCGGAAGCCTCCGTGCGGGGCTCGGCCATTACGGCCATGGGGCTCTTGCAGGACGACGAAGGTGTCGACGAGATCGTGGAGATGCTCGCGGACCCCTCTTACGACGTGCGCTATTCGGCCGTGTGGGCCCTCGGGCGAATCGGCGAGCCCGACGCCGGGGAACACCTCCGCGCGGCTATGGCGATGATGGAGGTTTCGCGCGTAAGCGAGTCTATGAAAGAGGCCTTCAGGCTGGCGGCTCTGAGCTCGCTCGAAAACCTGAGGACCGGCGAAAGCGGGTCGTCCGGGGCCACGAGCCGCCCGCGCCGCGCCTCCGATTCGCGCGACGACGGCAAGGGGTCGAAAGCCTCGCGGCCCGTGATGATCAGGCAGCCCATAAAGGCCGCTCCGACGGAGCGGGCCATGCGGGCGCGCGTATCGGGGCTCGTCGGCCTTCGCGTCCTCGTGGAAGCGTCGGGCCGCCCCGTTCGCGCCTACGTCACGCGGCGCCTGGGGTACGGGCTCGACCAGCGCGCGGTAGAAACGGTGATGCAGTACAGGTTCGACCCGGCGCTCGAAAGCGGCCTGCCGCAGACGGCCTGGATCAACCTCGACGTTAAGTTTTAGCCGAACGTCGGCTACAGCGCAGGGACGAGCCCGGCCTCTGCAGATTCTATGACAGGAGCGACCATGGCAAAGATTGTGAAATGCGGATTGATTCAAGCGAAAAACGCCTGCCCTGTTGACCAGCCCCTTGAGAAGATCAAGCAGGCGAACATCGAAAAGAACCTCGCCTTCATCGAAGAGGCGGCGAAGAAAGGCGTGCAGATCCTCTGCATGCAGGAGGTCTTCACCACTCCTTACTTTTGCGCCGAGCAGGACACCCGCTGGTACGAAACGGTTGAGAAGATACCCGACGGGCCGACCGTGAAGCTGATGCAGGAGGTGGCGAAGAAGCACCGGATGGTGCTCGTCGTTCCGATCTACGAAGAGGATATCGCCGGCGTCTACTACAACACCGCGGCGGTCATCGACGCGGACGGAACCTACCTGGGCAAGTATCGCAAGAACCACATCCCGCACGTCGCGCCGGGCTTCTGGGAGAAGTTCTACTTCAAGCCGGGGAATCTGGGCTATCCGACCTTCAAGACGGAGTACGCCCATATCGGCGTCTACATCTGCTACGACCGCCACTTCCCCGAAGGCGCTCGCGCCCTCGGACTCGCGGGCGCCGAGATAGTCTTCAACCCTTCGGCGACCGTCGCGGGCCTCTCGGAGTACCTGTGGGAGCTTGAGCAGCCGGCGCACGCGGTCGCGAACGGCTATTTCGTGGGCGCTATAAATCGCGTGGGCCGCGAGCAGCCGTGGGACATCGGAGAGTTTTACGGCAAGAGCTATTTCTGCGATCCGCGCGGCCAGATAATAGCTCAGGGCTCGCGTGATTCGGACGAGCTGATAGTCGCCGACCTGGACCTCGAACAGATACGCCAGGTCAGAAACACCTGGCAATTCTACCGCGACCGCAGGCCCGAAACGTACGGCCCGCTCGCGCAGGAATAGATCGGCGCGGCCTCGCACGCCCCGGCGGGTCAGGTCACGCACAGGGTTGGGCCATCTTTTCGGACTGCCTCGCCAGGATTATTACAGCGCGGGAGTTGGAGTATAAATGAGACCCGGAAGCTTATCGTTTCTATCGATCATCATATTGTTAGCCACGCAGCCGCTCGCGGCCTTTCAGGGCCAGTCTCCCCAGGCGGGCGCGGGCCTGCGGGCCGAGGTCAAAGACTTTCTCGACATGTACAATCGCATCGACCAGAAATTGAACGACGTCGCGAACGATGCGGAGTGGAAGGCGAGCACCGACGTGAGCGAAGAGCACACGGGCCAGCGCGTCGGCGCGGCCCAGGCGAAAGCCGTCTTCGAAGGAAGCACCTACATAATCGAGAAGACGAAGAACTACCTCAAGAGCAGAGATCAGCTCGACGAGATGTCAGTGCGCCAGCTCGAAACGATCCTCTACGACGCGGCCGATTACCCCGGCACCATCCCCGAGGTCGTCACCGCGCGCGTCGCCGCCGAGGCCCGCCAGAGCGCGATCCTCGACGGCTTCGAGTTCTGCTACGACCGGCAGGGAGACAAATGCGCGAAGGTTGTCACCCCCAACCAGATCGACGACATCCTGACCGGCTCGACCGACCTGGCGGAAAGAAAGCACGCGTGGGAAGTGTCGAAGCAGACCGGCCCGGCGCTCAAGCCCGGGCTGATCGAATTGCAGGGCCTTCGCAATCGCGTCGCGAGAGAGATGGGCTTCACCTCCTTTTTCGACCTCCAGGTTTCCGATTACGGCATGTCCGTCAAAGAGATGAAGGCCGCCACCGAGCAATGGAACGCGCAGCTCAAGCCGCTCTACGAGCAGCTTCACACGTGGGCGAAGTACAAGCTCGCGGAAAAGTACAAGCAGCCCGTCCCGCGCCTCATACCCGCCCACTGGCTCGGGAACCGCTGGGGGCAGGCGTGGCCCGGCATCGTCGAGGGCGTAGATCTCGACAACCTGTTCAAGGACAAGTCGCCGGAGTGGATAGTCCGGCAGGGAGAGAAGTTCTACGTCTCGCTCGGCATGCCGCAGCTCCCGAAATCTTTCTGGGAGAAGTCCGACCTCTACGAGCTTCCGCCCGACGCGAAGCGAAAGAAGAACACGCACGCTTCCGCCTGGCACATCGACCTCGATAAAGACGTACGCTCGCTCATGAGCGTCAAGGCGAACGCGGACTGGTTCTTCACGTCCCATCACGAGCTGGGCCACGTCTACTACTACATGGCTTACTCGAACCCGGACGTTCCCGTAACCCTTCGGGGAGGGGCGAACAGGGCATTTCACGAAGCGATCGGCGACCTGATCTCCATCGCCGCGCGCCAGCCTCTCTATCTCAAAGAGATCGGAGTGATGCCGAAAGAGATGAAGATCGACCGGACGGCTTACCTGTTGAACGAGGCCCTTGACAACGCTCTGGTCTTCATTCCCTGGTCGGCGGGCGTGATGACGGGCTGGGAGCACGACCTCTATGAGCAGAACCTGCCGCCCGACCAGTTCAACAGGCGGTGGTGGGAGTACGTCGCGAAGTACCAGGGCATCGAACCGCCGTCGCCGCGCGGAGAAGAGTTCGCCGACGCCGCGACCAAGACCCATATCAACGACGACCCCGCGCAGTACTACGATTACGCGATGGCCTACCTGATCAAGTACCAGCTTCACATGTACATCGCGAAGAACATTCTGAAGCAGGACCCGCACAATTGTAATTACTACGGCAACAAGGAAGTGGGGCGGTTCCTCTCGAACATCCTGAAGCTCGGCAGGACGAAGGACTGGCGACAGGTGATAAAAGAGGCCACGGGCGAAGAGATCAGCGCGCGCGCGATGCTCGAATACTTCGCGCCCGTGACGGCTTTCTTGAAGGAAGAGAACAAGGGCCGGCAGGTCGGCTGGTAAAATCCTTTTCACGACCGAGGAGCACAAGAGGACGCTTATGCTTGAATTCGCTATCACGTTCAAACCCGACATGCCGCACGGGCGCATCGTCTCGCTCACGAAACAGGCGGAGGGCGCGGGCTTCGGCTACGGGTGGATTTTCGACTCGCACGTTTTATGGCAGGACCCCTACCCCCTGCTGACCTTGATGGCCGCGAACACCGACCGTATGCGGCTCGGCACCTGCGTCACCAATCCGGCCGTCCGGGACGCGTCCGTGACGGCGAGCCTGCTCGCCACGCTCAACCGAATCTCCGGAGGCCGCATGGACCTCGGCATCGGGCGCGGAGACTCGTCGCGCAGGGTGATGGGCAAGAAGCCCACAACGCTCGACCGCCTGGAAGAGACCGTAAGGACGATTCAAAGCCTCTGCGCCGGAGAGCGGATCGAGTACGACGGCCGCGCCATTCAGATGACCTGGGCGACCGAAGGCGCGCCGCCCGTATGGATCGCGGGCTACGGGCCGAAAGCGCTCAGGTGCGCGGGCCGAATCGCCGACGGGGTCATCCTGCAATTCGCCGACCCCGACCTGATCAGGTGGTGCCTCGGCTACGTGCGAGAGGGCGCCGAAGAGGCGGGACGCGACTTTTCACGGATGCGCGTGATGAGCGCCGCTCCCGTCTGGGTCTCGGATGACGTGGAGAAGGCGCGGGAGCAGGTGCGCTGGTTTCCGGCCCTCGTCTCGAATCACGTCGTAGACCTCATCGCTCGTTACGGCACGGACCGGCTGCCCGAGGTCCTGACCTCGTACGTGCGCGACCGCAAGGGATACGACTACCTTCACCACGCGGAGGTGGGAAGCTCGAACGCGGAGTTCGTCCCCGACGAGATCGTGGACCGCTTCACCATCGTCGGCCCGGTCGATGAGCACGTCCGGCGCTTGCGCGAGCTCGAAGAGATCGGCGTCACGCAGTTCAACATCTACCTTATGAGCGGAGATGAAGAAGAGACCGTGAAGACATACGGCCGCAAAGTCCTCCCGAGATTGTAATAGGGCCGGGGATGATACCTGCCCCCATGATCGAGTCAACAGGATTCCTTCAAGCGAGTTTCAAATGATGCGGGGCCGCGCGGGCTATCTCTCTTCCCCGGCCTCTATCTCCGTAAAGTATTTTTCCTGCTTGAATGGCTTGAACCCACGATTCAGGTAATTGGGCATCGCCGCCGGGCCGTCGAGGGTGCAGGTGTGAAGCCACACGCGATTTGCGCCTTCGGCCCACGCCGATTCGGCGGCGACCGTCAGTAAATGCTTCCCCAGGCCGCGCCCGATGAACTCACCGAGGAGGCCGAAGTAGGCTATCTCGACCGACCCGTCTTCGTGCCTCTCCAACTCGAAGTAGCCGGCGGGCGAGCCTTCGACGCGCATCACCCACAACGATACCCGAGGGTCGTTCAGGCGCGCGCGCAGGTCGTCGTCGGTCCAGCCCAGCCTGTCGGTCCAGTGGTAAGGCCTCCCGACTTCCGCGTACAGGTATCGAAAAAAAGATGCCGGGCAGTCGATCGCCCGCTCGATTCCGACTCGCTCGTCCGCGAGATGGGCGGGCCTCAATTCCTCCCGAGCGCCCATCTGAAGGTACGTTCGCGTGACCTCCACTCTCATTCCAGGTTCGCCCATAAGAGATTCTCTTTATAGCTTCCTCGCTTCGAGCATGAAGCGGTCGGCCTCGGCCTTCATGAATTGTCCGAAGCCGGGCTTCCCTTCCTTTACCCGCGCAAGCACGGCTCGCGCCGACCGGGTCAGGTTCGCGCGGTCCTTGAGCCCTAGGTATATTCGCATCAAATACCTCGCGAACGTTTGATTGCCGGGGTATCTGGCTTGCAGCTCGCGCGCGAGCCCGAGCGCTTCGTCGAGATGCTCGCCTTTCGGAACGTATATTTCGAGCAGGGCGAGCCTCGCGTCCACGCCCGCGAACCGGCTCTTGCCCGAGGCGAGCTTGAGGTAGCCTATCCCGCGCTCGATGTCGCCCGCGGGAAGCGCCTTCGAGCCGAGCACGCTCGAGGCCAGCCGCGCCACCGGAGAGTCGAGGAGCACTCCTGCGCGATAATAGATGCCGCCGAGCGCGAAGTAGGCATCCGAATAGTCCGGGGCGATCTTGATGAGCGAGTTCAGATGGTCCTGCGCCGCGCGCGCGGAACGGGCGGCCGGGACCACCTGATTCTGATGGAAATTCAGGCGTGACCGGATCGCCAGGGCCGAGCCGAGGTAATAGAGCGCCTCCACTTCATCATCTTTAGATTTATTCGGGCGCGCCCTGATCGCCTCGGCTTTCTTGACGGCCGAGGCGACGGCCGTGTTGATCGCCTCGTCGTAATCGCGGCCGCCCACTTCCAGCTTCGAGTCTACGTAAGACTTCCAGAGCAGCGCTACCGCCCGGTAGAAGTCGCCCGCCGGGCTCTCCGCCCGGCTCGCGGAGAGGTCCGTGAAGCGTTTGATCGCTTCATCATAGCTCCCTTGAAATATCAGCTCGCGCGCCGAAGCTATCTCCGCCGAGAGGGCCTCCCGCCCGTCTTTTTGAGCCCCCGGCATCTTCGCGGCCACGAGCAGAATCGCGGCCAACGCGAGGCAGGGGCGGAGAAAAATCCGAGGGTTCATCATAGTAAGGCTGCTCCTTTTCCGACAGGCCCTTCTGGGGCGCGCTACGTGCGGCTACAATAATATATCGGCGGTTTATAGTCCAGTTTGAGCCCGGCGGGCCTATAATCGATCGCGCGAGCCGGCCGCTCGGAGGCAACGAGCCTGCGAGCCGGGACCATCCATTGACTGATTCGCCCGTGCCAGAAGAGAGACTAGACAGAGGACTTATGAAGAAAGCTTTTCTCCCGATATTGCTCATGGTCTTATGGATCGGAGGTCAATCTCCCGCCTCGGCCCAATCTCAGAACAAAGTGATCGACAAGCACCGGAAGGCCATCGGCGGCAGCGCGGTCAAGCGCGTGAGGACCACCGTCCTCGAAGGTACCGTCAAGAGCGGCGGAGCTTCCCCGGGCCGCTTTTTATACCGGGCGGCCGGACCGGACCGGCTCCGAATCGATGTCGAGTCCGACGGCTCGAACGTGAGCGAAAGCTACAACGGCAAGTCCGCGTGGCGCCTGGACGAGCGCGGGCTGCGGGCCCTGCTCGGGGCCGAGGCGAAACGGCTCAGGCTCCAGGCCCTTCTCGCGACCACGCGAATGCGCGACCTTTCGAGCAATCGCATCTTTCCGCAAGCGCCCGTCAAGGCCACGGTCGACGGGCGCGACGCGAGCGCCATCGAGTTCATTCGGGATGAAGTCGGCGTCAAGGTCTACTTCGATTCGGCAACGGGTATGATACTCAAACAGGAGCGCGAGGCGCTCGGAGGGCTTCAAGTACTCTTCTACGGAGATTACCGCCCGGTAGACGGCGTGATGGAGCCGTTCTCGATCAGGATCAAGCAGGGCGATCAGGAGTCGCTCGTGACGATCAGTCGCGTCGAGCACAACCGCGACGTAGACGAGTCGGCCTTCCGCCATCCGCAGGTCGCGGGCGCGGCCCCCCTCCCGGAAGTCGAGGCCGTGATGAAGGCCGTGGTGGCCAATCAGGAGAAGATAGAGGAGCTGGTCGAGCAGTACACGTACCGGCAGACCGAGACCGAGCGCGAGATCGAGAAGGGCCGAATCAAGAAGTCGCAGACCCGGGTCTACGAAGTGACGCCCGTGGCCGGAGGCGAGGTCCGCAGGCTCGTCAGCGTCGAAGGCAAGGAACTCTCCCCGTCGGAGCTCGCGAAGGAAGACAGGCGCGTGCAAAAAGAGGTCGAAGACCTGTTGAAGGAGCGAGAGAAGCAGAAAGAGCGGGAGAAGAAGGCCCGCGAGGGCAATCAGAAAAGAGAGTCCGACGACGAGATCACCATATTGAGCTTCCTGAGGACCAGCGAAATCACGTCCGTGCGCCGCGAGGTCTTTCGCGGCCACGAGGTGATGGCCTTCGACTTCGAGCCGCGCAAGAGTTTCAA
>DATLMR010000388.1:0-25068 GCA_035537555.1 Blastocatellia bacterium
GGCCGTCGAGCTTCTTGGCCGCGAATACCGGCGGAGCGGCGAAGACCAGGATCGTCAAGAATATCAAGATTGCTGCCGGACGATTGCGCGCGACTTTAATTCCTGTTGACATCAATTCGAGCCTCCCGATACTCGACTGCCCCTGAATGAGAAGACCCATGTGTCGTAACCGGTGGGCCGCGTGCTGTCTTTTTCGTCGAAGAAGACGGTCATGGTGCCGCGTACCCGGCCATCGTCGAGAAAGGTCCCCCGCATGATTACGGAGCCGCAGGGCTGGTCACTCTGCGGGCACCATAATTGAAATGCCGCGCTGAAGCGGTCTCCCATCACGCGCCACGAGCCGAGAGGCCTGACGTTTCGACCGACATCTTCCCTTAAGACCACCCCCGAGCGAAGGTCGCCTTCCTGTTCGAATAGCATGTCGCGCTCGGGGAATCCGAGGCTGTTGCCCATTCGCGAAACCGTCGCCCCGTCGATCGGGGTGGAGGTCATTATCCACTCCCCCGCGAGAGTATTTTCGACGGTCTGCGCCGCCGCTTTGCGCGTGGAAAGTGAGCCGGACATCGAGACTGCGATCAGTATTAAAATAGCGAACATGGCCTTTCTCATCTAACCCCTCCTTTTGCTCGATGATAATCGCATTCCGACCGTAATTCAATCACCGCCGCGATGATCTCCCGCGACTCCGGGCCATCGTACGAGATCAAGTAGCGCTTGAAGCCGGGCTGGTCGATATAATCTCGCGCCGGTTCCGAAATTATTTAGCGGAGCCGAGAGGAGCGCGCTGATTGCCTTCCCTTCCCGCCGGGCGCTTACCCGCGCGCCTCCCTGAACGCCGCTTTGGCCGCTTGCACTCGCACCACCTCCACCCGGTGGCGTTGATCCTCGGCGCGCTTAGTCAAACGTCCATAGTCCGCTATTCGTAGGCGGGGCGTCTCTTCCGATGCGGCGGCCAGGGCCAGCCACAGCGCCTTTTTGCCATCGATGCCAATCGCGACAGCTTCGAGGGCTTCGAGCAGGCGCAGGGCTCCTCCCGCGGGATCATCCAGCCGTAACTTGAGCTCGGTGAACTTCTCCGTCATCCAGGCTGTCGCCTTTCGGGCGCGGCTCTGGACGATATTCAACTTGCCCATGAGCGCTTCGAGCTCCTGGCGGTCGGCCGCCACGTCAGCTAGCAATTCCGTGGCAAAGCCTTGCAGAGGTGTGCCGGCATGTGCCGCTTCCAGGAGTTCCAGGAGTTCCAGCGCGACCACGGAGCCCGCCAGATGATCATTCAAATACGTCGCGATGTGCTCGTCAGCCATAATTCACCTTCTTAAGGAGTGCTCAAGCGTCCAGTCCCACGTGCGATGCCAGCAGAATTATTCCGTCATAGCTTTGGGCTCCGCCGGGCGCGGGCGCCAGGCTTGCGCCCGCACATGACCCTACCTGCTACAGCCCGGCCCGGCTTTGATAGGGCTTCCGCGCTTTCATGTCCTCGGCCGACGCGGGCTTCAAGCTTATCGCGGCGCCGCCGCCGCTCGCCAGGCTTATATTGAGCACGGTCCGGTCGTTTACAAGGAAGCTCTCTACCCGGTAAGCCATGGGATTACTCTGCCAATGAGCGCCTGCGGCATCGCCGTAGATGGTGGCCACATACCACTGTTTTGCCGTCAGATAGCTCAACGGGATAGTAGAGGTTCGGGCCTGCTCGTCCGTGATGGCCCCGATGTACCACTCGTCTTTATTTCTGGCCTTACGCGCGATCGTTATAAAGTCGCCGGGCTCGGCTTCCAGTATTCTCGTATCGTCCCAATCCACGGGCACATCCTTGATGAACTGGAATGCGTCCATGAACCTCTCGTAGTTCTCGGGAAGGTCAGCCGCCATCTGTAAGGGGCTGTACATGGTCACGTAGAGCGCAAGCTGTTTGGCCAGGGTCGTGTGGACCTGCTCCTTCTTGCCCGGCTGGTATGTATCAAGCTTGATCTGGAATATGCCCGGAGTGTAGTCCATCGGCCCGCCCATCAGGCGGGTGAAGGGTAGAATCGTTTCGTGCTCGGGCGGATTTCCCACGCTCCAGGCATTGAACTCGTTCCCCCTTGCCGCCTCACTGGCAAGCCAGTTCGGGTAGGTGCGGTGCAGGCCGGTCGGGCGAACGGGCTCGTGAGCATCCAGCATGATTTTATACCGGGCCGTCTTGTCCGCCACCCTGACATAATGGTTCACCATCCACTGGCTGTCGTGGTGCTCGCCGCGCGGAATGATTCTTCCCACGTAGCCTGTTTTTACCGAGTCGTATCCGTGCTGCTTCATGAAGCGATAGGCCTCATCCATCCGGCGCTCATAATTAGTCGCCGACGCCGAAGTCTCATGATGCATGATGAGCTTCACACGCTTTTCGGCCGCGTACCTCTGGAGCTCGGCTACATTGAAGTCCGGGTAGGGGGTAACGAAGTCGAAGACCTCCTCTTTCCAGTTGCCGAACCAGTCTTCCCAGCCCACGTTCCAGCCTTCGACCAGTACGCCGTCGAAGCCGTGCCTGGAGGCAAAATCGATATAACGTTTCGTATTCTCGGTCGTGGCGCCGTGCTTGCCATTAGGCTTCAGGCCGGCCCAGTTCGCCTCCGCCAGCTTTATATTATCGACGTCGGAATAATTCCACGTGGATTTACCGACGTGCATCTCCCACCATATGCCGACGTATTTCTGAGGCTTTATCCAGCTCACATCCGGGTTCTTAGGCGGGTCGTTCAAATTCAGAATGACCTTGGAGCCTAGAATTTCGGCCGCGCTCTCGCTCACCACGATCGTTCGCCAGGGGGTCTTGCACGGCGCTTGCAAATAGGCCTTCTGGCCGAACGCGTCAGGCACCAGATGCGAAGAGAGCCCGAATGTCTCTTTATTCACCATCAGATTCATGGCCGGATAATCGACCAGGGCCGCTTCGTGAATGTTGATGTATAACCCGTCGGAAGTCTTCATCATCAAGGGGGTCTGAACCGCGCTGGGTCCGATGATCCACCTGAACGCGATCTCGCGAGAGACCTCGCCCTTCGTGGCTTCGACCTCGCTCAGCTTCGTGGTCGAATAGGCATACTCGTTCGTGTCGTAATCGCCGGGGATCCAGAACGCCTTATGGTCGCCGGTCAGGTTGAACTCGGTCTTTTCATCCGAAACGACGAAATACTTCAACCCTTTCTGCTCGGGGAACTCATAGCGAAAACCCAGGCCGTCATCGAACAGGCGGAATCTGACGATCAAGCTTCGGTTACTCGCGGCCGCCTGTTGAAGAGTGACTACCAGCTCCGTGTAATTATTCCGAATCTTCTTAACTTCGCCCCAAACGGGCTCCCAGGTCTCATCTACGGTCGAGGTGCCGGACTTCGCAACGGTAAATCCGCTGACAAAGGCAGGCTGATCCTTCAGCTCCAGGCCCAGCTTGCTCTTTTTGACGACCGGCCTTCCCTTGAGTGAGAGCTGGTAGGTCGGCTCTCCATCCGCGCTCAAGGCGAATGTAAGCGATAGTTTTTTGCCGGGAGACTCGATACTTTGAGCGTACGCATTTAAACTCAGGAGCCCTGCGAGCAGGAGAAAAAATACGGGTTTCATAGGCAATTTCTAGCCCCCCGCGTAGCTCCTGTCAATAGGCGCGTTATTTCAAGTATCATTGAACAACGCTTAAGGAGTTTTTTATTGGACGGACTGATTCAAAAACTGGCCCTGCCGTTACTCTGCCTCGCGCTCGCGGGTATACGCTCATCTCCGCAAGCGCCTGCCGGCGGTGACCTTGGAGTCTCTTTCAACAACGTGGCGGCGAAAGCCGGGATCGCGACCCGCACCGTCTTCGGAGACGAGCGCAAGAACAGGTACCTTCTGGAGACGACGGGGTGCGGAGCGGCATTCATAGACTACGATAACGACGGGTGGCAAGACCTCCTATTGATAAATGGGACTCGTCTGGGCGGCCCGCCTCAGGCCCCGCCTCCCACCAACCGCCTCTATCGCAACAACGGCGACGGAAGCTTTACGGATGTCACACAAAAAGCCGGGATGACCCGCACCGGCTGGGGGCAGAGCTGCTGCATCGGTGACTACGACAACGACGGATTCGATGACATATTCATCAGCTACTTCGGAAAGAATGCGCTCTATCACAATAACGGCAACGGGACCTTCACGGATCTGGCCGAGAAGAGCGGGGTCGCCAACAACCTGACGAGGTGGGGCTCCGGGTGCGCCTTCGTCGATTTTGATCGTGATGGGAACCTCGACCTCTTTGTCGCCAGCTATATCGATCTCGACCTGAAGACGGCCCCGCTCCCGGAATCCGGCCCGTGCCTTTACAAGGGCGTGACGGTCGCCTGCGGCCCTCCGGGCCTTGCCGGCGGAGTGAACACGCTCTATCGCAATAACGGCGGAGGAGGCTTCGCGGATGTTTCAGAGAGAGCAGGGATAAGGAAAACCAACGGGACTTATGGCCTGGGCGTTCTCGTCGCCGACTTCGACAACGACGCGTGGCCCGACATCTACGTCGCGAACGATTCGGCTCCGGCCGCTCTATATCACAACAACAGGAACGGCACTTTCACCGACATCGGGATAGAGGCGGGCTGCGCCTTCAGCATGGACGGGAAGCCCCAGGCCGGGATGGGAGTTTCGGCAGGCGACTACGACCGCGACGGATGGCTCGACATATTCAAGACCAACTTCTCGGGCGATACCTCGACGCTCTATCACAACACGGGGAAGACCTCCTTCGACGACGTGACGTTTCCCGCGGGGATAGGCATCACCACGCGATGGCTGGGGTGGGGGTGCGGCTTCGTCGATGTCGATAATAACGGCTGGCTCGACATATTTCTGGTCAACGGCCACGTCTACCCCGAAGTCGAAAAGCTGACAACCGAAGCAGGATACGCGCAGCGAAAAGTCCTCTTCAGGAATTTGCAGAACGGGCGCTTTGAAGACGTGTCGGACCGCGCGGGCGCGGCCGTCGCGGAGCCTTCACCCGCACGCGGCTGTGCGTTCGGCGATTATGATAATGACGGAGACATAGATATTCTCATCAACCCGGTGAACGCCATCCCCGAGCTTTTGCGATGCGACTCGGGCAATCAAAATAACTGGATCACGATCAAGGCGATAGGCGTCAAATCAAATCGCAGCGGAATCGGCGCGCGTATCAAGTGCGTAACCGAGGATGGGAATCAAATAGGCGAAGTGCGGAGCGGCGGCAGCTATTTTTCGCAGAACGACCTGCGCGTTCATTTCGGGCTGGGTAAACGAGACAAGGTGAAGTCTCTCGAGATACTCTGGCCCGACGGGCAGGTGGAGAAGTTGAACGACGTAGCCGCCAACCAGGCCATAACCGTGAAAGAAGGCTCCGGCATGTTGCGCACTCAGCCTGCCGGAAAAGGCAAAACCAAATGACCGGTTGATCCGGAGCGCAGGCGTCATATGCTCAGCCTTTTCAAACCGACAATCTTTGTAAAGCTCGTTATTATCGGCGCGCTTGTTTGCCCATCGACCGGCCTGGCTCAGGCCCGCCGCGCGTCGCCTGCCACGGCCGAGCAGCACTTCCAGCGAGGCATCGCGCTCCTCGAAAAACAGCAGACCGCCCGCGCCATCGAGGAGCTGAGATCGGCTATCAGGCTCAAGCCGCGCTTTGCCGAAGCACACAACGCCCTCGGGCTTGCTCTTGCCCGGAACGGGGAGGTGAAGCTCGCTTCGGACTCTTTTCGCGAGGCCACGGCCCTCGATCCTAAACTTTATAAGGCCTACCGCAATCTCGGCAGGTCGCTCCAACAGCTTGGGGACAACGACGGAGCGGTAGCAGCCTTCCGTCAGTCCTTATCGATAAAAGCCGACGACGCCGATACTCGCTTCTTGCTGGGCGTCGCGCTCCAGCAAAAAGGCATGGCCGGCGAGGCCATCGCGGAATTCCGCGAGGCGGCGAGGCTGGAGCCCCGAATGGCGGAGGCCCGCTTCTATCTCGGTTACGCCCTGGCCGCCAGCGGAAAGCTTCAAGAGGCCATCCCCGAATTCGAGACGACCCTAAAGCTCAAGCCGGATTACAACGAGGCGTACTACTATCTCGGCACGGCCAGGTGGTTCTCCGGCGACGCGAACGGGGCGGCTGCCGCGCTGAAGACGGCGGTGAAACAGATGCCGAATCACGCCGATTCGCACTATTACCTCGGCCTGGCGCTGAGAAAGAGCGCAGACGCGCAGGCGGCTATGGGCGAGCCTGCCACGCCCCCGCCTGATATGGCCGGGCCTCGCAACGGTACGGGACAGGCCTCGCAGGACAGCGAAGAGCTCGAAAGCGCGGTCGAGGCCTTTCGCGCGGCGGTAAGACTGAAGCCGGACTTTATCCAGGCCTATAACGATCTGGGGCTGGCTCTCGTGGCGAGGCGCGACCCGGAGGGCGCTATCTCCGCGTTCAACACGGCGATCAAGCTCGATCCCAATAACATCATTGCGCACCATAATCTCGGGATGGCCCTGATACAGAAAGGCGACTACGCGGCTGCGGTCGAGCAGTACCGGAGGTTGATAGCGCTCGCGCCCGACAGCTCCGAGGCGCATTACAACCTCGGGCTCGCCCTGAAGAACAAAGACCTGTTCGACGAAGCGATCATAGAGCTGCAAAGAGCGATAGCCTTGCAGCCTTCCTTGCAGGAGGCGCGCTACACGCTCGGCGTCATCTTGTTGCAGCAGGGTAAGCTGAGCGAATCGGCCGCCGGGTTCAAGGCCGCGCTCGCCGTGCGGCCCGATTACGCCGAAGCCCGGTACGCGCTCGGCACCGTACTCCAACAACAGGGCGACCTGGCCGGGGCTATAGCCGCGTTTCGCGAGGCCCTGAAAACCGCTCCGAACGCGCCCGAGATTCACAATACCTTAGGCTCCGCGCTGAGACAGCAGGGCGATATGGAAGGCGCTCGAGTGGAGTTTCAAGAAGCCGCGCGCCTCAACAAGAAGAGATCGGACATGCAGGCGGCGATGTTCGCGATCAATACCGGCGTGGCCCGCCTCAAAGAGGGCCAGCTCGACGCGGCGATCGAGAGGTTCGAGGCCGCTATAAAATTGACCCCCGATGACGCGAAGGCCCATTACAATCTTGCCAGGGCCCTACTTCTCAGAGGCCGAAAGGAAGCGGCGCAGGCAGAGTATCAGAAAGCCAGGAGGCTCGATCCCCGAATCAAGCCTTTGATGTGAAGAGGTCAACGCCTGCTTCCGGGCCTGCCGGGAGGCTTATTTTCGGGCGCTTTCACGACTCCGAAGCCCTCTTTGATGGTCACGATCCGGTTGGAGGCGATGTCTTTGAAAGTCTCGGTTTGACCGTTGGGCCAGCGGACCTCTACCAGATCGGCCTTGTCGTTTTCACCGATTCCGAAGTGCAGGCGCAGGTCGTTGTGCGAGTAATAACTCGACTGGCTGGTCACTTCCTGAGTTTGAAGGCGCGGCCCCGTTTTCAGACTCACCTTCGCTCCGATGGCAGAGCGGTTCGATTTCGCGCCGACGAGTTTTAGCTTGAGCCAGTTGTTGGCGCCACGCCTGCCTCCGCCCGCGTAATCGTTACGAAGCAGAGAGGGCGGCTCATTCATATTCATGATCAGGACATCGATGTCGCCGTCGTTATCATAGTCTCCGAAGGCGCAGCCGCGACTCGAATGGAGGTCTCGCGCTCCGGGGCCGCACCCGGCGGTTACTTCCTTGAAGCGGCCGTTCCCGAGGTTTCTGTAGATCAGGCGCGGGCTGCGATGCGGATACTCTTTGTAGACCTTCTCCACCTCGGGGTAGACGTTGCCCGTGACGGTAAAGATGTCGGGCCACCCGTCGTTATTCAAATCGGCCAGCCCGGTCCCCCACTGAATGTATTTAGTATGGTCGAAGCCCGCCGCTCGCGAAGCGTCCTCAAAGTAGCCGCGCCCCGAGTTCTTATAGAGCGCCGGGAGGTCGTCGGCGAAATGGGTCTTTAAGATGTCGGCGAACCCGTCGCCGTTGTAATCCCCGACGGCAACGCCCATGCCCGCCTGCGGCTGGCCGTCTTCGCTGTAGGCGGAGCCGGTCTCCAGGGCCACGTCCTCGAACGTGCCGTCGCCTTTATTCCTGTAAAGAATGCTTGCGGTCGAGTCGCACGCCACGTAAATATCGGGCCATCCGTCGTTGTTAAAATCGGTGAGGATCGCGGTCATCGCATAACGGTTCTGTACCCGGGCGATGCCTGAGGCCTTTGAAACGTCGGCGAACGTGCCGCCTCCGTCGTTTCGATAGAGAAGGTTCGAGTCGGTCGGCAATCCCTTGGGGCCGCAGTTGACGGGCACGCCTTTCCAGAGACAGTTTGCGCCCTTGCCGGGTTCCGGCACCTTCTCGGGGTCGAATATCAGGTAATTGGCCACGAACAGATCGAGGTCCCCGTCCCGGTCATAATCGATAAAAGTGCAGCCCGATCCCCAGCGCGTGCCTCCGGCGGCCAGGCCCGCTCTCGAAGTAACGTCCGCGAACCGGCCTTTGCCGTCGTTATGATAAAGGACGTTCTGCCCCCAGTAGGTGATGAACAGATCGTCGAACCCGTCATTATCGTAATCGCCGGCGCATATGCCCGAAGCCCAGCCGGTGCGAGCGAGCCCCGACGCGGAGGTCGCGTCCGTAAAACCCCCGTCGCGATTGTTGTGGTATAGCTTGACGGTTGGCTCTTTTCCCTTCGGGAAGCCTTCGAGGCGGGTTCCGTTCAGCATGAGAATGTCGATCCACCCGTCATCATCGTAGTCCGTGAAGGCAACGCCGCAGCCGTTGGTCTCTATGATGTACTTCTTCTTGTCGACGCCTCCGTAAACGGTTGGCTCGTTGAGCCCCGCGCTCCTGGCCACGTCCACGAATGTGACTTGAAAATCGCCTCCGGGGTCTTCGGCGGGAGCCCGGGTAAGAACGTTTGAAGAATGGCCCGCGACAGCAGGCGGGAAGGCGGGCGGGAGCACAGCGCTCGCGCCGATGCAGAGCGCGACGGCCATTATTCTGAGCGTGGCGGCGCTCCTATTTCGCTCGAAACGCTTGGGCATCGGTCCCTATTTATCGGAGGCGGTTCGCAAACTCTCCGCGATCTCAAACTCTTTTTTCGCTTCCGCCATTCTGTCGGCCTGCTGCAATACCTGCGCGAGCAGGTGATGGCCGGAGTAGTTGTTAGGGTCCATTGCCAGCGCCCGCCGGAGAATGCTTTCAGAGTTCGGCAGGTCGCCTTTCTTCAAATAGACCTTGCCCAGCACGATATAAGGCCCGCTGAAGAACGGGTTCAGCCAGATCGATTTTTGCAGCGGCGCGATCGCCTCATCCCACTTGAGCTGCCTGCTGTATCCCTCGCCCAGCATATAATATGACATCGCGAAGCCGGGATTGATTGCGATCTCTTTTTTCAACAGCTCGATGCCCAGGTCTATGTTGGCGCGATAGATGGCAAGCTCGCCCAAAAGAAAATTGGCTTGAGGCAGCTTCGGATCGATTTCGAGCGCCCGCGCCAGCTCTTTTTCGGCGAGCTCTTCAAATCGCTGCCGGATCATCATCTGCGCGTTTATCAAGTATGCGGAGGCGGAGTCCGGCCCGACCGAGAACATGCGGGCGAAATTCCCGCGAGCCCTCTCCGCGTCGTGGGCCTGGAGGTAGGTTATGCCGAGCACATAAGAATTCTCCACGTTGCCCGGCGCCCAGCCCTTAACAAGCTCGAGGTAAGGTATGGCCTCCTTGCTGTGCCCGAGAAAGTAGTGAGACATCCCGAGCAATTGAACGCTCTGCCGGTACTGTGCCGAGCCCTCTTTGTACCTCTTTACCGAAGACGAGAGGTACTCGATTGCCCGGGGGTAATCCGCCTTCTGATAATAAGCCAATCCCAGCAGGTGGCCCACCTGCGATTCGTCCGCCGCGGCTTTCGGGATTGCCTTCAAGGCCTCGATCGCGGAATCTACCGCCCCCGCGGCCAGAAGAGTGCGCGCCTGCGTGAGCGCCGCGGAGCCCGCCTGAGGCTCGGGCGCCTGCTGGTTAGTCTGCCCCGCCACGAACGCGGCCGTCATCAATTGCCATGCAAACAACAGGAGAAGCCGCGATGAAGTCCTGATTCCCATAATGGACACCCTGGTATGACAGGCGCCAATGCTCGATGAGCACGGCGCGACCGCTCGTGGTCACTTCGCCGGGAAAAGTCACCTGCTCTTTCGTTGCGGCGGAGCTATTCCATCCAGCCTGAGCACGTCCTTTTTCTTCACCTCGGGCAGCTCCGAATAGAGCTCGGTGAAGGCCGCATTCGTCCAGCCAAAACCTATCTGATTCGCCGCATACCCGAATTTGATCCCCGCGCTTATGTCCGACTTGCGGGCCGCGACATCGTATTTCTCGACTATCGTGTTGTGGTCTATGAACTCTTTGAGCACCATCGAGAGAAAATTGGCCGAGAGACGGTCCGCTTCCTGGTTGTATCCGTAACGCCGCAGCCCGTTGACGGCGATCATTTGCAGAGGCGCCCACCCGAAGGGCGAGTCCCACTGGCTGCCGCTGACGTTCGTGCTCGTAAGCACGCCGCCCGGACGCTCGAGAATGCCGAGATTGGCAACCACTCTCGCCGCTTGCTCGCGGCTGGCTATTCCGGCCCACAGCGGATAGAACGTGGTCGCGAAAGGATAGCGCCTCACCCTCTTTTCGACGTAGTTGTAGTCGTAATAAAGCCCGTCTTTCGAGTCCCACATCAGGCGGTTGATGCTGTCTCGGCGCTCGCTTGCGAGGCGCAGCCATCTGGAGGCCTCGGCGGTGCGGCCAAGGATCTTCATCACCTCTGCCGCCTCCGTCTCCATCAGGTAGAGAAGAGAGTTCAGGCAGACCGGGTTATAATCGACGATATCGGCGCTGAACGGACCATAGCGATTCGAGGGGTCGAACCCAGATTCGCGCATCGAGCGGTCGCCTTTGTAGAAGCGGTCCGTCAACAGGTCCTTCTCTTTATCGTAGAATTTGCTCACGTCGTAATCTTTGACCTCGTGCGTGCCGTAATACTCTTTCACCCGGTCGTAGTGAGTCTTTCCCTCCGCGTCCCGCTCGTCGGCTATGGCCTCGGGCGCAGGCCCGTTGCCGAGATCGTAGTAACGGGAAAGGCCCGTCTGTTTGGTCAGGTGAGGCTCTTCGATCCAGAACCGGTAATATTTCTCTATGGCCGGAACGGTGCTTTCAAGCCAGCGGCGGTCGAGCGTCTTTTTGTAAACGCCGAGGATCATCTGGGTCAGAAAGGGCGGCTGCGAGCGCGTTAGGTAATAGGTGCGATTGGCGTTCAGTATCTTGCCGTAGTGTTCTATCTGATAAAGGAAGTTATCGGTTGTGTTCTTCGCGAGCTCCGTTTCGCCGTCCCGGAGCAGCCCCACCTGTATGAAGTAGCTGTCCCATCCGTACATTTCGTTGAACCGCCCGCCCGGCACGACGTAGGGGTACGGCAGGTAGAGCAGCCCCTGCTCTTGAATACCGGCCGGGTCCTCCGGCAACCGGCGAATCTCTATCCTGGCGAAATCGCTCGCGGGCATCTCCCTGCGCAGGCGCGAGGCGACCTCGTCGAAGTTCTCTTTGCGAGAGACGTAGACCGGCCAGCGGCTTCCGGCCGTCGACTTGAACTTCGGGTCGACCGCGGCATCGGCGAGCTTTGCATTCGAGCGCTGTAGCGTGCGCCAGCTCTGCTTGATATATTGGCGGACCGCTTGAAGCTGCGCCTCGGTGGCTCTGCCGGCCTGGGCGGCCGGAAGCGCGGGAGGCGACGCGGAAGAGAGCAGGAAGACGACGACGGCCAAGGCCGAAAGCTTGTCGATTCGGCCCCTGGATACTCTGTTTAGACTTGGCATATCAGACCCCTGGATTAACTGAAGCATTGGAGCATTCGATCTCGATAACGGACGAAACGCCAGCCTGATATTACATTTTCGGCGCCATTCCTTCAACGTAATCGCCCGCCTCCCGGCATGTTCTCATCCGAGGAATTAACCTTGACACTCAAGGGAAGGTGGGATACAACAGGATCACATTATTAGGAATTCGTGGGATCGAGTATGCCTGGACTCTTCCTCAAACAGGGCAGGCACCTGTTGGTTAATCCGGGTCTGATACGATCGCTATAAAATCGGCGGCAGGTGCAACCAACCGTGCCTACGCAGAGCGCGGGTCTAGAAAGCGGTACTTTCGACTCCTCGAGATGAGGCAGGTCAGGACTGAGGAACAAAATCACCTCGTAGCTGACATATGTAGTTAATCAGAAGGGCACGACGTCAAGATACTTCCACGCGGGAAGGCTTGAAATAAAGGGAAGACGCTTAATGTAGCCTCAGCCGCAGATGAATCCCGCCCTTAACCTGAGGTGCATTATACGTTGCCAGTCTGCTCTGGCATTTCGTAACGAGCCAACTTCCTATTCTCCATTCGCAGAACCAGGGCCAAGGGCCAGTTAACGCGGAGGCACCAATCATGCACAGAACCAGAATTACAATTTTTCTGTTCGGTCTGTTGCTTGTGCTCGGATCCTTCGCCTCTGATGTAAGGGCGCAAGCCGTTTACGGAAGCATCAGCGGCACTGTCACGGATCCGAACGGAGCAGTGGTTGCCGGAGCCACTGTTACGATCACGAGCGTGGAACGGGGAACTTCCGATGTTGTGACGACGAACGAATCCGGGCTATACGTGAAAGAACGATTGCTCCCCGGCAAATACGAGGTGAAGGTCGAAGCCCAGGGCTTCAGGCCGACGGTCGTCTCGAAGGTCGACGTCAATCTTGATACCCAGACCAAGATAGACGCGGCGCTTGATCCGGGGGCGATCGGCGACACGGTCACGGTGACAGCCGCCGAAGGGCAGCTTTTAAAGACCGACCGCGCCGACGTAGCCACCACTTTCGATCAAAGACAGGTCACGGATCTGCCGATCCTCGACCGCAATTTCACCAAGTTCATTCTGCTCACTCCGGGGACCCAGCAGCTACAGTGGCAACACGCGGCGAGCGAAAACCCTCAGGGTTCGACGCAGATAATGGTCAACGGCCAGCACTTCAGCGGCACCGGCTACCAGTTGGACGGCACTGAGAACCGCGACCCGATCCTGGGAATCATCGTCATCAATCCGAACTTCGAGGCGATCGGCGAGACCAAGATCACGTCGCAGAATTACGACGCGGAATTCGGGCAGGCAATCGCGGGCGTCGTGTCGGTGCAGACCAAATCCGGCACGAACGACATCCACGGCAGCATCTTCGAGTTCCGGCAGAACGACGTGCTGCAAGCGCGCAACCCGTTTACGCAATTTCAGGCCGACCCCATCTCGGGCAATTTAATACCCCCGTCTCTGAAGAACCAGTTCGGGGGCTCGATCGGCGGCCCGGTTCTTAAAGACAGGCTCTTCTTCTTCGGCGACTACCAGGGAACGCGCAGCAAGATCGGCGGGTCGCGGCTGCTCACCGTCCCGACGGTCGCGGCGCGCAACGGAGATTTCAGCGCCTACGGCGTCAATATCTTCGACCCGCAAACCGGCCTGCAATTCCCGGGCAACAGGATACCGGTCAACAGGCGCTCGATGCAGGCCCTGGCGCTGTTGAACCTTATCCCCCTGCCGAACGCGCCGGGCACGGAAAACGGCACCCGAAACAACTTCGTCGCGAGCGGCAGTGAGATATTCGACAACGATACCTTCGACATCCGCATAGATAATCGCCTGAGCAGCAACTTCAATATGTTCGGACGGTATAGCTTTGCCGACTACACTCGTAACGGCCCCCAGGCTTTCGGCCAGGGCGGAGGCCAGCAGCTCGTGTCGCTCGGCGGCACGTCGAAGGTCCGCAATCACAGCCTGGCGCTCGGCTTCGACTACACTCTTTCGCCGACCATGGTGATCGACTTCCGCTTCGGGTTCTTCAAGTACGGAGTGAACGTGCTCCCGAATGACTTCGGCACGTCGCCCGCCGCGGATGCAGGCATCCCGGGATTGAATCTCGATGACACCTTCACTTCGGGGCTCTTCGCGGCATTCGTCGGAGACTCGGGCAGGCCCGGCTCCTTCAGGTTCGGCTCCGGCCTCGATGACGCGACCGGACGCTGCAACTGCCCCCTCGACGAGCAGGAAAAACAGTTCCAGTTCGTCACCAACGCTCTGAAGACCTGGGGCAATCACACCTTCAAGGTAGGCGTGGACGTTCGCCGCGCATTCAACCTCCGCGTGCCGAGCGATAACCACAGGTCCGGCGAGCTCACGTTCAGCCAGAACCGGACCGGCCAGGTGGTGAACGGCCAGCGCGTGAGCGAGGGGCTCGGAATCGCGACCTTCCTGCTCGGCGACGTGACGTTCTTCAAGCGCTTTGTCAGCTCGTCTCTCGAAGCGCGGGAACGCCAGTGGCGCCACTTCTATTACGGGCAGGATACCTGGCACGCCACCCGCAAGCTCACCCTGAACTACGGCCTGCGACTCGACATCATCAATCCCCAGACCGTCAATGGAGCGGGCAACGGCGGCTTCGTCGATACGAACACGGGAGAAGTCGTCGTAGCCGGAGTCGGCGGCAACTCTCTGAACGGCGGCGTTGACAACAGCCTGAACTGGGCCCCGCGCTTCGGTATCAGCTATCAGCTCAGCGAGAAGACCGTTGTGCGCGCGGGCTACGGCCGCAGCTACGACATCGGAGTCTTCGGCTCCGTGTTCGGTCATACCGTGACGCAGAACCTGCCGGTGCTGGCGATCCAGAACCTCAGCGCGGCTACGGATTTCGGCAGCGTCTTCAACCTGGAGCAAGGCCCGCCGGCCTTCAACGCGTTCTTCGGCCTCGACGCCCCTCCTAATCAGGGCGGCGTGCCGAATACATCGCTCCCGTCCAACGGGCGGTTCTTCCTTCCTAACGGAGTAACCCCTCGCGTGGTGAACTTCAAACAGCGGCTGCCTACCGTAGACGCGTGGAACGTGACCGTGCAGCACCAGTTGACCAATACCATCTCACTCGAGGCGGCCTACGTCGGCAATAAGGGCACGCACGTCTTCTGCGGTAATAACCCCGATTGCGAAGGCAACCAGCCTACGCTCGAAGGCTTTCCGAACGTGCCGAGAAATAACCGCAGGTTCTTCTTCAACAAGTTCGGCTGGACGCAGGACGTTCTGCTCTACTGCAACTGCGGCGATAACCGCTACAACTCGCTTCAGACAAAATTCACCAAGCGCTTCGACAATAGTTATTCGATCCTCGCCCACTACACATGGCAGAGGTCGACCAACTATGACCGTGACTATTTCTTCATCGACAGGAGTATCAATCACGGTCCGTCGGATTTCGATCGCACCCACTCCTTCGTCCTATCGCAGCTGGCGGAGCTGCCAATCGGGCGCAACAGGCGACTGTTCGGTGATGCCCCGAGAGGCGTGGACTACCTGATCGGCGGATGGCAGTTCAATTCCAATACGACGATCCAGAGCGGGCTTCCGTTCAACGTCGGCTACGACACAAGCGGAATCTCGGACACGGGCCCCAATCGCCCGAACATAGTAGGCGATCCGAACACGGGCGGACCTCGCACCAGATTTTTCGACCCGACCGTCTTCGCTAAACCGGCGGTCGGAACTTTTGGGAACCTGAAGAGAAACGCCCTGCGCGGGCCGAATTACTGGAGGACCGACGCGTCTCTGTTCAAGAAATTCATCTTCACGGAAAGCAAAGAGCTTGAGTTCCGCGTCGAAGTCGTCAACCTCTTCAACCACGTTAACCTCGATCAACCCGATTCATTCATCGGAGACCCGGCTAACCCCAACGCCAACGCGGGCCGCATCACGAACACGGCCTTCGGCGGCAATGACCCGCAGCGCAATTTCCAGTTCGCCGTCAGATTCAAATTCTAAGGGCGATCAGGACCAGTCAACCCGCGCCGTCTGGCGCGGCTGATCAAAAAAGAGGAGATGCCTTCAACGGCATCTCCTCTTTTCTTGCTCCGCTCTCGAAGTGAGCTACCTGCTTCTTGTCTGAAGGGGGATGGACAGCTCTCGTCGGACATAAGCGTCGGCGGCCCCCTCGAAATTGACGAGCAATCCGGTCTCGCCGTCGAGTGATTCGATTATCTTCACGCCGCTCACTTCCCTGGGCCTGCGGCGGCCGCGCACCCGCACTTCGTACGACCGCCCTCCCAGCCCCTCGAGCACTAAATGTAGCGCATCCGCATCCGCGCGCGCGCGCAGGACGCGAAGACCCTGATTGGTCGCTCCCGGCCGTAGCGCTTCCGTTCGGGCGTAAATCTCGGTCCCTTCTTCATAGGTGTAAACTATTTCGCTGGCCGCCGCGTCGCCGTCAATCGTGACGACGGCTCTTTGCACATCCCCCACGCGCTCCAGGTCGAACTTCGCGGGACGGCCGCCGACAGTCACCGAACGAACCTGCGCGTCGAGCGGAAATGCCGGCGCGATAGTAATCCGCGCGGCTCGGATATTATTGCCGCGCGCGGTCGAACCGGCCCGCTCGCGCCGGACAACCCTAATAGTCTCTCGCCCCGCCCCCCTCTGAAGGGAAAAATCGTACCCCGTATCGCCCGCGATGACGTTATGCACGGCGACTCGGTCCCAATCGGCGGGTAATTGCGGGGCGAAGCTTAACGCCTTTCCTCCTTCGCTCACCTCTATGCCCAGCATGCCGCGAATGATCGGGGTCACGACCATCGCTTCCGACCAGACCTGGTGATGAGAAGACCGGCCGAACGCCGAGTTGAAATCTCCCGACAATAACTCCGTCACGAATCCGAGCGCGCCGCTGTAGGTGAGATGTACGTTCGCCATCAGGGCTTGAAAGCCGACATCGGGCCGTCCATAACGATATGCGCCCATCGAAGCCCACCCGGTAAAGAGGGGCCATACGGAACCGTAATGGTATGAGAGCGGATCGTATAAGCGGCTTCCGGAAGAAATGATTCGAGACCCCCAGTCGGTAGCCATCCGACCGCTTCCCAGGTGGTCTATCTCGGATTGAGCGCGTGAATCTTCGAGCGCCCTCCACCACAAAGGCACGGCAGGCAAGACCGTATCCTCGTCGATCAGGCGCGCCTGGTCGAGCTCGTTCATCCGCGCCTGTCGCGTATCCCTGTTCGGCCCCGGCTCGGCAGCCCGAGGCGACGACCGCGGGAGGTTGGTGGCGAAGGCATAGAAGCCGCGATCGGCGAGCCAGTAGGTCTTCTCCATCGCGGCGCGCGTGCGGTCAGAAGCCGCCCGCGCCTCGGAGGCGACCGTTTTATTGCCTGTGACTACGGCAAGCTCGGCCAACCCCGCCAGCGCTTCGATCCAGAGACCCTGCATGTATATCTCTTCGTGCGGAGGGTAAAGCGCGCCGCCCTCGACCCACCCGTGGCCGAACTTCGTGTTTTCAATCAGGCCGTTGTTATCCGTGTCCGTCCGAGAGGTGAAGCGGTAGGCTCTAAGAATCGACTCCCAGTTCCCTTTGATGAAATCCGAATCGCCGCTCGCTCGCCAGTAGTCGGCGTGCAGTATGACGTATAGCGGCGTCGCGTCCGCGCTCGCCCACGCGTAAGGGTAATCTTTGAACCAGGGAATGAGCGCCGCGCTCTGAGATATCTCGTGCGGGATCTTGCCGTCTTCGCGCTGAAACTTCTTCAAGAAATCGAGGGCCGTTCGGGTCGAAGCGTAATCGCCGATCGAATTGATCGCAAGCGCGGTCCAGAGCGCGTCCCGGCCAAAGAACCAGGCAAAGCCGGGCCTTTCGCTTTCGCCCGACGTGCGGAATCCGGCCAGAAGGCCCGTGCCAAGCATGGGGTTCGTAGCCATGCCTTTATCGATGCCGACCTTCGCCCAATCGAAGGCGGTATTGAGCCGCTCGTCGGGGGTCGTCACGCCGGTCGTTTCAGCCCGCAGGCGCGCGTAATAGGCCACGTTCTTTTCATAAAGAGACCGCGCGGAGTCGAGCAGCCTATCGTAAGTTGCCTTCGCTTTCTCTCGCCCCTCGGTGCTGCCGGAGATGATGATGGGGATAAAGCGCGACTTCATATCATCGGGCGAGGCTTCAATCACGAAGCGATTGGGAACGTCGCGCGGCTCTTCCTGGTAAGGCATAAGAGAGAGATCGCGCGCCGAGGGCGAGCCGATCATCCCGACGAAGCGGCTGGTCTCTTCTCCGATCGTATAGACGTGCGCTTTCTCGTCCCATCCGATGTACCCGGTCATCAAGCCCGCCGGCCACATCAGCTTCAGCCTGGGTCGAAACGAGCCCGTCACCCTTAACGGCAGGGCGCTCCGCACGTCCAGCAATATGATGACGCCCTGCTCTTCGACGGGCGCGAAGATTATCTGCCTCACGGTGAAGGCGGCATGTGAATAGGTGAAGGTCGTCGCTTCGGGGCGGACATTGATCGACGCGACAATATCCGGCCCGCTTATATCGAGAGGATAGCCTTCGAGCTCGAAGGAGAGCTTGAAATCATCGAGCAGCTTCAGCGGGTAGACCCACGCCTCGAATGGCCGATTCTCGTAGCCGAAGACGGCGGATTTGCGGCCTACCACGTCGAAGAAAGAGCCAGGCTGGGTTCGCCGTTCAAGCTCCAGGCCGCTCTTCCCGGGTACGAATTTCGCGGTGAGCGCGGAAGGAGCCTGCCCCCTCGCGGCAAGCGGCGAGATCGAAGAAAAGACGAGCAGCAGGACCCCGAGCGACCGAGTAGTAACGAGGATTTTCTTCAACACGCACCTTTCAATGGATTGAGCTCGTGAATGATTGGCCTGTATTGTATTCAACGCGCCGGGCCAGTTCAAGCTTGCGCCCGGTGGAGAACCCCGATTCGACTCGCCCCTCGTGGCAATCGAGTCGCGGAACGGATGGACGGTCAGGTTATCGGCCCTGAGGGAGATGCCGGTTCGTTCAAGGCGCTGGAATGGTTTCCGGAGAGAAAATCGAGAATGTTCTCGAAAGCCTTGCGAAAATAGAGCTCGTAGCCGTTTTTCTCCACGTATCCCAGATGCGGCGTGCAGAGCACGTTCGGCATATTGAGCATCGGATGCGCGGGGTCGTAGATGGGTTCTTCCGGGAATACGTCGAGGGCGGCGAAACCGGGGCGCCCCTTCCCTAAAGCCGCTTCTAACGCGCCGGGTTCGACCAGTTCGGACCGGCTGGTATTGACGAACAGGGCCGACGGCTTCATTCTCTCAAAGTCCTTACCCAAGATCATTCCGGTCGTGTCGCCGACGAGGCGGAGGTGAAGCGTCAAAACGTCTGAGCTCTCGAAAAAAGATTCCCTCGAAGGGCTCGCTTTGTACCCATCTGACTCGGCCGCCCGCCTGGAGCCTTCTCTTCCCCAGACCTGGACCTCCATGCCGAACGCCCGTCCGAATCGGGCGACCAGGCGGCCTATCTTCCCGTAGCCCCACACGCCGAGCGTTTGGCCATGTAGAGCGCTCCCGATATTCGTCTGCCACTCTCCCCGCCTCATATCGATAACCGCCTGTACCAGCTTTCTTCGTGAGGCCATTATGAGAGCCCAGGTGAGTTCGGCCGGGGCTATGGGGGACCCGGCGCCTTCGAGAACCACAACTCCCGCGGCGGTACAGGCCGCAACGTCAATGTGTCGCCCGGCCTTACCTGTTTGACTTATCAACTTCAGGTTCGGCATCAGCCCGAGAGACTCTCGATCGATCCTTGTCCTCTCTCGTATAAGAACAAGGCCTTCGGCCTCGGCGAGGACAGTCGCCGCGTCAGGCTCTTTACTGAGATCGCCGAGAATTCTTACCTCGTGGGAGTCGAGCAGTTCAAGGCACGCCAGCTCTCTTGTGGCATACTGGTAATCATCAGGAATGACTATTTTCATGACCTTGGTTCCATATCTTATGCCATCAATCCGGGAAATCCTCTTCCCTCCCGGCCCGGACGAGTGAGAAAATGCCGGTCTGTCAGGGTGAATCAGGTCTTCGATACTCCAGTTCGAGCGCCGGTCGCGAACGCCCGGTCTAAACAGGTGAATGATGATACCAAACAGGTCCATTCGCGCGCACCTGCTACTGGTCGCGCCATGCACGACACTATTTTTTTTCCTCCTCCTCTTCGCAGCCGGATGCTCTCGACAATCGGCTGGAGAGGATGCCCGCACCGAACAATCGATAACCGTCGCGGCGGCGTCAAATCTGACCGACGCATTCGCGGAAGTCGGCAAGCGGTTCACCGAGCGAACCGGGGTCCGGGTCGCCTTCAGCTTCGGCGGGACGGTGGACCTGGCCAAACAGATTGAGAACGGCGCGCCCTTCGATATCTTTGCTTCGGCCGACGTTGCCAGCATCGACAGGCTCGCGGCGAAAGGACTCATCGTTCCTGAGACTCGAAGGCTTTTCGCGCGCGGCCTGCTCGTGCTCTGGACTCGCCGGGACGGCCGCGTGGCCATCAATAAAGTGGAGGAACTGGAGCGGCCGGAGATCACGTTGATTGCCATCGCAAAGCCGGAGATCGCCCCCTATGGCAGGGCGGCCGTCGAAGCGCTCAAGGAGTTGAAGCTCTGGGACCGGATGGCCGCCAAGGTCGTTTACGCGAACAATGTTGCGCAGGCCAAGCAGTTCGCAAGCTCAGGGAACGCCGACGCCGCCTTCATCCCCCTGTCCCTCGTAAAGAGCGGGGAGGGGTCGCACATCGAGATCGAATCCCGGCTTCATTCGCCCTTGAACCAGGCGATAGGAGTAATCGAGGCTTCCGGTCAGAAGGAGATTGCCCGGAGATTCGTCGATTTCATCCTGAGCGACGAGGGGCAGGCAGTGATGGAGGGTTTCGGGTATCGCAAGCCTGCGGCGAATGAATGAGCGGCGGGGAGTGCGGGAGATCACATCGGGTAGCTGCTGGCAAGGCCGGTGAATACGTCCTTTTCGCAAGGATCTTCCGTCGGGAAGATAGCGGCCTGCCAATCGTTGTAGTTGAGTATAAGCCTTTCGGCGGTTGCGGCATCGACCGGCCTTGAGAAGAGGTAGCCCTGCCCTCTGTCGCACTTCAGCTCTTGCAGGCATTCGAGCTGCTCTCTGGTTTCGACGCCTTCGGCCACGACACCCATTCCAAGGTTCTGAGCGAGCATCAGGATAGTGCGGACGATCTCGCGGTTCTCGTTGTTTTCGCTTATGCGGCTGACGAAGGAGCGGTCGATCTTCAAGGTGTCGATGGGCAGGCGATGCAGGTAGCTGAGCGACGAGTACCCGGTCCCGAAGTCGTCGATGCTCAGCTCCACGCCCAGAGTCCGCAACTGTTCGAGCATCCGGGTCGCGACCTCGATGTTCTCCATCACGACGCTTTCCGTAATCTCGAGCTTGAGCCTTCGCGGATCGACGCCTGTCGCGTCGAGTATCTGCACGATCTGATCTATCAGGTTCGCCTGGGCGAACTGCCGGCCTGACAGGTTCACGCTCATGGAGAGAGAGAGGTCCGGAGAAATCCTGTCCTGCCAGACTCGCATCTGCCTGCAGGCTTCGCGCAGCACCCATTGCCCGATAGGGACGATGAAGCCGGTCTCTTCCGCCACCGCGATAAAATGCTCGGGCGCTATCAGGCCCCGCTCCGGGTGCTGCCAGCGCACGAGCGCCTCGAAGCCGTTGAGCTTGCCCGTCTTCAAAGAAACGATGGGCTGGTAGTGGATGAAGAATTCCTTCCTGTCGATGGCCCTCCTCAGGTCCGTTTCGAGCTGGAGCAGGTTCATCGCGTGCGCGTGCATGCCCTGATCGAAGATCACGTACCTAGCTTTTCCGAGGGACTTGGCCTGATACATCGCCGTGTCCGCGTCGCGCAATACATCCTCGGGCCTCTCGTACCCGATATTCGAGAGGGCGATCCCGATGCTCGCGGTGGTGAAGGTTTCATACCCGCCGAGGTTGAAAGGCAGGGAGACCTGTTTCTGGACCCGGTCCGCTACTTCGATGGCCTCGCTCGCGTCGTGTATTCCATCCAGCAGGATCGTGAATTCGTCGCCGCCGAGCCGGGCCACCTTATCGCCCGGACGGAGGCACTTCCGCAGTCTGTGGGCTATGCCGATCAAGAGCTGGTCCCCGGTCATATGGCCGATGCTGTCGTTGATGAGCTTGAATCTGTCGAGGTCGAGGAAGAGCACGGCGAAGAGGTGGTCCCTGGAGTTCTTCACCTCTTCGAGAGATATCTGAAGCTGTTCCATGAAGCAGGCGCGGTTCGGCAGCCCGGTGAGGGCGTCGTGAAACGCCTCGTGCAGGAGCTGCTCTTCGGCGCGCTTGCGGTTGGTGATGTCTTGAATCTGGAAGATGATGTGCTGCGACCTGCTCTGCGAATCGCGGATGAGAGAGATCCCCGTCAGCACCCACACCTCGTGGCCGAGCTTGTGGAAATAGCGCTTCTCCATCTGGTGCGTCGCGGTCTTTCCCTCCAGCACGTCGTCCAGGTGCGCGCGGAAGGCTCCGAGATCGTCCGGGTAGGTGATCGCCTGGAAGTTCATGCTGAGGAATTCGTCCTCGGTATATCCGAGGATCTCGCAAAGGGAGCGATTCACCTGAAGCCAGCGGCCGTCGGGACCGACCAGCGCCATTCCGATCGGCGCGTGATCGAAGGCACTGCGGAACCGCTCCTCGCTCTCAAGCATCTGCGCGAGGTGCTGTTCGGCTTGCTCGGCCTGGGTCGCGGACGCTTCGACGTTCTTGAGATAGGTCAGGTAGGTGAAATAAACGATCGCAACTATCGGCATCACGGCGACGAAGGCGTAGAAGCCGACGACGGCGATCAGCTTCGCTATGATGCCGGCGGCCGATGCGCCCGCGAAGTAAGTGATCGATGTCCAGACGTAGTGCTCTCTCCACGTGGCGAAGACGGCCTTGTTCGCCCTCAAGGCTCCGGCGATGGCGATCAAGCCGGAGTTGATTATGTACTGCGAGAAAGCCATCGAGCATGTGGCGATGATCAGCTTTGAAGAGTATTCGCTCGCGGTTATGTCCCCGATATTTCCGAATATGAGCCGGATGGCCAGCACGGTCGCGGCGGTGGATATCGTCATCGCGGCCGCGTTGAAGCATATGGTTACAGGCTTCTTGCTGATCCGCAAAGAAGCATAGAAGGTCTCAAGCGTTCCAAGAACGATGGCCGCATCTCCTCCGAACAGGAACATCGTCAGGAAAATGAATACATCTGAGATCGACACGCAGGACTTGAATCTGAAGAAGCTGATGATGACGCGGGAGCCGATGCCGAAGGTGATCAGCATCAAGAGAATGTATCTAAGGCCGAGCTGGGGGAGTTGAAGTCTCGAGAGCGAGAGCGTGAAGATGATCGCGCCCGCCGCGACGACCGACAGCATGTATGTCTTGACTAGCTTTTGTCTGCTTGCAGGGTCCATTAAGGGTTCCTTCTGCGTTCCCCAGCTGATCTTTCGCGCCCTCAAATCCGGCGAGCGTGCCTTCGCTTTCTTACGGCTTCGGCCTCAATTGAAGGGGCAGGACCATGAACACTCCGGTTCAACAATCAATAGATGTGCCAGTAGACGAAGAAAGCCTTCCTACACTCCCCGCGAGCGCCTGGGGCTACGGGCCGCCATTCTGCGAGACGTATCTTAACTGGCCGCGATAAAAGAGCTTGACTCTACGTGCCCGCCCATCCGGCCTCGGGGGCGACTCCTTTCCGGCGGCCGAAATAATTCGGATTTGCCCGAACGGTGCCTCTTTACATGTTTTCTCAATCGGGCGCAATTCGGTCAATGTGATGAAACTACGTCATGGCTTTCATCAAATTAGACTCATGCGGCGCCAGGTGGTCAAAGCTGCCGAATAGGTAATTTTCAAATGCTAACCGGCGAACAATGAGGCGCAAAGGCGGGCTTCATCAGAGAGTATCCTCGCTGATTTCGAACCGGGTCGTGATAGCAGCTGAAGAAGCGAGCATGGCGGAGACACTGCAATATTTGGTCTCGGAGAGTTCTATGGCGTGTGCCACGGATTTCGGATCGAGGTTTCTGCCCCTGAGCCTATGGACGACCTCGATGCTGGTGTAGATCCGGGGGTGCTCGGCCCGCCGCTCGCCGCGAACCTCGATCTCGTAGCCGGTGACCTTCTGGCGCTTCTTTTCGAGAATACCAATCACGTCGGCCCCGGTACATCCTCCTAGCGAGATCAGCAGCAGTTCCATCGGAGTCGGAGCAGATAGATTCTCATGAGAGAAGCCTGTCACGATAGCGTGACCGCTCGGAGCAACTCCGACAAACTGCTCGGCGCCCGCGTAACGCAGCAGGGCCACTTTCGTTTCGGAACCGGATTCAGAGTTCATACGGAGCCTCCTACTCAATCTACACGCCGCCGCTCACCTCGTTTTCCCTTCCAGATGACGAGCATGCTACATTATAGCGGTCGTGGTGAATAACAACTATGGCCACTCTAAGGGTATTTGGCGCGAAGCCTTCGACACCTTTGGTGGTCCCCGCATTAATAACTCAAAACCTCGAAATCATTTGGGAGCTTAAATGGCTATCACGGTAGTAGCGAATCCAGCTAATTTGACATGGGCGAATTTCACGCCGTCGGGGACTCAAATCCTCGATCCCGGCGACGGGACGCTCGTCGACGCCTTCACGCGCTTCAACTTCGACCTGCCTCCCTTGCCCCCTCGCGAGATCAACGGTCAATTTGCTATGGCGGACCCAAACGTCATCACGATCACGCCGAATGCACAGGTTTTTACGGGTGTGCTTCAAACTCCCGCACTCCTGTCACACGAGCAATTCCATTATGATGTCGGCATCGTCACGGCGCGGGCGCTCGCGCGTCAGCTCATGGCCTTGCGAGCTCCAAATCAAGGGGCTCTGGTGACTGCTGTTCAGAGCGCTGCCCGGCTTCACTTCATAACCCGCGCAGGCATACTCCAGAGGCGCTACGATCTGGATACCCGGCATGGCACCAATGCGCATTTTCAAAAGATCTGGAAGGACAGGATGGTCACTTGCCTTGCCAACCCGCGTAGCGACCAACTCGGCGGATTTTTCCTGTGAAGCCGGCGGCTCACCGGCCCGCCCTGTTTGGATGTGCCAACGCGTCACCACCGGGCGCATGGAGGCTGCAGCGCGGGTGTGGGTCCAACAAGAGTGTCGAGGG
>DATLMR010000389.1:0-7067 GCA_035537555.1 Blastocatellia bacterium
TCACGCCGGGCAGGTCGAAGGTCTCCGTGGGATTCAACCCGTGGAGCCCACAGCCCCGCCGCCACAACCTGGCTTCCATCTGCGAGCGATATAACGGGGGCGGCCACGCGGTAGTAGGGGCCATCTCCTTCGGCCCCGAAGAGATCGAGAGGGCGCGCGAGACCGCTAAATCGATAGCCGGAGAGCTGGGCTCCTGATTCCCGGGGGCGCGGGTGTCGCGCCCGCGCCCCCAGGTCGCGAGCGAAACTCTTTGCCACCCGCCGGGAGATCAGAGCAGATTCATGGGCACGGGATTTTGCGGGTCGGTGTAATCGTAAAACCCTCGGCCCGCTTTCCTGCCATACAGGCCCGCCATTACCATGCGCTTCAGCAGAGGCGGAGGGGCGAATCTCTTCTCTTTGAACTCGTCGAACATGATATTCGCGATGTAGTAGGTCGTGTCGAGCCCGACGAAGTCTCCAAGAGTCAGAGGCCCCATAGGATACCCGCAGCCCAGCTTCATGGCATTGTCGATATCCACGATTGACGCGACCCCGTCTTCCAGAATGCGAATCGAATCGAGCATGTAAGGCACCAGGAGCCGGTTCACTATGAAACCCGTGCGGTCAGATGTCTGGACGGGCACCTTGCCGATGGCGCGCGCGAACTCGTTCGCCTCCTGAAAGACGGACGGGTCGGTAAGGATCGTCCGAATGACTTCCACAAGCTTCATCACGGGGACCGGGTTGAAGAAGTGCAGCCCGATGAACCGGCGCTGTCGCTCCGGACTCACGGCGGTCATCATCTGCGTGACGGAGAGGCTCGAAGTGTTCGAGGCGAAGACCGTCTCCGCCTCGCAAATCCGGTCGAGGCGCGAGTAGACTTTCGCTTTCTCGTCGTAATTCTCGATTATCGCCTCGATGACGATCTCCGCGCCTTCCGCGTCTTCCAGCCGGGTGGCGCCCCGCAGGCGCGACAGGGTCTGGTCTTTCGATTCCGGGGTGAGCTTGCCTCGCTCTACGAGCTTGCCCATCTGTCGCTCTATCCCGCCCAGGCCCTTCTTCAGTAAATCCTCCGATACTTCAATTACCGTCACGTCGAGACCCGCCTGCGCGCATACCTGCGCGATCCCGGACCCCATAAGGCCGCAGCCGAGCACCGCGACTTTTTTTATAGCCATCGCTTTTGCCTCCATTCGATAAGAGATGATGATATTTAGCGAACCGGTAAGGTTATTACTTCGGGGCGGAATCTTCAACCGGCAAAGCGAGCGGCAGCGCCGCGAGCCTAATTCCCCTCGCTCCATGCCTTGTATTCTTCGACGAACCGGTTGGCCCTTTCGTTGAGCGCGGACTGCTCGGAGGCGGCCCTGCTCCAGCTTGCGGCGCCAGTCTGGCCGTATCGTTCGACGAGGGCTTTCTGGTCCGTCAGCAGCTCGAGCAGGCTCTTGCGGAGCTCTCCGCCCTTGCCGGGCAGTCCGGGCGTATTATTCACGCGCCTGATGCCGCGCTCGGCGGCTGCTCTCGCCTCCGTCGACGAGTCGCCCCCGCCCCGGCTCTCGATGGTCTTCTGAAAAGCAACGCTCGAATCGACCATCGAGTTATAGCTCTCCATCATCCCGTTCAGGTAGGCGAGCCTCATAGATTGGGGGTTCGAGGTGAGGTTCTCGAATTTCAGCGGCGGCCCGGAGTATTTTTCGAATGCGATGAAGAGGGAGCCGAATATTACGGCGAGCGATATCCCCAGGAGCGCCCGCCAGATCAAGGGGGTCTCCTTCTCTCTGGGCCGCTTGTACGGGATCAGGAATCCGAGCAGGAGCCCCGAAGTAAGGCCTCCTATATGAGCCGCGTTGTCTATCTGAGCAACCGAAAAGCCGATCGTAAGATTCAGGATGATGAGCGGGATAACGCGCTTCTTGATGCTGTTGCGTATGACGTCCGGCACATCGCCCCTGTACCTGAAGGCGAATGCGGCGAGCACCCCGAACAGCCCGAAAATGGCTCCTGAAGCCCCTGCCGAGGTGTTCTCCGTATAGAGGTAGCTTGCCAGAGAGCCGCAGATTCCGGTCAACAGGTAGAGCAGGACGAATCGCGAGGAGCCGTAGAGCCTCTCGATCTCCTGTCCGACGATGTAGAGGGCATAGTTGTTGAAGAGGAGGTGAATGAGACCGATGTGGATGAACATCGAGGTGACGAATCGCCAGTATTCGCCGTTCGCCCGAATCAGCTCGTTGACTTTCGCGCCGAACCCGACCAGGACCCGGTTATCTGCCGACATCGCGCTCAGGCCGCCGGCCAGACACATCAGCGCGAACACGCCCACGTTCATGCCGAGGAACAGATAGGTGAATGGATTCGATCGCTTGTAGAGCGCGAGGAGGAAAGCGCGCTCTCTGACGGCGTCAGAGTTCAGGGGCGCGGACTCTACCTGCTCAGTTCCGCAATGCTCACACCTTGACGCATAGGCGGGTATGCCTTTGCCGCAAGCAGAACAATGCTTGAGGTTCTCGGTAGCTATCTGTTGATCCAAGATCGAGCGATCGATTATCCGCAAGCGCTCCGCGGGGCAGCCGTTACTCGATTACCAGATCGGCGCGGCGCTCCAAATCGATCTTTCCTTTCTGGCCCACAACGTTCACCAGTAGCATATACCGTCCACGGGCGGGCGGCAATTTAAGGCGGGTCTTCTGGACCGCCTGCGCCGGATTGCCGCTGTCGGACGGCTTCGCGGCGGGCAGGTTGGCGTTGAGCAGTATCCGCCCCTGCGCGTTGATCAGCCGCACTCTTTGAACGAGCTCCAGGATGTCTTTCGGAGGGTTATAGAGCAGGAATTGCAGATCGACTTCGCTCCCCGGCCTGAAGCTGTTGTGGCCTCCGAAACCGACCTCGCCCGCCGGGCTGAGCACGAGGCTGCTCATAGAAGGCGTCTTTTTGTTCTTCAGGTCCGGCACCTCGAAGAACTGAGAGCCCGAGCCAACCTTCCCCGTGCCCTTTTCGCGAACGACCGCGCGGAGCTGGTAATTGCCCGGCTCAAGCTCCACGAACTCTTTGACCAGAGCGAAGCCGTCGGTCTTCAGCTTCTTGAAAGCATCGGCCTCTTTCACCGGGTCGAATGTGAAGGTCTTTTGAAGGACGCCCACAGGCTTGTCGCTCCCCGCGCCGAAGACCCAGGCGACGACTTCGTAGGCCGCGCCGGGGTCGGCCGCCTCGGAAGAGGGAAGGGTGATCGATCCGCTGCCGACGTGAAGCCCGGTGATGACGACCTGCTTGCCGGCCCTCGGCACGACGTTGGCGACCACTTCGAGCGGCAGCTCGGTGCGCGGCACGGGCGACAGCAACGCCGAAACCAGCTCGGCGCCGGTGCCTCGCGCGGTATCGTGGTTGATGGCAAGGTAGCCGCGCCGGGTGCGAACTATGAGGTCCGGCTTCCCTTTGACGTTGACCGCCAGCCTGTGGAACCTGTTGTCAGGCTGAGTTGTCGGCGTGAACCCTATGACGTAATAGGTGCTGGAATCTTCAAGCGCTTCCTGCAATCCCGCGCTGAGGTTGTTGGTATTGGCTATGAGCTCCCCGCCCGTACCGACGACGAGAGTATAAGCCGCGTCCAGACTTTCAAAGGTTGAGAAATAGGAATCGGGGTTTGTTCGCAAGCCCTGAGGCCTGCGCTCTTCGGCGTTCACCCTGCTGGTGAGGCCGTGCAGGTCGAGCGCGTAAATACTTACGCCCGCGCGCCTCGCCCGGTCCACGACCTGGAGCACCTGGCTCGTGACGCTCTCGGACGAGCCGCCGCCGCTGATCAACGATTCCGTCAGCATCAAAACGACTTTTCGCCCCGGCAGCTCCGACATGCCTTGAATGAGGTTCGTCAAAGTCTTGAGAGCATTCAAGGTCCCGGCCGCCATCTGCGCGACCAGACCGCGCGACGAGGTGCGGATGATCTGCTCTATGGTCGCCTGCGGCATCACCTGGTAAGAGATGTCCTCCGAGCGGGCGCGCTCCGCGACCGTTTGCAGGACCACGCCGTCTCCCCGGTCGATGCGAACGGCCTCGGCTTCCGAGATCCTGAGCGAGATATCCCTCGCCCGGTCGTAGATGCTGCCGCGAGCGACTATGCGCTTCAGGCTGCTGAGCAGCGCCTGCCGGTCGCTCGTGAACTGCTGAGAAAGCCCGAGCGCCCCGGCCGTCGAGATGAGGGCGACCCTGTCGTTGGAGGAGAGCTCGGTCGAGATGTACTTGATGATCGCCGCGCGCGCGCGCAGCAGCCCGTCGTTCGAAAGGTTGAAATCGTCGATGAAGATGGCTATGTGCCGCCCTTTGAAAGGTGAGGCGAGGAGCGACCGGGCCGAGCTTACATTGACTTCTGACCCGTCGGCCGCGCGCATGCTCCTGCTCCGCTTCACGCGCAGGCTTTCGATAGCGGAGAAGAAATCGAGCGGCTGCGCGATGCCTTCATCGAGCAGCTCGAAATCCGCCTCGGTGAGCCCGTTGATCCGCCTTCCGCTTTTATCGGTGACGATGACATCCATCTGGACCGCGCCCGTGCCGATGCGAATCGTGTCATCATCCTTCTGCTCTGCCTGGGCGGGCGGATTTTGCCGCGGAAGGGCCGACGCGCCAATCGAGCTTATGAGAAAAGCGAAGGCCACCACTTTCATGTACATCGTAGGTCCTCTATGACGCCACGCGGGCGGCGAGAAGGTAAATCTGAGGCTTGAGATTTCAAGAGGGCACGGCCGCCCGCCATCCGGACGGCCGTGCTTTGTCCCGGCGGAAGGCCTCATCTCCTGTCCGCTCCTGTCCGCTGCGTCGCCTACTGGACGACGAAGTCGGCGCGGCGCTCCATATCGAGTTTCCCCTTGTCCCCCTGAATCGACACTACAAGGGCGTAGCGGCCTCTCTTCATCGGCGCCTTCAATCTGGTCGCCTGAGGGGCCATCGCGCCGTCGGCGCCGGCCGGAGGGGCGGCGATTGCGAGCGGGCTATCGAGCAGGACCGCCCCCTGTGCGTCTATCAGGCGCACTTTCTGCGTGAGCCCCTGGATCTCCTTGGGGGGATTATAAAGAACGTACCGAACATCGATGGGCGCGCCCGCCTTGAAGCTGTTATGCCCGCTGAACCCCTGCTGCTCGGCGGTCGTCAGGACCAGGCTGCTAAGCGAGGGGATCTTGCGGTTCTTGGTGTCGGGCACTTCGAAGAACTGGTACGCGCTGCCGATCAGGCCGGTCTTCTTCTCCCTGACGACGGCCCTGATCTGATAATTGCCCGGGGCCAGCTCGGCGAATTCCTTGACCATGACGAACCCGTCGGCTTTCAGCTTCTGGCGCGCGTCCGGAGTCTTCGCGAGGTCGTATGTGACGGTTGTTTCCACGGCCCCCACGCGCTGGCTGCTGTTGATGGAGAATACCGCCATCGCCACGTCGAAGGCGGCGGTCTGCTCGGGCGCGTCCGCGGCCGGCAGAGAGATGTAATTGCGCCCGATGTGCAGGCCGGTCTGAATGATCTGCGCGCCTTTGTCGGGTACCACGTTGGCGACGACCTCCAGAGGCAGGTCCGTGCGCTGGATGGGCGATATGAGCGCGGCGACCATCTCCGTGTTCGTCCCTTTGGCCGCCTCTTCGTTGTAAGCCAGGTAGCCGCGCCGGGTGCGAACTATGAGGTCCGGCTTCCCCTTGACTGATACGGTGACGCGATGGAACTTGTTGTCCGGAGCCTCCGAAGGGGTGAAGCCAACGACATAATAGGTGCTGGAATCTTCGACCGCTCTTTGAAGGCCCGAGCCGAGGCTATTCGTGTTGGCGATCAGCTCGCCTCCGGTCGCGAGCGTAAGCACGCGGGCGGCGCCCAGGTTCTGAAAGTCCGTGAAGCTCGAGCTCGCTTCCTTGTTCCTGGAGTTCAAGGCGGACCCGGTTATTCGCTCGCTCGCGGACGTGTTATTGGTGCGAAGGCCGCCCGCGTCGAGCGCGTAGATGCTTATGCCGCCCTTGCGCGCGAGGTCGATGACTCTATCGATCTGCTTCGTCATGTCGGCGGACGTGCCCTCCGCGACGAACATCTGCTCGGTCATCAGGACGGCGATCTTGCGGCCCGGCAGCTCGGCCATGCCTTTGAAGAGGTTTTCGAGAGTAGAGAGAGTCCTGCCGGCGATCTGGCTGGCCTGGCTCAGCACCATTCTGGCCTCGATCCGGACCTGATTTTCGAGCTGGTCTTTCGGCATCGATCCAAAATCGCTGCCCTCTTGCGCGAGCCTATTGACCACGATGTCGAGCATTATGGTGTCGCCGCTGTCGATTCGAGTGGCCTCGGCAGGCGTCAGGTTCAGCTTGCTGCTCGTCCGCTCCGTGCTGGTTTGCGCGGAGATGCGGGCCAGGGCGCTGAGCAGCCGCTGCTTGTCGCTCGTGAACTGTTGCAGCGCTCCCAGGTATCCGCCCGTTGAGGTCACGGAGACCAGATCGGTGGGAGCCACCTGCGTGTTTATATAATCCGTCAGAGACTTGCGTGCCCGGTTGAAATTCTCGGTCGAGATATTATAAGTATCGAATAAGAGGGCGATGAATCGGCCCTGAAAGGGGATCACGAGGGGCGAGCCGGCGCGATCCCCCTTCGCGGCATCGGGCGCGGCTTCGGCCTTGCCCGCCTCGGATGCGGAGCGCAGGGCCGAGCCTTCAAAGGCCGCGAAAAAGTCGATTTTTCGGGGAGTCTTTTCGTCGATGACCTCGAAATCGGCGGCGGTGAGTCCGTTTATCCTGCGGCCGCTCTTATCGGTTACGATCACGTCGAGCTGAACGGTCGAAGTTCCGAGCCGGATTGTATCCTGATCCTGCTCTTTGGCGGGAGCCGAAGGTTGTTGGCACAACACAGGAGTCGCCTGTGCCAGGCAGAGAAGCGATATAGCAACCATCTTTAAGCGCATAGCTTGTATCCTCGCGCAAATTCAAATAGGAGGCTCGCCTCGATTCTCATAGGAAATGTCTTCCCGCGAGCCGTCCATTGATTCCACTGTCTTTATAGAGTTATGACCCTGGATCGTAAGTCCGAATGGCGGGCATTGCGCTTCGGGCTGTCTTAACAGACGGCTCGAGCGCAAGGCCC
>DATLMR010000390.1:0-3327 GCA_035537555.1 Blastocatellia bacterium
GTCCCTCGGACCGCCTGTTCTTTTTCACCTGCATATAAAAAAACGCGAAGACGGCGAGACTCGCGAGCAGGATCACGAAAATAATGAGGGCGACAAGCATGGGCTCTCTCCATATCAAACGACTCGAAGATCAGACATACCGCTCGGTGCGCCGTAGCGCACAAACCAGAGATACTAATCATTCACGATCTCTAACTCAAGTAACGTGTGGCAGGAAGAGCAGGCCAGCCTGGAGCCGGAAGCGCCGTCTTCTATCATCAGCAGGCGCAGGCTTCCGCACCGGGCGCAGGAGACGGTCGGCGCGCACGAGTCTCCTTCCTCGGCTACGGGCGAGCCCGAAGCCAGGCTCTCGCCGAGATCTTTCGTGGAGAGCTCGAAGGAGCTGAGACAGGCGTTGCATACGTGATTGAAGCAGCAATCGGGCGTGCAGCTATAGACTACGTCTCCGGACCCACAGGCCGGACAGGTTACGGTTAACGGTAGAAATCTCATCGGCAAAAAACTCCCGCGGCCATTCCGGCTTCAGCCCGGCGTATCGCAATACTTCGGCGAAGTAGGATATAACAACCCGGCCCCGGCAACCAGCGCTCGCGGCGCATGTTTTATGCACCTTTTTTTTCTTTCCGCGCGTTCTATTCGTAGTCTCGATCTGAACGGCGGCATATGAAACCCGGCTTAATGTCCGGTCCGGTCTTCCGGGCGGATTGAAAAGAGGAAATACTTGTCTATGAATAGACTTCGGATGATCGCGGCAGCCGTGGCGGCTCTGGCCCTGGCAGGCAACGGTAATGCGCTCCCAAAGCAGCGCGAAGCGGCTTCACTCGAAAGGCCGGTCGCAAATAAGAGGGTGCTGTCGCCGCGCTACGGCCCGGCGATCAAAGACGGGCAGGCAGCCGTGCGCGAGTTCATGGAGGCGTCGAGCATCCCCGGCCTCTCCGTCGCGGTCGGCGTGCGCGGGGAGGTAGTCTGGTCCGAAGGATTCGGATACGCCGACCTCGAACAGCGCGTGCCTGTAACGCCTCGGACGCGCTTTCGCCTGGGTAGCGTCTCGAAGATGCTGACGGTTGCGGCCGTCGCCCGGCTGTATCAGGAGGGCAAGCTCGACCTGGACGCCCCGATTCAAAAATACGTCCCGACCTTTCCGGACAAGGGAGCCCCGGTCACGACGCGGCAACTTGCCGGACACCTCGGGGGCATCCGCCATTATCAGGCCAAGGATTACTCCAACGGCCGCAATATCGATCTCGAGCATTATGATAAGGTGATCGACTCTCTGAAGATATTTCAGGACGATCCCCTGGTCGCTCCGCCCGGATCGCGCTATCAGTATTCGACCTTCGGCTACACTCTTATCAGCCAGGCGGTCGAAGCAGCGGCCGGGCGCGGCTTTCTCGACTATATGGATGAGGAGGTCTTCCGGCCTCTCGGCATGCGGCAGACCGGGGCCGATAGAAACGAGTCGATCACGCCCGACCGGACCCGCTTCTATCAACGCGCGCCCGGAGGCAAACAGATCAACGCGGCCTTCGTCGATTCGAGCTACAAATGGGCCGGGGGCGGCTTCTTATCCACGGCTGAAGACCTCGTTTTGTTTGGCTCAAGCCACCTTCGCCCCGGCTTCTTCAAGCGCGAGACGCTCGACCTGCTCTTCACCACACAGCACACCGCGGACGGAAAAGAGACCGCCGTCGGCATCGGCTGGCGCATCGGGACCGACTCGCGGGAGCGCCGGGTAATTCACCACGCCGGAAGCATCAACGGAGGGCGAAGCGTTATCCTGATCTTCCCTCGTGAGGGTGTCGTCGTGGCCCTGCTCTCCAATCTCGGAGATAGCCCGCCCGCGGTCGAGGAGACAGCCCTGGCACTCGCCGAAAGATTTCTTGAGATCGACGAGCCGCGCGAGCGAAAAGGCGCACGCCTCGATCTTGCGGGAGCCTACGACTACACCGTCGAGTCTCCCCCGCAGCAGAATTCCGGGAAGATGGAGATCGCGCTCGCGAAGGGCGGCTATCATGGATGGATATCGACTCCCGGCCCGCTTTCGGAGTTCGCGCGCCGCACGGGACTGCCCGCGGCCGAGAGGCTGAAGATAATCACCGTGACGCTCGACGGAGATGGAGCGCGGCTTCTGGTCGTCTCTCCGGCCGGGCTATTCCCGCTCCGCGTCCGGGCCGTCGATAATCGGTTGATAGGAGAGATCGCCTGCCCGCTCGGCCCGAAGGTCGTAGAGATGAAGATCAGCCTGACTAAGCGCCCGGGAGATACCTCGAAGGGCTCGCGTGAGAGATAAAGATCGGCTCGAAAAATCGCGGGCATACAGGACGCAGCCGGTCTAATATACTTAATGTCTAAGACGAGCCGCGGGCGCGGGCGCTTGCCGGTCGAGCGAAGGGGTATCGAGGCGTATGAGCACAACAGACATTTTGGAATCTTTTCTGCGCGGGCGGGTCAGGGTCCTGGTCGGCGACATAACAGCTCAGCGAGTGGACGCCATCGTAAATGCCGCGAACGCCTCGCTCCTCGGAGGGGGAGGCGTTGACGGCGCGATCCACTCCGCCGGCGGGCCTCGAATCCTTGAAGAATGCAGAGAGATTCGCCGCGCGCAATTTCCCGGAGGATTGCCCACGGGAGAAGCCGTCATCACGAGCGGAGGCGATCTCCCGGCGGGTCACGTGATTCACACGGTCGGGCCGATAAGGGGAAGAACGGGCGACCGCGAAGCCGATTTACTGGCCGCGTGCTACCGTAATTCGCTCGCCCTTGCGGTCCGGCACGCCCTCAAAACCGTGGCCTTTCCTTCCATATCGACCGGAGCATACGGCTACCCGCGCGAAGAGGCCGCGGCCGTCTCATCCCGAGCCATCAGAGATTTCTTGGCGAGCGATTCGTCTCTCGAAGAGGTGCGCCTGGTCTTTCACGGGAGCGGCGATGCGAAGGTCTTCCTGAACTACCACGCGTTTGAGAGCGGATGAACCGAGGCGCTCGTCGGAGCGCGCGGGCGGCATCTACATGCGCGAGTCGCCGGGTTCGAGCGGTGAGATAGAAGCCCTTCGAGGCCGGGAGGAACTCGTCTCCCGGCCTCGAAAGGCGTGCATCAATCGAGCGGTCTAAGGTCCGGCTCGACCCAGCTGGCGCGCGCCCTCCATGACATCAGCGCCTCGCGGCTGTAGTAGAGTAGCGGCAGGTCCTTGTTTCCGTGGCGGGCGATGCAGTCGTTGATGAGATCGACCGTCGAGCGAGCGCCGCCCTCAAAGAGAAAGTACTTGCCGACCACCCAGACCCAGAAGAGGGTCAGGGTCTCGTGGTAGCCTCCGGTCCTCGAGTTCT
>DATLMR010000391.1:0-20669 GCA_035537555.1 Blastocatellia bacterium
GACCGGAAATTACCTTGGATTAGCTTGCGGATACCGGGAGCGATGCTATAAATTAACCGCACTCACAGTGGACAATGACGATCTAGTTTAGTGCGACTGGCAGTTAATCAATCAGGCATATATTTTCAGACTTTCCTCATATATCGCCAATCCTTCAGGAGGCCAGAAAGGGATGACTATCAAAAATTGCTTGCGACGGCCGGGAAGCCTGCGCGCGCGCAAGAGAGGATTCGTTTTCGCGCGCTCGGGCGCGGCGCTTCTGTCGTTTGCGGCGCTGATCATGCTTTTGCAGACGCGAGTCGCGCGGCTCGAAGGCCCCGACGTTTACGCGATCAGGGGAGCGCAGATTGTCACGGGCACCGGAAAGAACATTGCCCGTGGCACGGTTGTATTCAGGAACGGGCTGATCACCGACGTCGGCGAGAATGCAAAGGTTCCCGCCGACGCTCGCGTGATCGAGGGCGCGGGATTGACCGTCTACCCCGGATTGATCGACGGATATACGTCGCTTGCGCTCTCGGCTCCTCAACGCGGGCCATCGCAGGCCGGGCAGGCGGCAGCCGGGCAGGGGGGGCAGGGGCAGCAAGGGCAGGCAGACCCGGGACTCGGCGACCCTTCCGCCTCGGCGGCCGATCAGGTAAAGCTGGATGCGCAGGGGCTTGACGATGCGCGCTCGGCCGGGGTGACCTCGGCCTACACGGTCCCGCGCCAGGGAATTTTCGCGGGGCAGGGCGCGGTCATCAACCTCGCGGGCTCCGAGCCCGCGAAGCTAGTCCTGCGCTCTCCCGTGGCGCTGACGGTGCAGTTCACGACGAGTCCCGGCTTCTTCGGCGTGTTTCCGAACTCTCTGATGGGCACGGTCTCGTTCATCAGGCAGGCCTTTTATGACGGGGTCAACTACCGCAATCAGGTCGATCGCTACAACCGGGTGAAGCGCGGATATCCGAGGCCCGAATATGATAAGAAGCTGGCCGCGCTCCAGCCGGCCATCAAGGGCGACATGCCCGTTATATTTGTGGCAAACAGCGAAGGCGATATACGGAGGGCGCTCCTGATCTCGGACGAGTTCAAGCTGAGGCCGATAATCGCGGGCGCGCCCTATGCCCATCGCATGGCGCAGACGCTCAAGATCCGTAAAATCCCGGTGATCCTGTCGGTCGATTTTCCGAAGCGGCCCGCCGACATTGTCGATGACAACGACGAATCTCTGCGGACTCTAAGGGAGCGGGCCGAATTGCCGACGGCCGCGGCGAAGCTCGCGCAGACGGGAGTCAAATTCGCATTTACCTCCGGTTCGCTGCGCCCGCAGGAATTCCTCGCCAACGTCCAGAAGGCCGTCGAAAACGGGCTTCCTAAAGACGCCGCGCTCCGCGCGCTCACGATAGATGCGGCGGAAATACTCGGCGTGGCCGATCAGGTCGGAACGGTAGAGGTCGGCAAGATCGCCAACCTCCTCGTGACGAGCGGGGATCTGCTGGCGAAAGAGACCCGGGTCCGCCACGTATTTATCGACGGCTCGGAGGTCGACCTCAAGAAGGCCGAGGCTCCCGCTCAACGAACAGGCGCGGCCGGAGCAGCAGCCGCGACAGTCGATCCGACCGGAGAGTGGTCCCTGGTCATTCGCTCGCCGCAGGGGGATATAAGCACGACTCTGAGCCTTCGCCGCGAGGGCCAGCAGATCTCCGGAACGTTCGCGGGGCCGATGGGGTCGTTCCCGGTAAGGAGCGTGCGGATGAGCGGCAATCAGATCACTTTTTCGATGAGCATCCAGATGGGAGGCGACACTGTGGATGCCACCACGACCGGAACTATTGAAGGCGATTCCATGCGGGGCGTGATCTCTCTCTCCGCGATGGGGCAATTCGAGTTCACTGGCAGCAGACCGAGGTGAGAGGGGCGGTCCTCGCCGTCCCGTCCCGGTGGGCGCGAGCGCGAGAGCTCGCGAAACTCGACATCTCACAAAGGGCCGCGGGCGGGATTACCGACCCGGAACCGGAGAGGATTTATGAAAAAGCTAAATATCGCGATCTCAACACTCATGACCGTGGCGATGGTTGCCTCTGCTTTCGGGCAGGCGGGCAATAACGCTCAGGGAAACGCGCCGCGTGAGATTCTCATTCAAAACGCGACGATTATGACGGCCTCGCACGGCACCATACAGAACGGCTCGATATTGATCCGAAACGGGAAGATCGCGGCCGTGGGCGCGGCGTCCGAGGTGAAGGCGCGCGACGCCAACGCGCGCGTAATCGACGCGACCGGAAAGTATGTGACTCCCGGCATCATCGACGCGCACTCCCACACGGCGGTCGAGGGGAACGTCAACGAAGGCACCTATTCGGTTACGTCGATGGTGCGCATTCAAGATGTAATCAACCCGTATGATCCGGACATCTACCGCCAGCTCGCGGGCGGCCTGACCACGGTCAACGTGCTCCACGGCTCGGCCAATGCGATAGGGGGGCAGAATGCCGTGTTGAAATTGAAGCGGAACCGGCCGGTCGAAGAGTGGTTCATCGCCGACGCGCCGCCGGGCATCAAGTTCGCGCTCGGAGAGAACCCCAAGCGCTCGAACTTCCCGCCGCCCCAGGGCCAGCCGCGCCGGTATCCCGCCACTCGAATGGGCGTGGAAGAGGTGATCCGCGACGCCTTCATTCGCGCGAAAGAGTACCAGCGCGATTGGAAGGATTATGAAGCGAAGAAGGCCACGGACAAGAATGCCATACCTCCAAGGCGGAACCTGGAGCTCGACGCGATAGTGGAGATACTCGAGGGGAAGCGTCTGGTCCACTCGCACTGTTATCGAAGCGATGAGATCCTGATGCTGCTCAATTTATCGGACGAGCTTGGCTTCAAGGTCCAGACCCTCCAGCACGTTCTCGAAGGATACAAGGTCGCCAAGGAGATCGCCGCCCACAAGACGGGCGCTTCGACCTTCGCGGATTTCTGGGGCTACAAGCCGGAAGCCTACGACGCGATCCCTTACAACACGGCTTTGATGACCTCGCGCGGGGTGAACGTCTCGGTCAACTCTGACTCCGACGAGCGCGCGCGGCGCCTCTACCTCGAAGCCGCGAAGGCGGTCAAGTACGGCGGGATGAGCGAGGAGGAGGCGCTTCGCACGGTGACTCTCAATTCCGCGATGCAGCTCGGCATAGACAAGCGCACGGGGTCGATAGACGTGGGTAAGGACGCCGACCTGGTGATCTTCAGCCAGCACCCGTTCTCGGTCTACACCATGCCGGAAACTACGATGATCGAAGGCGAGATTTACTTCGACCGCAAGACCGACATGGAAGAGCGGGCGAAGCTCAAGCGGGAGAAGGAAGATTTAATCAAGCGCGAGCGCGAGCAGAGGCGCGGCGGCGCGCCCGGTGCCGCGCGCACCGATGATCCGCAGCCGCCGAAAGAACTGAGGCCGAAGCAGTAGTCGCCCAGGTGACGAATCGCGCCGAGAGCGCCCGAGGAGGAGAGTGATGAAGAGGAAGACACTGATCTGGCTGACGGCCGTTGCCATGTGCGTAATGGCGTCGAGCCAGGGCGGCACATTGCCGGCCGCCCTGGCGCAGAATCCGCCCGAAACGTATGCGATCAGCAACGCCCGCATAGTCACGGTGACCGGACCCGTGATCGAGAGAGGAACGGTTGTAATTCAGAATGGTAAGATTGCGGCCGTAGGAGCGAGCGTATCCGTGCCGCCCGGCGCGAAGGTTATCGACGCGACCGGCCTTTCCGTTTATCCCGGCATGATCGACTCGGGAACGGTCATGGGCCTGACCGAGATCTCTTCGGTCCCCGGCACGGTCGATACCTCCGAGATCGGCGATAATAACGCGAACATTCGCGCCGATGTCGCGATCAACACGGAGAGCGCGCACATAGCCGTCACGCGCGTAAACGGAGTGACGACCACGCTCAGCGCGCCGCGCGGAGGGCAGATCGCCGGGCAGAGCGCTCTGTTGAACCTGGCCGGATGGGTCCCGAAGGACATGGTGCTCAAGTCCCCCGTGGCCATGCACATCAACTGGCCGGGCGGGCGGGGCGCCGGGTTCGACTTCGGCGGCGGCGGGCAGCGGCGCTCGCCCGCGGAGTTGCGGCGCGAGCAGGAAAAGCAGGTGGACTCGCTCAAGAAGGTCTTGCGGGAGGCGGCCGCCTACGGCAATGCGAGGGATGCGAGGGCCAAGGACCCGAGCCTGCCGAAGCAGGAAACAGACCTGAAGCTCGACGCCCTCGTCCCCGTCGTCAGGGGACAGATGCCCGTGATTATCAGCGCGCAGCTCGAATCGGATATCAAGGGCGCCCTCGCGTTCGCCGAAGAGATGAAGCTTAAGGCGATAATCTCGGGAGGGGTCGAAGCGTACAAGGTCGCCGATCAACTGAAGGCCAGGAATATCCCCGTTATAGTCGGCCCGGTCCTTCGCATGCCCGCCGACGAAGACGACCCCTACGACGCGGCCTTCACCAACGCGGGCCTTCTCTCGAAAGCGGGCGTCAAGATCGCCTTCCAGACTCTCGACGCCGCTCACTCGCGCGATCTTCCTTATAACGCGGGGATGGCGGCGGCCTTCGGGCTCCCCAAGGAAGAGGCCCTCAAAGCGGTGACGATCTATCCGGCGGAGATTTTCGGCGTGGCCGATCGCATCGGCTCGATCGAACAGGGCAAGGTCGCGAACATCATCGTCACCGACGGCGACCCCCTCGAGATCCGAACCCAGGTGAGATACCTCTTCATCGACGGGCGGCAGATTCCTCTTACAAGCCGCCACACCGAGCTGTACGAGAAGTACAAGTCACGGCCCTGAGCGCAAGAGCCTCTCTAAAGGAGAAAGCCGGGAAGCGCTTCCCGGCTTTTCTTTTCTGTAATGCAGGGCGAACAGTCGGACGGCCCTTCTACTCTTCTGATGGGTTCTCCTGCCGAGCCTCCGAAGGTTGGGTGCCGGTCATACACCGCTTGAACATCTGGATCTCGTTGCCTGAAGGGTTGTAGCAGACGTTGTCCATTATGTGATTGATCAGCAGCAGGCCGCGCCCGCTCGGCTCGAGCAGGCGGCACGGGTCTGTCGGGTCCGGCACTTTCTCGCGAGCGAAGCCCTCGCCTTCATCCCTGATAGTGAAATGCGCGCCGGACTCATCGAACTCCGCCGTGATATGGACCACTTTCAGCGGATCGCATCTATTACCGTGTTTGACGGCGTTGACTATGGCTTCGTCGAGGGCAATGAGCACCTCGGAGTCCTCCGGCCCGATTATCCCGAGCTTGAGCAGGCGGTCGTTGAGGAGGTTGAGCACGTCGTCTAGAAACTTCAAATCGCTGGGCATTTTGAGCGCCACTCGCTCGGTGAGGTAGGGCAGGAGCGCGTCAGGCTCCGTTCGCTCGTCCCTGTCCGCAATCAAATCCTCAAACAGGCTGGCTTTCTCGGCTTTGGGTTCGCTGGGCCGCTGCCTGTTGGCTCTGATCCTGCGAGGACGTGTATGATTCGCATCTAAACCGCTTTTGCGCGCCATTTATTAAGTTTGAAATAACCTCTTTAATCCGATTCTCTTGCCGCTATTGAGGGAAGAGGGCGAGCCCACAGATCATCCTTTAATTCTTTCAGGCTCTCGAGAACTTATAACACGCACGCCCGCGAATGGCCATGCTTTGCGACCCGCCACGGGAAAGTACGAGTTAATACCGATAATGTTCCGCAATGGTTGGGACCGCGATAATGAGCGGGCGGGCGGGGGCAGTTCCTCTTATTTTCTACGCAGGAGGATTCGGCCGCTGAAAGTTGTAAGGCTGAGACGCGGGCCGCCTTTCAGGTAGGTGCCTGTCATGCCCTTCACGCCCCGGCTTGCTTCCGACAGGCTCGAGGCGAACTCGCCGAGATTTATGTTCTCGTTCAGGGCTCGGGCGACCAGGCTGAACGAGGTAGAGCCGGGCAGGGTTATATCTATATCGCCCTTGATGGATTGAAGGCTGAACGTGCCGCTCCCCTGAAGGTCTCCGTCGAAGAAGATGCTGCCGGTTGTCACCTTCACATCGACCGAGTGGGCTCGAACGTCGATGAGGCGCACGTCTCCGTCGAAAGAGTTGACCGTCAGGTGGCCGCTCACTCCCTGGACCTGGACGCGGCCCATGATGTTGTTGAGTGAAAGCGAGGTCTCCGCCGGCAGAGATATCTCGAACGTGGCCTTACCGACCCTCAGGCTCTTCTTCACGGAGACGGATATGTCGTTTCCCGACACCTCATCTTCGATCGCAACGGACGAAGGCGCAATGGCTCTGACGCTGATGGTCTTCCTGTTCCAGACCGCCACGTTTATGTCGCCGTTTATATTCGAGACGGTGAGTGTCGCGGGGCCTTGCGGCGAATAGGTTCTCTCGAATCCGGAATAAGGCTCGGCCGGAATGGCGCCGACGAACAGCAGGGTCGTGAGGACCATCACAGGCAGGAGCGAAAGTCTATCTGACACGCGCCCTCCGCAAATCTTCAATCTTCCTGGCATCGTTCAACCAAACCGAATCGCCGACGGGGTCAGTCGTCGGTAGTCACTAAAATTTAGAAAACCCATCAAGCACCCGCATCTTCTCACGATAGGCATTAAGCATCAAATCCTGCGAGAATTGATCGGACGGGTTATGATTCAGCTCCTGGCGGCATTCGAGCAGGGACTGGTTGACGTGGATCATGTTGCGCTCAAAGGCTCCGCGCAGCTCGGGCGTCCAGTTCGCCTTGCGCGATTCGATCGTCCGCTTCAGGTTGTCGATGGTCTGCTCCATCTCTTCTATGTCGGGACTCGATAAGAGATTCGTCCGAGGCTGTGGAGCTATGACCTGGCTCGTGACGACATTGCTCGCCTGAAACCCGTTCTGTCTCGAGGCCACCATGGCGGCGGACACGAAGATCGCCAGGGCCACCGCGCTCGCCGCGAACTGCGGTATGTTCAAATTGATATGGCGCTGCTGAATCCACGCCCACCACGAAGCCGCGCGATCCCGGAGCCCGGCGGGCCGTTCCTCGGAAATCTGCGATTGAATACGCGACCAGACAGCCGTCGAAGGAGTCTGCAGAGGCAGACGCCTTCCGAAATGGACTATCTGGAGCAGGTCGTCGCGGACAATTCTGCACGGCTCGCAATCCGCCAGATGGCGTTCCACCCGGACCTGCACGCCCAGTTCGAGCGCTCCGTCGATATAGTCCGAAAGATCATCCTGACACTCATTGCATAACATTTCACGCACCCGATCCTTAATGACTCTTCTTCGAAAGCAGCTCGCGCAATCTCATGCGCGCTTTGTGCAGCTGCGATTTCGAAGTGCCCACGCTCACGCCGAGCAGCTTGGCTATCTCGCCGTGCTCATACCCTTCGACATCGTGCAAGACGAATACGGCCCTGTATCCCGGAGGCAGTTCGGCTATGGCCTGATCCAGGGCAAGCCTGTCGATCAGAGAAGTCCGCCGAGTGCTCTGCAAGGGGGTCTCGACGATGTTCGTAAAGTCGCCTTCCTCGCTCGTCTGCTCCATCTTTACCCCTCGCTTGCGAAAGTGCATAAGCACCTGATTGACCGTCAAGCGATGGAGCCAGGTCGTGAAGGCCGAGTCTCCCCGAAAACTTCCAAGCTTCCGGTACACCTGCAAAAAAATGTCCTGAGTCAGGTCTTCGGCCTGCGCCGGATTGCCTAGCATCCTGAGACATAGCGAATACACGCGCCGGTTATGGAGCCCATAGAGCTTTTCGAAAGCGCTCGAGTCCCCGGCGGCCGCCGCCCTGACCAGTTCGAGATCAGTGGCCGGTTCGCTTCTTTCAGCGGTCCAGGTCATTATTAGTGGTTGAACTAGATCGGCCATAACCTCACTGGCTGTGATGCGATGACCCTAAATCCGGTTGCCCCAACATTATAACATTCAAAAGGCAGGATAAAACCGCGCCGGCAGAGAACATGGAGAAAGGAGTGAAGAAAAGAAAAAGCGCGGACGCGGGACCCTATCGCCCCGCGTCCGCGCCCTTGTATCAGCCGCGAAGGGCTGAAGGCAGGCGAGCCCGCCTTCTAAACCCTTGCGAATCAATCGATCTTAGAGCTGGTTCGCTCCGGTTCCCGTAGTAGTCGAACGAGTCGCCCCGCCGGGAACTGCGTTATTGGTCAGCACGCGAATCTCGACGCGGCGGTTGAGCGCGCGGTCGGTCGTGGCCGTTGTGCCATCGGCCGTAGAGACGTTCTGTGTCGCCATGGGGCGCGCGGCCCCGAATCCGACTGCGTACATTCTCATTACGGGCACGTTGTTCTTATCGGCCAGGTACCGCTGTACCGATTCGGCGCGCATCTGAGCGAGATTCTGATTTTGCCGCGTTGCGCGAGCCGTGTCTCCATACCCGATTATCTCCAGGATGAAGCCGTTGCGATTGACTATCTGCGAAGCCATCGTGTCAAGCTGGGCCATGCCTTCCGGAGTCAGCTTGGCGCTTCCAGGCCTGAAGAAAACGACAGCGGTGTTCTCCAGGGTGTACTTGTCGAGGTTAGCGCGAAGGTCGTCGATGTTGCGCTCGACTCCGGCCACGCGCGTGCTGGCCTGCTCGGCGGACGCCGCCGCTCTGTCAGCCGTGGATTGGGCGCGGTCGGCACGCCCGCTCACTTCTTCGATTCCGGTCCTGAGCTCGCCGATCTGCTGTGTGTTCCGGCGAGAGGTCTCTTCCAGTTCCGTCGTGCGGTTCTCTAAGGGCTCGACCCGCTCCGCCACTCGATTGCGCACGTATTTCTTGGTGGCGCATCCGGTCTCAAACGCTAGAGAGAACACCATTACGGCGATGATGGTAGCCAGTTTGTACTTCATTTAATCCCTCCTCATTTATCAATAATTTCGGGTGAGGCAATTTTCAGAGGGCATTGAAAGCACCCTGCATGCCCGCTTCGCTACGGATCAAATCAAGTGCGAGAACCGTGCCAGGGCGGGATTGAGGCATCTCCCGAGCAATTGACTTAATTAAAGGGCTTATCTTACGCCCTTAAATCACGCCCCCTGTCTCACCTGTATTAGTTTCTTACTTACAGTGAAAAAATTACACGACCGCGACTACGGCGGGCCGATTATCGTGCCGACTTTACGCCGGGCCGGCCCGGCGTGTGGAGCACGGCCAAAAAAAGAATTGACACTAAAGTCCCGCAGTGTAGAATCGCTTCGTGACCAGGCTAGTCGCCGCTTAGTTGTCCCCACCTGTTAGCACCTCTCAAAAATCGAGACTTTTAAACTTGATCTACTCACTGTTCAATGTGCTTGCAAACCAGCACGGCGAAGAATTCGCGCCTGTGCGGTGTAGCGAAGAGACCATCAAACGCCTTGTCCGCTACTTTGAAGATGTCGTCACGGAGAACCAGCTTTCAGCTTTGATCCTGGAAGGCGGCTGTCAAAACGGCTCCCCTTCGCGAGAGGCGGAGCGCTTATCCAGGCTCTGCTCGACCGCGCGCCACCTCTACTACTTCTCATGTGACGCCCGGTGCGAGCGAAGGACGTGGATCTCCGGCGAGCACGAGCGGCTGACGGCCTTCGGCGAGAAGGATTATCATAATGTCGAAACGGGGCCGTTCATTCTGGTGATGGACCCCCGGTTCTGCGGGCTGCTCGCTTCGCGCGCGTTGCCGGAGGGCGGGGCGAACCATCCGGCTTCATACGAGATGATCTGGACGTTCGATCCTAATGTCGTTTACACGGGGATCGAGTTCTTGATGGCCCGCATAGGCTGCCTCAACCCTCCGGAACGCGAGACCTTCAGTTCTTTTCTCAATTCCTCGACCCCTCACAGCCCTTCTCTGAGGCTGGCCCTCTCTCTCACCACCAAGCTCACGATGCTCATGCAGCGCCAGAATGAGCTTGAGATGGCTACCAACCGGATAAGCTCAGCCATTTCGAGCACCCTCGATCTGGAGTCGATCCTTCAGACGGCCGTCGAAGAAGTCGGTCGCGCTCTGAAGGCGCGGCGGTCCGCTCTCGTCCTGTGGCAGGAGGGGACGAGCAGGCCCGAAGGGATGAGCGTGTATGAAAGGCCGGGCGACCCCTCGACCGGAGAGGTGGCCGAACCGCCGGAAGGAGACGGACGCGAGCCGGACGCTTGCGATGGTGTGGAGGCTCCGGGCTGGGAAGAGGTGATCACGCCGGGGCCGCTCGAAGTGCCCCTGACCTACCGTACCAGCGTCATCGGAGTCCTCGTGGTCGAGGATGACACGCCGGGGCGCAACTGGGAAGACGAGGAGGTTCTTATGGTCAGGACCGTCTCGGACCAGCTTGCTATCGCCATCTCGCACGCCAGGCTCTTCCGCCTGGTTCAGACCCAGGCCATGACCGATTCGTTGACCGGACTTTACAATCACAGGTATTTCCAGGAGCGTATAGACCGCGAGACGAAACTCGCGGATAGAAATGATGACAGTGTCTCTTTGATCCTGCTCGACCTCGATCACCTCAAGAGAATCAACGACACACAGGGACATCGCACGGGCGATGCCGCGCTCTGCCACGTCGCGCGATTGATGCAATCTTCAGTGCGCGAAGTCGATATATGCGCGAGATATGGCGGGGAGGAGTTCGTCGTCATCCTTCCTCAATGCGGGCGAGATGACGCGATCAACGTGGCGGAGAGATTGCGAGAGACCATTGCCTCGACGCCTTTCCATAAGATAGGGCAGGTCACCGCAAGCGTCGGAGTCGCCAGCTATCCCGATGCCGCGAAGACGAAAGAAGAGCTGATAGAGATGGCGGACCGGGCCATGTATCTCGCGAAGGCTGCCGGGCGAAACCGCGTCCGGACTCTCATGCACCGGATCTGCTCGGAGGTGATTTAGCGCGCTCTTCGGCTATCGATCGGCTCCTGTACCGTGCCGCCGCGACTGAGGACCGAGGCTACTCTTCCACTCGCCTGTAGAGCTTTATCTTGCCCGCCGAGGCCTGCTCTACGAACAGCTTTTCGAAGTCACGCGAGAGCGCTGCCTCATGCCCGATTCGCTCGTCGAGCGGGTCGCCCTGCTGGATGATGATAGTCCGCACGTCGGCGGGGATTCCTTCGCCCAGGCTATGCCACCGGATTGTACCTTCGTGAATCAGGCTGGAGAATCTCAGGCCGCCCTCCATCACCACGGGACCGAGCGCGCCCGAATGCATGAGTATGGTCGGTTGAGGCGGGTCTTCGAGCAGTATCTTCGAGAACCTCGCTCGCTCTCTCGCGTCCCGCGTGTTCAGCCCGTTCCTGAACCCGTCCTGGTAGACCGCGATCTGAGACGGGCCTTCGGAAATCAAGAGACCGTATTGCAAGAGAGCCAGCGCGCTCACCGCTCCGACGGCCCATCGCCAGCCGAACCGCTTTAGGAACGGGGCAACCGCCGGAGCAAACAAAGCGACGGGCAAAAGGTGCGGGAGGCCGTACCTGACATTGAGCAGGCCGAAGGCGCTGAGAGGAAACATCTGCGCCTCGCCCTTGTAGATGCTCATAACGTGAAAGAAGAAGGGAACCAGCAGCAGGAAGGCGGGCGAGTGTCTGAGAAGTGAGCGGGGCCTCTTTGCAGCCATTCGGCCAACGCCGAGCACGGTCATCAGCACGAGCAGCGGGCCGACGCAGACCGCGACCATCGTGAGCATCAACAGAACGTCGGCCGTCGCGTTGCCGACGAAGATCCTGGTCCAGCCGAACTTGATTCGATTCTGAAAGAATATCCCGCGAGCCGAATACGGCCCCGTCAGGAACTCGAACGCGTTTCCGTAAATCGCCCAGTTATGCCAGAGCCAGTAGACCGGTCCCGTCGAAACGATTGCCCCATAGGCCAGGAGGGCTTTCAGCCTTGCGCCTGCTCCCCCATTCGACGCGAAGAGGACTATGAGGCCCGATGCGGCGGCTACGGGCCATGCCTCGTACCGCGCCAGGGTCGCCGCCGTCATCGCCATCCCCGCTATAAAGAGCCTCCTGTGGCTTCGATCGTCGATCCACCTTTGAAGGGAGTAAGCCGCCGTGACGAGCGTTCCCATAAATATCGGCTCGCTCATGGGAGTGGCCTGCATGTAGAGCGCGCTCGGGTTGAGCAGGAATATGCCCGCCGATACCAGGGGCAGGGCGTGCCCCCAGGCCCCGGCTTCAGGCTCGTAGAGCCTCCGGGCGAGCAGGTACAAAGAGACGGCTCCGATGATGAAAGCGAGCATAGACGGGATCGACCCCGCGACTCCCGTCCTCCACATCCAATCGTTTCCCACAAGCGGGAGCATCAGGACCGTTTGCAGGGGGAGCCACGGCGAGCCGATCTGAACGTACCTCTGCCATAGAGAGTCGTCGGGATGGTCCACGACCTTGCGGGCTATATTCAAATGGGCTATGCCGTCGCCATAGGCGTTCGTCATGCCATCCATGAAGTAGTAGGCGAACCAGCCGACCGAAAGGACGAGCGCGAGGGCGGCGACCAGTTGAACGCTCCGGCGGCCGCTCGCGAATAGGGCGAAACCTCTGTGCGGCGGGTCAGAAGGAGAGGGCGATGCGGGGCTGTCGATTTCTTCGCGGGCCTCGGACTCTTTGAGGCCTTCTTTCTTCGTTGATGACATACCGGCCTTGAGAGCGATCGCTTTCTCCCGCATCGGGAAAGAGTGCAAGATCGCTCATACGACTTTGACTTCGGTCCGCGAGATCAGCGCGTGTATGGCATAGACCTCCCGCACCAGCTGCTCGAACATATGAGGCAGGAGCGCCTGCGGACCATCCGAAAGCGCAAGCTCCGGGTGGTTGTGCACTTCGACCATGATCCCGTCGGCCCCGGCGGCGATGGCCGCGCGAGCCATCGGCATCACCTTATGCCGTTTCCCCGTGCCGTGCGAGGGATCGACGATGATGGGAAGGTGCGAGCGATTCTGGACGGCGGGAATTATGGAGAGGTCCAGGGTGTTCCGCGAGTGGTCGGCGAAGGTGCGCACGCCCCGCTCGCAGAGGATGACGTTGTAGTTTCCCTCGGCCATTATATATTCGGCGGCGAGCAGAAGCTCTTCCAGCGTAGATGACATCCCGCGTTTCAACATCACGGGCTTGCGCGCCTGCCCGACTCTCCTGAGCAGGGAGAAGTTCTGCATGTTTCGCGCGCCTATCTGCAAGACATCCGCGTAGCGCTCGACCATATCGGCCGTCTCCGTATCCAGCACTTCGGTGACTATGATCAGCCCGAACCTGTCGCGCACTTCCGATAGAATCTTCAGCCCCTCTTCGCCGTGGCCCTGGAATGAATAGGGTGAGGTCCTCGGCTTGAAGGCGCCCCCTCGAAAGAATTTCACGCCCGTCGCCGCGACTATTTCCGCGATCTCCATCGTCTGCTGGCGGGTCTCGACCGCGCAAGGGCCGGCGATGATGGCGGGCACGTCTCCGCCTATCTCGGAGCCGCCGACCTTCACTATGGTGTCGTCGCTTTTGAGGTCGCGCCCCACAAGCTTGTAGGGCTTCGACACCCTGATCGCTTCGGCCACGCCCGGCAGGTACTCGAAGTGCGCGGGGTCGATTGCCCCCGAGTTACCCGTTATGCCTATAGCGGTCCGGGTAGCGCCCGGCATCGGGTGCGGCTTGAAGCCGCACTCGCGTATGACCTTCAACACTTCTTCGATCTGTTCGTCGGTCGCTTCGGGTTTCATCACAATCAGCATATCGCCTCTCTTCGGGAGCCGTTGAGGTGTCCTACCCATGCTATAGCTCGCAGGGCCCCTCGGCGCAAATCTCTCGGCGGATTACATTCGTTCAGGGGCCTCGATGCCGAGCACTTCGAGGGCGCGAAGCAATTGCGCCCGAACGATGGTCGTGATCGCCACGAAGAGCGCGCGCCTGTTCGGGTCGCTCTCTGAAAGAATGTGATAGTTATGATAAAAGACATTGAATCTCTGGGCGAGCTGGAAAGTCCACTTGGCCACGACCGCGGGCTCGAGCGACGAGACTGCGCTGCGAACCACATCCGGGAAGCGCGTGGCCAGGTAGATCAGCGACCATAGCTCGTCGGCGCTCTCTTCGTCGAGCAGTCTCGCCGCCTCGGGCGCGGCCTCGATGCCCGACGTGTCGAGCCCGGCCTCCGAGAGCTTGCGGAAGATCGAGTTTATGCGCGCCACCGAGTATTGAATGTATGGGCCGGTCTCGCCCTCGAAAGAGAGCGCCTCGTTGAAATCGAAGGAGATTATAGAAGTCCGCGTGTATTTGAGCAGGAAGTAGCGCAGGGCTCCCACGGCTATCTTGTGCGCCGTCGCGGCAAGCTCCGCCTCCGTCAGGTCGGGGTTGCGGCTCGCGACTTCGGCCCGGGCGTTGGTTTCAAGCTGATCGATCAGATCATCCACCTTGACCCCGAGGCCCTTGCGCCCCGACATGCTGACGACCCCCCGCTTACGATCTTCCTCCGAGATATGCTGTCCGAGCTGCTCGGCGGCCGAGGGCGTAAGGACGACCTTTTCGTATGCGAGATGCGCGCTCCGCTCGACCCGCTCGTCGTGATCGACCGCCGTCACGCCAAGCTTTACATAGTGCTGCGGGTAGGATTGCCCGATGTCGATCACGTTGAAGTAGGCCGCGCCGTTTCCGAATTCGGGATGGGGCGTAACGTTTTCCGCTTCGCTGGACGTGGTGATCCAGCAAACGCGCTCGTCCGCGTAACGGCGAAAGGGCCTGTAATAAAATTCCAGCCCGAGCCGCCCGAGCTTCCAGAGGTGAAAGGCTATGTCCTTGCCGGTGTAGGTCACGGTGCCGTTCGAGCGAACGATGACCTTGTCGGCTTCATGCTCGCCTCCTTCGTCCTCTGGAGAATCGTCTCCCTCGGCCCGCATGACCCAGCAGCCCGCGAGCTTGCCTTCGGTCGCGAACTCGATGGCGCCGCGCTCCTTGAGAAACTCGAAGGCCCTGTCCCATATCTTCAGGTGGAGCACGTCCGACTCTCGCGGCAAAACGTCGTATTCGACGTCGAGGCGGAGCATCGTGTCGAGGTGGCAGTTGAGCACGCGGGTCGAGATGTAATCGGCCATCTCGTACGTCTCGCCTTCGCCCGTTTCGAGCTCGTGCAGAGTCTGGGCGCGAAGCGAGAGGCGCGACCTGTCTTCTTCGTAAAAGCCCCCGACGCGCGCATAAAGATCCCAGCAGTAGTAATCGAACTTGCCCTCGATTGCCTTCACCTCTTCGAGAGACCTGCCTTCGATGTGCTTGAACCCCACGACCACATCGGCGACCTGAACGCCCGTGTTATCGATGTAATTCTGCACCTCTACCTGCTCGCCCGCCGCGCGCAGGAGCCTTACGGTAGTGTCTCCGAGGATCGAGTTGCGCACGTGGCCGATGTGCGCGGCCTTGTTCGGGTTGACGGAAGTATGCTCTACGATGATCTTTCCGCCGAGCCTGGGCGCGGGAGTTTCGGCGGCTCGAATCGCGCTCAATATATAAGCGGCGCGGTCCAGAAATACGTTTATGTAGCCCGCGCCCGCCACCTCGACGCGTGCCACGCCTTCCAGGTTTCGCAGGCTGTCGGCGAGACGCGAGGATATCTCCCTGGGATTCTGCTTCTGCCCCGTAGCGGCTTTGATCCTTTTGGCAAGGTCGAAGGCGACCGGAAATGCGAGGTCGCCGAGAGCGGTTCGCGGCGGGATCTCGACCGGTATATCCGCCGGCTCCACGTCGAATAGCTCCTTTATGGCAGAAGAAAGCCGCTCCCGTACCGCATCTTGAATCGACATATTCTCGTTAGCTCCCTGATTTGCTCTCCACGGGTGACCGAGGCACCAATCGTCGGAACCCCGGATATTACCAGAAAGCAATTTGCTTTACATCCCGATTTCCGGGGCCGCTCCGAATGCTTCGGGGCTTGACTTTGCTCTCGGCGAGTTTATAGCATAAACATTTTTGCTGATATCATGTGAGCCGATATGGTGCTTCAAGAAGTCACGGATGAGCTGTTGACAATGTTCGACAACGCCCGGAGCGTCGCCGTGCTGACCGGCGCGGGCATCTCCGCCGAGAGCGGTGTGCCGACCTTCAGAGGCGGAGGCGGCTCTCAGATATGGACATGGCGAGGCCGCCCCGTCACCGAGCTCTCCTCGGCGGAGCTGATCGCCACCGACCCCAGCCTCGTCTGGGAGTGGTTCGATTACAGGCGCGGACTGCTGGCCGCGCTCGTGCCTAATCCGGGCCACGTGGCGCTCGCCAACTGGGAGCGCCGTTTTCAGGACTTCACCCTCGTTACACAGAACATCGACGACCTGCACCGGCAGGCGGGCAGCTTGAACGTCCTCGAGCTGCACGGCAACCTGTGGCGGGCGCGCTGCCTGAAATGCGCCAGCGTGTTCGATAACCGCGAGAGCCCTCTCGAAGAGAACCCTCCCCGGTGCTTCGTCTGCGGAGGCGTCGCCCGGCCCGACGTCGTGCTGTTCGGAGAGATGCTGTCGGAAAGCATATTCGAGCGCGCGGAAGGGGCCGCATCTCGGGCCGATCTCTTCTTCGTCGTCGGGACCTCGGCCGTCGTCTACCCGGCCGCCTCCCTGCCGATAACAGCGAAGCAGGCGGGGGCGAGGGTGATCGAGGTCAATCCCGAATTGACCGATATATCTTTCCTCGCGGACATAACTCTGCTGGGAAGGGCAGGAGAGATTCTGCCGCAATTCCTGAAGGAGCGGGGCTGATGCGATTGCTCTATTTCGACTGTTTCGCCGGAGTGAGCGGCGACATGATCATCGGGGCCTTCATCGATCTCGGGCTGGATCTCGACGAGTTGCGTTGCCAGCTCGCGTCGCTGAACCTGTCCGGGTACGAGCTCTCGGCCGCGCCGGTGAAGCGCGGCGGGATCGCGGCGACGAAGTTCGAAGTCAGGGTCGACGAAGCGAGCCAGCCCGCGCGCAGGCTGTCGGACATAGCCGCGATGATAAACGATTCGACGATCTCGGACAGGAGCAAGGCCGGTTCCTTGCGCGTGTTCGAGAGGCTCGCCGAGGCGGAGGCCAGGGTGCACGCATCGACGAAAGGCCGCGTCCACTTCCATGAAGTGGGAGCGGTCGATTCAATCATCGACATCGTCGGCTCGGTGATCGGGCTCGAGCTGCTCGGAGTCGAGCAGGTAATCTCCTCCCCGCTCCGGGTGGGGCGCGGCTCGGTCACGGCCGCGCACGGGGTACTGCCGGTCCCGGCTCCCGGGACGGCGGAGCTGCTCAAGGGAGTCCCCGTCTATGCGGGTGAGATCGACGGCGAATTCGTCACGCCGACGGGCGCGGCGATTCTCACTACCTTTTCGACGGCGTTTCGAGAGCTGCCCCCGGTATCGATCGACCGCATAGGCTACGGGGCGGGGACGCGCGATCCGAAAGACTTTCCGAACGCTCTGCGGCTTCTGCTTTGCGATTCATCGGGCGAAAAGCCTTCGGACGGGCGCGAAGGCATCGTCGTCGTCGAGACGAATATCGACGACATGAACCCGCAGGCCTTCGGGCACGTCATGGAGCGGGCCTTCGCGCTCGGCGCGCTCGACCTCTTTCTGACTCCGGTTCAAATGAAGAAGGACCGGCCGGGCGTGCTGATTACGGCGCTGTGCGAGGCCTCGAAGCTCGACGCGATTATCGGCATGCTTCTGAGAGAGACCACGACTCTAGGTGTCAGATATTACGAGGCGAAGCGCCGCGTGCTGGATAGGGCGCTGGAGACGGTCGAAACCGGATTCGGCCCGGCGCGAGTAAAGGTGGCGCGCGACGGCGGTCGCACGCTACACTTCCAGCCTGAGTACGAGGACTGTCTGCGGCTGGCCGAAAGCTCGGGCGCGCCTCTGATCGATGTTCAGGCGGCCGCCAGCGCCGCGTATCGCGAGCTGTTGCGGGCGGGCGACTCTAAGAGTGAGGCTGATGGAGAAACCGAAAACTGACAACGAAGAGGGCGAGAAGCTATTCGATCTTGAAAAGATAGAAGCCGGCGTGCGCATGATACTCGAAGGCATCGGCGAAGACCCCGACCGGCCCGGCCTTCAGGGGACTCCGCGCCGCGTGGCTCTCATGTATGAAGAGATATGCGCGGGCATGCGAAACGACGCGCGCGAGCTGATCCACGTAATCCCGGCAGAGACGCACGACGAGATGGTCATCGAAAAAGACATACCCATCTACTCCCTGTGCGAGCATCACCTCTTGCCCTTCGTAGGCGTCGCGCACATCGCTTACATACCGAAAGAGGGGCGAATCGTCGGCCTCTCCAAACTCGTGCGCGTGGCCGACATGATGGCGAGAAAGCCGCAGATTCAGGAGCGGCTGACGACGGAAATCGCCGACCTTCTTTATGACGAGCTCCAGGCGACCGGGGTTATGGTCGTCATCGAAGCCGCTCACCTGTGCGTGGAGATGCGGGGCATCAAGAAGCCCGGGTCGAGGACGATCACAAGCGCGCTTCGCGGCGGCTTCCTCAAGGACCCGCGCACGCGAGCCGAAGCCATGGCGCTGATTCGAAATGACGGCAAATGAGCCCTCCCCGGTGTCGCTCGTCATTTGTGGACAATAAATTTCCGAAGACATTCAACTATGCCTGAAACCTTTTACATAACCACCCCGATATATTACGTCAACGCGAGGCCGCACCTCGGGCACGCCTACACGACCCTCGTCGCCGATTCGCTCACCATGTTCAAGCGCCAGCGCGGGATCGACTCTTTCTTTCTCACGGGCACGGACGAGCATGGAGTCAATATCGAGCGCGCGGCGGCCGCTCGCGGCGTGCCCCTCAAAGAGCACGTCGATCAAATAGTCGATGAATTTAAGACCGCGTTCGCGAAGCTCAATGTCAGGTATGATCGCTGGATTCGAACCACGGACGAGCTTCACGAAGAGGCGGTCAAGAGGCTCTGGAAGATACTCGACGAGCGCGGGTACATCTACAAGGGTGATTACGAAGGCTGGTTCTGCCCGAACTGCAACGAGTTCAAAGATGTCGAAGCCCAGGACGAACAGCCCGTGTGCCCGATCCACCAGAGGCCGCTCGAGCGCATTGCCGAGGAGAGCTACTTCTTCAAGCTCTCGGAGTTTCAAAAGCCTTTGCTCGAACTCTACGAGTCGCGCCCCGAGCTTGTGCAGCCCGACGTGAGACGGAATGAAGTTATATCTTTCGTCTCCGGCGGCCTGAAAGACCTTTCGATCAGCCGCGCCACAGTCAAGTGGGGAATCCCGGTGCCGGGCGATCCGAGCCATACGATCTACGTGTGGCTCGACGCGCTAACCAACTACATCACTGCGCTCGGATGGAGCAGCGACGACGACGCGGAATTCAGGCGCTACTGGCCCGCTCTGCACCTGGTCGGAAAGGACATTCTGCGGTTTCACACGGTCTACTGGCCCGCGTTCCTGCTGGCCGCGGGCGTCGAAGTCCCTCGCACCGTATTCGTTCATGGAATGCTGCTCAGGGGCGGGCAGAAGATGGGGAAATCGCTCGGCAACGCGATCAACCTGAATACGCTACACCAGCACTTCACGCCTGATATGATCCGTTATTTCCTTCTTCGCGAAGTGGCGTTCGGACAGGACGGAGAGGTCACCTACGAAGCCCTCGTCGATAGGGTGAACTCCGACCTCGCCGACGGCCTCGGCAATCTCGCCAGCCGAACCCTGACGATGATACGTAATTACTTCGACGGCATGCCTCCGCGAAATTTCGAGGAGCGTGACGGCGAGCCGTCGGAGGTGCGAGCCGCGATAGAACAGGCCAAGGCGCGGTTCGACGAAGAGTTCGATTCGCTGAACTTCTCGCGCGCGCTCGCCGCCGCGTGGGCCGGGCTATCCCGCGTCGATAAGTTCATAACCGACAACCAGCCCTGGAAGCTTGCTAAAGACTCGTCGGCCCGCGCCCGGCTTGAGGCCGTGATCTCGACCGCGTACGAGGGCCTGAGACATCTCGTCTCGCTCGTCGCTCCGGCCCTGCCCGAGACGACGCGCGAGATATGGAAGCAGATGGGATTGGAGGGAGAGCCCCTCGGGGTCAATCCGAACGAGGCCGCGTGGGGCGAAGAATTGAAGATCGCCAGGATCGACCTCATCAGCCCGGCGTTCCCGAAGCTGGCAAAGGATAAAATAATGGCAGAGATAGAGAGATCGGAGAGCCAGGATAAAGAGGCGGCAGCACCGCAAAATTCGCAAAGCGCGCACCCGGCGGCGCAGGCCGTCGAAGCAGGGCCTTCCGACAGCGCGAAGAGCGCTCCCGCCGAAGCCGAGAGCCCCGAGAGCACGACTCAAGCCGCCGCGCCCCCGACCCCCGAAACGATCACTATCGACGATTTCGTGAAAGTAGAGCTGCGAGCGGCTACCGTGCTTGAGGCCGAGCGCGTGCCTAAGGCTGACAAGCTTCTTCGCCTGATGGTCGATGTCGGAGAAAGCCGGCCGCGCCAGGTGCTTGCCGGCATCGCCGAGCACTACACGCCCGAAGATATGGTCGGGCGAAAGATAATAGTCGTGGCGAACCTGGCTCCCCGCAAGCTGAGAGGGCTTGAATCGAATGGAATGCTGCTCGCGGCCTCGGTCGGCGAAGAAGGGAAGCCCGTGCTGGCTACCTTCACCGAAGACGTGCCGAACGGCGCCCGCTTGAAGTAGACGGCAGAAGTAGACGGCACGCGAGCGGTCTTAATAGTAGGTAAAAGTGCGATAGGTGATCGACGCCCTGACGAATTCGCCTTTGCCCGACTTCGCGGACTGCTTCGAAGC